>JAFTVI010000036.1 GCA_017465825.1 Clostridia bacterium
AAACTCGTAAAGGTCTGTGGTCGGAGCCTTTCTGAAACCGTCGGGCGGTAGGAGGTGAAACCGATCCACAGTATCCATTACAGTATAGCATACAGTCCTTGGAGAGGGACTCTAATAACTACTACTTTATTATACGAGGTGGTATTCAAATGGAATACAGATTGACAGAATCCATTATTACAATTGAAGAAAAAAACTATACTACATACGGAATAGCAGGGGAGAATGTAAGCTTTGATGATGTATCTCTTGATAAGAATAAAACTAAAGAAATGGTAGACAGAATCAACCGTGAACAGCTTGATGAATGTCATTTGATGGAATTTATTACGGACGAATTGAACCGTTAATTACAAAAATAGGCGGCATTTGGTGTGAAAGCACCTTTAAGCCGCCTTGATTGTTTTTATTGAGCAGAGTAACTTAATGAGGAATTGATTGTGTATGAGCCTGCGTAGAAAATATCATCCCAGGCTATGTTGCAGCAGCTTCCCCAATTGCAGTGTACCACAACGATATAATCCTCATAAGCTGTAATGTTTTCACCGGACCACTTATCGTATCCTACGATGTCACCCTTTTTTACAACATCGGTAACAAATACCGAATGATGCGGATTAAGTCTGAGGTAGTCGCCGATTTCAACGCTATCCCAGCTTACACCGTAATTCTTTTTTGCCTTGCTTCCGTAAATTTCACTGTACATAAGTTCAGCAAAACCAGCGCACTGACCTTTGCAGTATGCGTACTTTTTGGTTGAATGGTCTGTGCAGGGCTGTTCAGATACATACGGATATTCTGTGCTCGGTGTGTGATTGTTCCAGTAATAACCGTCAGGATATTTGTTGCGAAGCTTGTCAATTTTCTGTTGCAACTGATTTTTGACGTTTACATCATAATAACAGCTTTCCTCGCCGTTACTTGCAATAATACAGGCATAGCCTTTGCTTACGCCTTTGATTTTACCGTTCTTATCAACAGTTGCTACTGACGGATTGGATGATGTCCAGGTAACATTCTTAGTATCCTTCAGCACGAGATATTCAAACTTGTATGTTTCACCTATACCGAGCGACTTCTTCTGGGAGCCGTAAATGTAATTATCTATGGAATCACCTGCGGCAAGAACATAAAGCTCATAATTGAATGTTTCCGTACCGTTGGTTAGTGTAATGTATGCGTAGCCGTTTTTTACAGCCTTGATTCTGTTTGAGCTGTCAACTGTTGCAACTGATGTGTTTGATGATGAGCAAACTATGTTGTCTCTGCCGCGCATTATATAATCATCTGTTGAATATGTTTTTCCCGCAGTAAGTGATATGGTTTTACTGTAGCTTGAATAACCTGAATATGAGTTTTCGGTGTCTATAACATAAAAGTCTGCCAATAAAGCATCGCTTTCAATTTCTGCTGAAACACGAAGTACAAGCCGTGCATCAGAAGCCGAAATTGTTCCGTCACCGTTTGCATCGGCGTATTGCTTTGTTACAAGATTGCAGTCACTCAGCGCCGCAGAAAGACGAAGAACCAACCTTGCGTCAGCGGCTGTAATACTTCCGTTGCCGTCAACATCACCTGCTTTGTCTGTTTCGCCTGTGTAGTTGATGTATGTGTTAAGGTATGAATCATATCCGATTGATACAAAAGTTATGATATCGTATATAACGCTGTGGTCATACTTTGATACAACAGCAACTGTTGCTACACCTTCCTTTGAAAAACTGAATGAATAACAGTTATAGTATGTATTCTCAGCTTTTGTAATCCCAAGAATATCATCAGCAGTGGTGATAAATTCAATTTCTTCAAAATCTGCATATCCGGTGGAAATATAGACAGTTACATCATCACCCGGCGTGAAATTTGTGCTCAGTGAAGTATATGACATTCCGTAATCGCTGAAATTCAACACTTTATAAAGATTTACATATTGGGGAATTGTGCCTGTTTTTATATCCTGACAGTGTTCACATTCCAGAGTAACAATGTATTCAGTTACATCTTTGGATATGTAATTGTGTTCACATATATCCGTGTCATCAGTTTCCCAATCCGAATAGTAACCGTCTGCAAATGCTGTAACAGAACCTGCTGATAACAGCAGAATTGCAGATAAAATTAATGAGAGTATTTTTGTTGATGATTTTTTCATAAGAAACCTCAATTATAACTCATAAATTCCCGAGTTGAGTACAACAATTTCCTTGTCCTTAAAACGGAAATACTTGTTTACAGGTTCCTGAAATTCAAGATAATCCACCACATTGAGAGTGTCAATGTCAATTTTTCTTATTTCACAGGATGCCTGATTGCATACGTAAACGCTGTTGTCATAAGCCGAAACGGAAATGGGTACATTGAATGCCGTATTGTTATCTCCGCCTATACGCATAACGATTTTCTGAGCGGAAATTGAATACCTGATAACTGCGTTTTTCTGCGGAACGGCGCACCATATGCTGTTACCGTCGAAAGCTGCATCTCTTGCCGGTGCATTGTTGTAATACAGATCACCGGTTTTCAGTATTCTGCCTTTATCGTCAAACAATCCCATTTCTCCGGTAGGGTAAATAATAATTGTATGATGATTAGGCAGCTTTGCTGTTTCGCAGGATATAAAATCACCCAGCTTCGCCGTAATCTGTTCATATGCCATACCGAACTTGTTAAGCAGATATACGCTTTTTGTAACGGTTGTGATTTCTCCCGTCTGCGTATCGTAGCTGAAAAAAGACACCTTGTTGGTTCCGTCGGGAAGGGTATCTCTTTTAACAAAAATCAACCCTTTGGAAAAGGGGACAATGTCAGTAACGTTTACATTGAGTATCTTTTTCACTCTGACCCCTCCGAGTTGGTGATGTTGTAGCAAAGTGTAAGAAGACTGTCCTTCAGATGAACGTTTTCAACAAGTGCATCGGGGTGGTCATCATTGATGTTATAGTGGCTGAAATTCCAGAATGAATTTATGCCGCATTCAATAAGCTTGTCGGCAACAGGCTTAACCGCCGCTGTTGGGATGCAGAGAATCGCTGTTTTCGGCGTGTTTTCTTTGCAAAAATGCTCAATTTCGGAAAAGTGCTTTATCTTAAGACTGTTGATATCAATTCCCGTAAGCTTTTCATCCGAATCGAATATGGCGGTAAGATTGAATCCCAACTTGCTGAAATTTATGTGCTGAGCGATTGCTCTGCCGAGGTTGCCCGCACCAACAAGAATTATATCGTATTTGCAGTTGACACCGATAATATCGCCGATGTTTTCCCTCAATGTTTTTACATTGTAGCCGTATCCCTGCTGACCGAAGCCGCCGAATTGGTTTAAATCCTGACGGATCTGCGAGGCGGTAAGACCCATTCTTTCAGAAAGAGCATTGGAGGATATTTTATCAATGCCTTCATTGAGCAAAATGCCCAGAAAGCGGTAATATCTGGGCAATCTGCTTATTACTGATTTTGAAATATTATTTCCTGATTTCATAATCAAAGTGACTCAACAGTATCCATAACGTACTGACCGAATTCACGGCAGGTACAGCCTGTATCTCTGCCTGTGATCTGAAGCTTTTTCTCTTTGAACATACAGATATCAAGAGCCTTTTCGAGCTTGTCTGCCTCGTCGTGCTTGCCGATGTGGTTAAGGAGCATAACTGCGGCGCGGAGCATTGAGCAGGGGTCTGCATACTGTGCTCTGCCTTCCTTTACCATTCTGGGAGCTGAGCCGTGAATTGCCTCGAACATTGCATATTTTTTACCAAGGTTAGCAGAGCCTGCCGTTCCTACACCGCCCTGGAACTCAGCAGCCTCGTCTGTGATGATGTCGCCGTAAAGATTGGGAAGAACGAATACCTTGAAATCTGTGCGGCGCTTGGGGTCGATAAGCTTTGCAGTTGTGATGTCAACATACCATTCGTCGGTTGTGATTTCGGGGTAGTCTTTGCCGATTTCCTTACAGATGTTAAGGAATTTACCGTCTGTTGTCTTTATAACGTTAGCCTTCTGAATGATGGAAACTCTGTCCTTCTTGTTGTTTCTTGCATATTCATAAGCAATCTTAGCAATTCTTTCACTGCCCTCTGTTGTTGTAACAACAAAGTCAATAGCAAGCTCATCGTCAACGTTTACACCCTTTGAGCCTACTGCATATGCACCCTCTGTGTTCTCACGGAAGAATGTCCAGTCAATGCCCTCTTCGGGAACCTTAACGGGGCGTACGTTTGCAAAAAGGTCAAGAGCCTTACGCATAGCAACGTTTGCACTTTCGATATTGGGAAGTCCGTCGCCCTGCTGAGGTGTGGTTGTGGGACCCTTGAGGATAACGTCGCAAGCCTTGAGTTCAGCAAGAACATCGTCGGGAATGGCTTTCATAACAGCTACACGGTTTTCGATTGTAAGACCGTCAATATCCTTGAAAACGATTTTACCTGATGCCACATCGTCCTTGAGAAGATATTTGAGAACAGTTGCAGCCTCGTGTGTGATTGTGGGGCCGATGCCGTCGCCGCCGCAAACGCCTATGATGATCTGTTCTTTTGTTGCGTAGTCAACAAAATCGCCTACTGATTTGATTTTTTCGTTTCTTTCTGCCTGCTCTCTGATAAGAGCCTCAAATTTTTCAACGGCAGCTTTGATATTTGCTTCTGTCATTTACATTCATCCTTTAAATTTATTTATTTGCGCCTGTGTAGTTGAGAAGTCCGCCGAAAATAAGCATATTCTTCTGTCTTTCGGAGAAACCGCCCTCAAGCACATACTCTTCGCCCTTTGTTTCATTTACGAGTACAACATCAGTGTCGTTTTCGATTGCTGATTTGATATCTTTAAGTGTAACTTTATCAAACTTGTCAATTTTGTCGTAATCCTCTGCGTTTTTGAATGTAAGAGGAATAATACCGGAGTTGATAAGATTTGCCTTGTGAAGCCTTGCAAATGACTTTGCAACAACCGCTTTGATACCGAGATAAAGGGGAACAAGTGCCGCGTGCTCTCTTGATGAACCCTGACCGTAGTTCGCACCGCCTATGATTACACCGCCGCCCATCTTTTTGCAGTTTTCGGCAAAGTCCTCATCGCACTGTTTAAAGCAGAACTGTGAAAGGTGAGGTACGTTTGAACGGTAGGGGAGAATCTTGGCACCTGCAGGCATAATGTGGTCAGTTGTGATGTTGTCGCCGACCTTGAGCATAACCTGTGTGGATACGGACTGAGTAAGTGCTGTGCCCAGAGGAACACTCTTGATGTTGGGACCGTAGATAACGTTAACTTCGGGAGCATTTTCTGCTGTTGCGGGAAGCTCAACCATATTGTCGTTTATAAGGAACTTCTCGGGGAGCTTGAATTCGGGCATTTCACCAAGCTCTGTTGCGGGGTTAGTAAGGTAACCGTTAATAGCCGATGCCGCCGCAACTTCGGGACTTACAAGGTAAATACCTGCATCTGCAGTACCGCTTCTGCCTTCAAAGTTTCTGTTGAATGTACGAAGTGATACACCCTTTGAGTTGGGGGACTGTCCCATACCGATACAGGGACCGCAGGCACTTTCAAGAATTCTTGCACCGGCGTCAATCATATCTGCAAGAGCGCCGTTCTGTGCAAGCATAGTAAGAACCTGCTTTGAACCGGGAGCGATTGAAAGGCTTACGTTGTCTGCAATCTTCTTGCCCTTGAGAATGTGAGCAACCTTCATCATATCAAGAAGTGATGAGTTTGTGCAGGAGCCGATACAAACCTGATCAATAGTAATTTTGCCGATTTCGTCAACTGACTTTACGTTGTCGGGCATATGAGGCATAGCTGCAAGAGGAACGAGCTCGGAAAGGTCAATATTGATAACTCTGTCGTATACTGCATCTTCGTCAGCCTTGAGCTCTGACCAGTCTTCTTCTCTGCCCTGTGCCTTGAGGAATGTCTTTGTAACTTCATCTGAGGGGAATACTGATGTTGTTGCGCCGAGCTCTGCGCCCATATTTGTAATGGTTGCTCTTTCGGGAACTGAAAGTGTTGCAACGCCTTCACCGGTGTATTCGATAATTTTGCCTACGCCGCCCTTGACGGAGAGAATTTCAAGCACCTTAAGGATAACGTCCTTTGCACTTACCCAAGGGGAGAGCTTGCCTGTAAGGTTTACGTTAACAACCTCGGGCATTGTGATGTAATATGTGCCGCCGCCCATAGCAACTGCAACGTCAAGACCGCCTGCACCCATAGCAAGCATACCGATACCGCCGCCTGTGGGAGTGTGAGAGTCAGAACCTAAAAGTGTTTTGCCGGGCTTGCCGAAGCGCTCAAGATGAACCTGATGGCAGATACCGTTACCGGGGCGTGAGAATCTTATGCCCCTCTTCTTTGCAACAGTCTGTATAAATCTGTGGTCGTCTGCATTTTCAAAACCGTTCTGCAGAGTGTTGTGGTCGATATATGCAACAGAAAGCTCTGTTTTTACTCTTTCTATGCCCATAGCTTCAAACTGAAGATATGCCATTGTGCCTGTTGCATCCTGTGTAAGTGTCTGGTCGATTCTCAGACCGATTTCCGTGCCTTTGACCATTTCGCCGCTTACAAGATGACTTTTGATAAGCTTCTCAGCTATTGTGTAACCCATAATTACCTCCGACTATATATTAAAATACAGTATATATAATATAACTTTGACAATTTGTTGTCAAGTTCAAAGGGCTAAAATTGTATAGTTGCTGATATTTTTGTAAAAATAAGAAATATATTTATTGATTTTTTCTTTATCAAGTGGTATGATATTATTAAATTTATTAGGAAAAGAGATTGATACTGATGAACAAAAAGCTTAAAGTCGGTCTTGCATTAGGTGCAGTAGGTTCTCTTGTTGCCGCTAATATGATAAAAGCGGCAAAGTTTGTTCCCGAAAAAAAGGAAACAGCACCTCTTGAGCCGGAACGCGTAAATGTTGAACGATATACTCAAAATCTTTCTGATGCAATAAAAATCAAAACTATTTCCAACGCAGACGCAGACAAGGTCGATTGGAGCGAGTTTGATAAGTTCCACAGCTTCCTCAGAGAGAGATTTCCTCTTCTTCACGAAAAGCTGTCCGTTGAAGTTGTAGGCAGAGCAAGCCTTCTCTATAAATGGGAAGGTAAAAATCCCGAGCTTGACCCCATCGCTCTTCTTTCCCATCAGGACGTTGTGCCCATTTCTGCAGGTACAGAGGCTGACTGGGAGCACGAACCTTTCAGCGGAGATATTGCAGACGGGTACGTATGGGGCAGAGGCTCACTTGATATGAAAAACCACCTTATCGGTGTTATGGAGTCTGTTGAAACTCTGCTTGAAGACGGTTTCGAGCCTGTAAGAACAGTATATATCTGCCTCGGTCATAACGAAGAGGTTGTTGCATCTCCCGATAACGGCGCAAAGCAGATGTCTGCACTTCTTGAGAGCAGAGGCGTAAGACTTGACAGCGTTCTTGACGAGGGCGGCGCAATTCTTGATATAAATGTTCCCGGCGTGCTTGATAAGAACCTTGCAGGTATCGGTATTGCCGAAAAAGGCTACTGCGACTACGAAGTAAGCCTGTCTGCAAAGGGCGGTCATTCTTCATCACCACCCAACCACACAGCACTCGGCAAGCTTGCCGATGTTATCAAGGATATTGAAAATAATCAGTTCAAGTCCGAAATTACTCCTATCGTTTCCGCTATCGTTGATAAGGTAGGCAGAAATACATCCTTCCCTGTAAGGGCAGTTCTTTGTCACGGCAAGGCACTCAAACCCGTGCTCAATGTTGTTATGAAAAATATCCCTGCGGCGGCTTCTTTTGTAAGAACTACTACAGCGGTTACAATGGCAAGCGGCAGTCCTCAGGCAAACGTTCTTCCTCAGAAAGCATCCGTTGCTGTTAATTTCAGAGTTATGCCCGGTATGACTATCGCCGATGTTAAAACACACCTTGAAAAGGTAATCAGGAATAAGGATGTTGAAATCCGTCTTATCGGCGGTCAGGAGCCTTCTAACGTATCACCCACAGATTCAAGAGCATTCAAGGCTATTGAAGAAATCTGCACAAGAATGAACAGCGACAATATTGTTGCTCCTTATCTTGTTATGGGCGGTACTGATGCGAGAAACTATCAGAACATCTGTGAAAATGTCTACAGATATTCGCCCTTCCTGCTTGATACAACACTTCTTACAAAAACTCACGGCACAAACGAAAAGATTGCAATCGCTTCCTTTGAGGACGGTCTTGCATTCTTCAAGAGATACATCAAAACTCTCGCAGGTTGCTGATAATTCAATAAAAAATTTTGGGCTATCCGAAAGGATAGCCCATTGCTGTTGTGTTTATTTATTTTTTCTTTGCTGTGTCTTTTTTACCTGTAATTGCTTTAATAACAACAACGGTTGCGATTGTAAGCACCGCACCGATTGCAAGCATAATGACCGCATTCTGTACAAATCCTGCAATTACATAGCATATAAACGATATAGCCGCAACAGTGATTGCATAGGGAAGCTGTGTGTTGACGTGATTGATGTGGTTGCACTGTCCGCCTGCAGATGACATAATGGTCGTATCTGAAATGGGTGAGCAGTGGTCGCCGCATACAGCACCTGCAAGACAGGCAGAGATACCGATAATGAGTATCTTTGTATCTGCAGGGAATATTGCCGTAACGATAGGAATAAGAATACCAAACGTACCCCAGGATGTACCTGTTGCAAAGGAAAGTCCGCAAGCTACAAGGAATATGATTGCAGGCAGTAAGTTTTCAAGTCCTGCTGCAGCGCCGTTCATAAGGTCAGCAACAAAATATTTTGCGCCGAGAACGCCTGTCATATTCTTAAGAGCAGTTGCAAATGTGAGAATCATTATAGCAGGTACCATTGCCTTAAAGCCTTCGGGTACACATTCCATAGCTGCCTTGAAGGAAATAACTCTTCGGCAAAGCAGATAAATTATTGTAATAATAAGTGCAATAAGACCGCCCCAGGGAAGACCTACGGTTGCATCTGTGTTTGAGAATGCGTCAATAAAGTTCAGTCCGTCGAAAATGCCGCCGTTGTAAACAAGAGCGAATACACAGGTTATAATAAGAATAACAACAGGGAGAACAAGGTCAATAACCTTACCCTTTGAACTGCCCTCGGGAGCTGCTGTTGCTTCATCAACTCTGTCGCCTGTGGTGTAAAGGTCGCCGTTGAGCATAGCGTTCATTTCGTGAAGCTTCATCGGGCCGTAATCAACCTTAAGGAATACGATTGCGATGATGAATACGAATGTAAGAAGTGAATAGTAGTTGTAGGGGATAGCCTGAATAAAGAGCTTGAGACCCTGTCCCTCTTCCGCATAGGAGGCAACAGCCGCCGCCCAGGAGGAAATGGGAGCAATCATACATACGGGAGCCGCAGTTGCATCAATAAGATATGCAAGCTTAGCTCTTGAAACTTTGTGTGAATCTGTTACAGGGAGCATAACAGAGCCGACCGTAAGGCAGTTGAAGTAGTCATCAATGAAAATCAGAACACCCAGTATGAATGTTGCAATCATCGCACCGGCTCTTGACTTGATATGTTTTACGGCCCAGTTACCGAAAGCTCTTGAACCGCCGGCTTTGTTGATAAGTGCAACCAGAATTCCGAGTATTACAAGGAATATGAATATACCTGCGCTGTCAGATACCGCGCTGATAAGACCGTCGCTTATAATGAAGTCCATAGCGCCCGTAAAGCTGAAACCGGACTTGAATATATTTGCAGAGAGAAGTCCGCCCACAACTATACCTACGAAAAGTGATGAATAAACCTCTTTTGTAATAAGAGCGAGTGCAATAGCGATAATGGGAGGTACAAGTGCCCAGAAAGATGCAAAGTAATCACTTGTTGCGCCATCTCTTACGTCGATAACGCCCGAGCCGCCGCAGGTTTCACAGATACCTGTGTAGTTGCACTCCTCGCATTCGTAGCAGTAGCCTTCACCGTCACAGTCGGAACAGGTGTCCTCGTAAACGTTAAGTGAAGAATCAGTTGTTTCTGTTGCAACGGTTTCGGTTGCGGCCGCGTCAGAATCAGGCTTAGCAGAAGCGCTTGCACTGATACAGATCATAACACAGCTGAAAACGAGAGCCATAAGAATACACAGAAGTTTTTTTCTTGTTTTCATTATAATCTTCCTTTACCTCTTTTTGACTTGAATATAGCACAAAAAATAAATATTGTCAATGTTCTTTGCAATTTATTGTCGAAAATGTCAATAAAAGTATAGCTATTTTTCTAAAATGTAAAAATAAATAACATTATATGTGTTATAATTGTTATTAAATTAACAATCTGCAACTTTAATGGTACAGATTATTAAAAATAAAATAAAAAGGTGATTTTTTTATGGCAAACAGATTTGTTCTCAATGAAACAAGCTATCACGGCAAGGGTGCAATTGCATCAATCGCTGATGAAATCAACGCAAGAGGCTTTAAAAAGGCTTTTGTATGTTCCGATCCCGACCTTATCAAGTTCGGCGTTACAAAAAAGGTAACAGATGTTCTTGACGGCGCATCAATCGCTTACGATATTTTTTCAGACATCAAGGCTAACCCCACGGTAGAGAATGTACAGGCAGGTGTTGCCGCATTCAAGGCATCGGGTGCAGACTGCATCGTTGCAATCGGCGGCGGTTCATCAATGGACACAGCAAAGGCAATAGGTATCATTATCACAAACCCCGAATTTGCAGATGTTGTATCCCTTGAGGGCGTTGCTCCCACAAAGAATAAGTGCGTACCCATTATTGCAGTTCCCACCACAGCCGGTACAGCCGCAGAGGTTACAATCAACTACGTTATTACAGATGCGGCAAAGAACCGCAAAATGGTTTGCGTAGACGTTCACGACATTCCCGTAGTAGCAGTTGTTGATCCCGATATGATGGCAACAATGCCCAGGGTACTTACAGCCGCAACAGGTATGGACGCTCTTACACACGCTATCGAAGGCTATATTACAAAGGGCGCCTGGGAAATGAGTGATATGTTCCATATCAAGGCAATCGAAATCATTGCAAAATCTCTTCGCGGTGCTGTTGACAACACGGACGCAGGCAGAGAGGGAATGGCTCTCGGCCAGTATATCGCAGGTATGGGCTTCTCAAACGTAGGTCTTGGCATTGTTCATTCAATGGCACATCCTCTCGGCGCACTTTACGACACACCTCACGGCGTTGCAAATGCAATCATTCTTCCCACCGTTATGGAGTACAACGCACCCGAAACAGGGGAGAAGTACAGAGATATTGCAAAGGCAATGGGTGTTGAAGGCGTAGACGCTATGACACTTGAAGATGCAAGAAAAGCCGCAATAGATGCAGTTAAGAAACTCAGCGCAGATGTTGGTATTCCCGCAGACCTTAAAGATATTGTCAAGGCAGAGGATGTTGACTTCCTTTCACAGTCCGCTTACGACGATGCCTGCCGTCCCGGCAATCCCCGTGATACATCAGTAGCAGAAATCAAAGAGCTTTATCTTTCACTTATGTAATAAAAAACAGCAAAGCACTGCCCTTTCGGACAGTGCTTACTTAAATTTTAGAGGGTTATAGCGTATTCAACAATATCAATTGTTCCGTAATAGTATGCGATAATGGCAAGATGATGCGTGCCTTTATCCTCCGGTGCAACATTGACGGTTTTAGTATCAATGTTATACAGAATCACAAATTCTGAATCGCTGAAATAATCAGCGTAGGGAATTACATTCAAAAATTTCACCGGCAATTCGTCAAGCCATATTTCATTTTTGAGCATTTCGTCAACTGCCGCATCAGAGTATTCAACATAGTCAGAATCGTAAAATTCAATATATACATCATTTATAATTTCTATTCTGTTGTCTTCGGAATAAGAATCTTTGTAAAATTCTATATAATCCGGTTTAGGCATTTCAATTCCGATTTTTTCTTCAGTTTCAGTAATGACGTTATATCCGCTGTTATAGTATTTGTTAAAATCCAAGATGCTTAAACAGTTTGCAAGAATAGACAATGACAAGATAATTCCGATAATCAGATTCGGAAGATATTTTAATTGCTTTTTCTTTAAAACTATTGAATACAATACTGTTGCAATTCCAAACGGTAAAGCCAATAAATATAACCACTTGCAAGGATTTCCGAAAAGTATTGCAAATTCATCAGTACTGTACATTGCGAGTAATCCGAGATATACAGTAGTGATTAATAAAGATGAAACGATTGTTCTGGATTTTTTGTTGTTTTTTAATTTGTCTGATATGTTGCTGAAATGTTCATATAAAATGCTTTCATCTTTCAGCGATTCCCTTTTTATATAGAATAAATGAACTTTGTCTGCGAATGTAAAATAATCTTCATTTTCATCAAGATATGTAATATCGTTATAGGCAACAGTATATTTATCCGTCAATTCATTGTTTTCAATAACAGATATTGAAACTCTTTCTTCCGATATATCAATTATCTGATGTCTGTTTTCAACAGTAAGGCTTTTTTCTTTGTAGCCTTTTTTTAATGACTGATGTCTGATTGCAAATATAACAGAATATAAAATTGCTAAAAATAAAAAGCTTAATGAAATAGTTATTTCAAACGGAACGAAAACAATACAAGCAACAGCAAAAATTAATATAATTCTGAAATATTCTTTTTTTGTATTTTTTGTATATAACTTATTAATTTCAATATATTCTTCTTTTGAAATTGACATTATATACTGTTCATTTCCATTAAATAAATTGTCAGTTTCAATTCTTTTTCCTTCAATTAATTCATTAATAGATACATCCAACAATTTTGATAAATCAGAAAATATTTCAATGTCAGGGTAATTCTTACCGGTTTCCCATCGACTTACCGCTTTATCGGTAACATTAAGCTGTTCTGCTAATTGAATTTGAGTTAATCCTTTTTCTTTTCTCAATTGAGAAAGAAATTTTCCGAATTCATATGTGTTCATAAAAAAACTCCTTTCATCAATGCGATTATATAATAAATTTTGAAAAAAGTCACTCTCGTAAAAATAGAATTTAATGATCTTTATGTAAAATAAACAAAATTGATAACTTATCATGAATTATATAGATGATAGATTCTTATATCAAAAACTATGGTTACGGTTTGTATTTATTTTATATAATGTTGAAATAGTATAATTCTCTTCAAATGTTTTATCATCCGGATTTGTTTCAAAATATTCCCGTGCCATATCGGAAAATCCCATTCTTTGTAAGTTTTTGTATTCTGTGCAGTTTACATATTCTTTCCACGATACTTCAAGAATGTCAGTCAGTTTATCATTGACTAATTTTGATACAAAACATTCACTTTTTACACCCGTTACTTTATCTCTGAAAAATCCAATCAGATAATATGTATCTGTTTCGTTATCGTATTCTATGTCGCTTAATACAGTAAGAGTATCTTTGAGAAAAAGACGTTTTTTAAGTGAAAAATCCGTTGTATTGTATATTGAAAGTGCCGTTTTACAACTGTCGATGTGCCGTTCGATATTATAAAATTCTTTTCCGTCGGGAGAAAAACAGAATCCGTCATCCTGACTGCAGTCCACTTTTGAAAAGCGAAACTTTTTTAAGAGAGAAAGCTCCTTCAGTGAATAAACCGCCAGCCTGCCTGTAGTAGATTTGACAATAAATATATCTCCGTTCGGTGAAAATTCGGGTGTGTATGCGTATTTCAAATCTTTGAATTTTGCAAGTTCAATATTATTTTTATCGTACACATAAACAGTTTGTCCCGTGCAGCCTACAATGTATTCTCCGTTGCTTATAAGACTTTGGAATCTTGGCAAAAAATCACATCCGCTTCTTGGATTTATCCGATTAAGTATAATGAGTTATTATTCAGTAAATTCCACCGATTTTGCCCATTCTATAAATGTCTTGCGGTATGTTTCGGCATTCTCTTCAAGCGTAGCAAATTCTACCAGCCAGAATGCATCTGTTCCTTTGTAAACAACAGAAAAATACGAGTAAGTATCATTTGTCTCCGAATTCGGTAATTCGTATTCAAAATAAGTCAGACCGTCATATGTCTGCAATTTTACAGATGAATCAAAACCGTTAGCTTCAAGCACCATATTACCGTATTCCTTGAGAGTATAAAACTCAAATCCGTCAAGCAATTCAAACTCTTCTTTTATTATATATACAGCAATGTCGTCATTGTAGTAAACAGACGTAAATCCGTCAATATCAGTTTCTTCAAATTTATCTGTCAGCATAATCTCTATTCCGTCAGTTGAGAAGACTTCCGGCACAGGCTCTGTGTAGTCATCAAAGTCAATGCTCCTTAAAATACCCAAAAGAAAACCTATGACGAGTGCAACAACCATTATGATAATACCCCTGTGAGAACCTTTTTTGCGGTTGTTCAGTATTTCTTCATCTGTAACACCGTCAAAACGGAACGGATGTCCTGCCGCAACATTGTATATGTTTTTGCCGCTGAGATAAATATCTTCATTGCCTGCAGGCAATTTATAATAATCGTTGCAGAAATTTTTGCTTAATTTGTCTGCAATAACAAAAACTCTTGCTTCGTTTTCATAAATAGGAAATACGCATTCCTGTCCGTTTTTGATTTCACCGATTTTGGTGCATTTTACATCGTTGATAGTCAGCTCTCCGGATATGGTGTCTTCAATGTATACTTTTAATTTGCTCAGACAGCCGACAAATGTTTTATGTCTTTTTATAATCAGATTACGCATAAAAATTCCTCCGAAGTTGATGATATTTCTTTTTCTGCAAAATCATTCTATCATAAAAAACTTATTGTTGCAACAAGTTGTTAAAAAAGTCGTAAATTATTTTATAAAATTATTTATTTTGTTAAAAAATTTAAATTTTACCTTCAAAGTGTTCAGTCAGTATCAAACAATAAACAGGCAAGTGTTACACCTGCCTGTTTGTTGTTTAAAATACATCTTCAATATCGTCAACTACAACAACTATGGGAATACCTGTTGAATCGGTAAAGCTCTTAAGTGCCGTGTTGACCGAATCTTCCGTCAATTCAAGTTTGGTTTTGTTTGTAAGATGCGACTCAATCTGAATATGTTCCTCATCGCAGGTGAATGACGAATCAGCACTCAATTCGGATATGTTCTGCTCCATCGTATTGATAATCTGTGCAATATTTGCATCAAGAGAATACTTATAGGAGCTTGTGGTAATAGCATTTGATACTGCCGTACCGAATTGAGTTTCCTCATTGCCGAACATATAGTTTATGTCAGTTGCAATATGGTCTCCGACCCAGGCTATGTAATAATAATCATAATAGTTTTCATCCTCGGTCAGGAATACCAGCAGGATGTTATCCTCATAAGCTGTTGAGTTGCCGAATTCCTCTGCATACATCTTGTCTGCATAATCCTGAAAAGCATTTTCGTCATATTCGTTGTCATCAACGGAAACAACAGCGTTATTTGGCATATTGACACTATCATTATTGTGCATAACAACGGTATTTGAGCCGCCAAAGAGAAAAATCAAGCCGAATACAATAAATAATATTATAATGACAGGTGTAAGTATTATTCCCGTAAGACTGCCTAAACAGCCTCTGCCGCCGTAATGATGCGGTCTGTGGAACCAACCGCCGCCGAAATGGGGACCGTGCATACCGCCGCGAGGGGGTCGGTGCCATCCTCCGCCAAAACCGCCGTGATGTCCTCCTCCGTGAAAACCTCCACCGTGATGTCCGCCGCCGAAGCCGCCTCCACCGCCGTGAAAACCGCCTCCGCCAAAGCTGCCGCCGCCACCGCTGCGACCACCGCCGCCACCGTGTGCTCCTCCTCCGGGTCCGGGCATAATAAAACCTCCTTGTAATTGTTTTGATTTATAATTTATTTTAACATAATTAACGGTTATTGTAAATAGTGATTTAAAAAATATGAAAAAATAACAGCCGACAAATTTTTATGCAGCATTCAGTGTGTGAATTGTGCTGTCAGACAGTGCTGAAATTTTGGAAAACAAAAAAACATTGTAACCCGTGGGATTACAATGCCTGAATTTATTATGTAGGTTGTATTTGCTCTGTTTTGACGGGTTTGGTTGACTTCTTGAATCGTATGATTCCGATTATAACTGAAATAAGTGATATGGATTCACTTACTATTCCGCTGTATGAACCGGCAAAAATATTATAAATAAGAATCAGCGAAGAGGATGCAAGTATTGTTTTTCTGAAATTTCTTGCGCCGAACATACCCATACACATAGTATTTAAAACAAGTCCCAGAGTAATCAGCAGGGAGTGCATACCTTCCCAGGAAAAAATGCTTGCGACAGCCATACACAAAGAAAGTATGATAGGTGATGTCCAGTCAATACGTTGTTTTTTGTCACGGAAGTAGTATACAAAATTACGTATGATGCAGACAGCATTCAGTGCAAAACCTGAAAAAGCACCGATGAGAAGATATTGAACACAGCTTAAAGCAGTTGCAACAGTCTGAATAATCAGCAGCTTTCTTTTTTTTGAACGCTGATAAGAATAGAAAAATAATCCTGTTGAAATAAAGCCAAGGCAATGTCCGATTAATTCTATAAAATTTATATCCATATAGACACTCTCATTCTTAAACGTATATATAAATGCAGTGATTTTTTGCAGAAAAACATCCCGGTCTTTTGAACCGGGAAAGAAGTTGGTTGCGGAGATGGGATTTGAACCACATGACCTCCGGGTTATGAGCCCGACGAGCTACCAGGCTGCTCTACTCCGCGATATTTACTGGTTGCACCCTCAAGTGCCTTATTAGTATACATTATCAGTTGCAAAATGTCAATAGTTTTTTATAAAAAAATTAAAATTTTTATCGGGCATCTTCGACAGGGAAGACACCCGATTGAATTTTACTTGCCCGATACCGTTACGCCGTCAAATGCGACCCAAGGATATACGCAGGAGCCGTCCTCCGCAGTTTCTTTAGAAATATCGGTTATATTCTTCATCATATCGGCAAGATTGCCGCTTATCATTGTTTCTAAAACAGGTTTTGTGATCTTTCCGTTTTCAATAAGAAAGCTGTTCTTTGCAACGCCCGAAAAATCGCCGTTACCTGCGGGGCTACCGCCTGAAAGTCTGCATACGAGAATACCTTTGTCAATTTTTGATATCAACGCATTGTAAGGTGTTTCGCCTGCGTGAACTTCCATACAGCCGCTGAGAGTTGAGCATCTCTTTTCGCCTGATTTTCTTGCGCCGTATTCTGAAAGACAGAATGATTCAAGCACGCCGTTCTTTATAATGTCACAGTTTTTTGTTTTGTAACCCTCTGCCGTGTATCTTTCGCCGCCCACAACTCTCGGGTCAATGGGAATGAGTGATACGGAAAGGGAATTGTCAGCAACCTGTGTACCGAGGCTTTTTCTCCAGGGACTTGTGTTATCAATAATTGATGAGTCCGTTGTGAAACTGCCTATTGCAGTGCCGATAATATCACCTAAACAGGAAGGCGCAAAAACTGCCGTGCCTGTAAATTTACCCTCAAAAGGAACAGCGTCAAGCTCCTTTTCGCAAAGCTCATACATCATACGCTGAGTGCCCATATCAAGAATCTTCTTGTCAAGGTCAACAAAATCAATACCTGTTGAGTTGAATGATGTGGTTTTGTCACCGTCGTGTGCGGAGTACATCGAGCTCATTGAATAGTATGCAGACTGATTTGAAAATTCTACGCCGTTGGTATTTGCGAATACGGACTTGCCGTCGCAGTATTCAGCAATAAGCTGTTCAACAAATACTTTCGGATAATCCTTTGACAGATTCTCCATATATTCGTTAATGCGGTCAAAGAATTTATCTCTGTCACTTTCGCCCACGCCGTATGAAAAATCCTCATTTCCTTCCACAGGAGCGATTGAAAGACAGTCGTCCTCAGCAGATACGGATGCGTTTTCAACACATTCCTTTGCCGCTGCGTCAATGGATTCCTTGTCAAACTTGTTAATTACAATTGTACCTTTTTTCATATCCTTGATAACAAGCATAGATATGGAGTTGTTAAAGGTTGACCTCATAAGGCTGAATTCACCGGCATCAATGTTGATTTCATCTGCGACCGAGTGTCCTACCTTGCACTGTGCATCGTCTGCTCCGTGTTTTTTAAGACAGGAGAGGGTATACTGAGCAATTTCTTTAAGATTTGAAATATCCATAATATATCCTCCTTATCTACCGCCAATGTTGATTTTGCATTTTACTGCAGGACCGCCGTCGGATACAGCCATAGGCTGTTTTTTGCCGCAGTAACCCGAACACGCCCAATGTAATTCGTCAGAGAGCATATCAACAGTTTTCAGCGTTTCAAATGCAACACCCGAGATTGTGGTGTCACGGATAGCTCTGCCGAGCTTACCGTTTTTGATTTCATAACCCATTGTTATGCCGAACATAAACTCACCGGTGGTATCAGCCTGACCGTTCTGTGTTTTTGTAAGATAATATCCGTTATCAATAGATGCAATCATATCCTCAAGCCTATCCGTGCCTGGGAGAATTGCAGTATTTCTCATTCTAACAAGTGGCTCGTCGTCAAAGGAATGTGCTCTTGCATTGCCGCAGGGCTTCATTCCGAAGTGAACTGCACTTTCCTTGTTGTTCATATAGCCTGTAAGAATACCGTTTTCAATAAGAACA
The DNA here is from genome assembly GCA_017465825.1 of Clostridia bacterium. Taxonomy (GTDB): domain Bacteria; phylum Bacillota; class Clostridia; order Oscillospirales; family Acutalibacteraceae; genus UBA1081. The sequence goes on from JAFTVI010000036.1 coordinate 18,670, forward strand.
GCGTCTTCGCAGGGAGTGCCCTCGTCATCAACATATACGGGCAGGGGAACAGTCTTGCCGAATGCGGTGTGAGCGTAATCTATAATGGTGATTTTATCCGATGCAACCTGCTTGCCTAAGTTTGTAGCCGCAACGGAGCCTGCAAGCACAAGATCCGCTTCAACCGTATGACCTACCGCCTCGTGTGCAATCATACCTGCAATTGACGAATCTATAATACAGTCGCATACGCCTGCCTCGGAGAAAACACCCTCTTTTTTAGCCATAAGCTTTTGATAAAGCTCTTCAATTTTATCGTAGAGTGCATCGGGAGAAGTGAATACATCTGTAAAATATCCTCTTGCACAGTCCATAACCTCAAAAAGCTCAACGTTGGAGCCGTCATTGGCTTCAGCACTCATATCAACGTAAATACAGCTCCTCGGCGAAACCGAATATGCCGAACTGCCTGTGCTCACGTGTAAAAGGCGCTCACTGCTGTCGCATCTTATCATAACACTTCTGCTTGAAAGGTCGGGATATTTGTTTGCTATATAGTCGTCAAGCTCTTTTGCAAAATCAAGCAGAAGCTTCTGCGGTACATCAACGATTTTTGTTGTATCGGTGTAATTGACAACGGGTGCATCATAAAGTGCAGGCTTGTTTTTGTTGACACGCCTGTCAAGAAACAGCGCATTATCCCTTGCGGCATTTAAAACAGCCTTGACGCTTTCGTCGCTGTATTCGCCTACGGAAGAGAAGCCGTAAACACCGTTTTTGTAAACTCTTGCGCTGATACCGCTTGCAGTTACTCTTGAATTACCCACAAGATTGCCCGATACAATGCTGATACCGCAGTTTGTATCAATCTGTGTCCTGATTTCGGTGTAATCCGAAACATCGGCTATATGCTTTGAAATTAAATCATTTAACAAAAGATTCACCCTTTAACCAATAAAGTTCTGAATTGTTTCACTCAGTCCGCTTACGCTGTCGCTGAGACTGCCGAAAATGCTGTCAAGAATTGATGTTGAGGAAGTGATTTCACTGCCTGTGTTTTCGCCCACAACATCACCGTTTGCCGGAGCTTCACCCCATACCTCGAGAGTGATTTCCGTGCCTTCGTAAACAACGGAATTTGCGGCAGGTGTCATTGTGGAAACAGTACCGGCTTTCTGAGTGCCCGTGTTTTCTTTTTCAACAATATTATAAGACAAATTAAGTTTGCCCAGATAATAAACTGTTTCCGTGAATGTCATACCGGTAAAATCAGGAAGTGTAACGGTGCTTGCACCCTTGCTGTAATACAGGTTTATTGTTGAACCTCTTTCAACCTTCGTTCCGGGAGCAATATCCTGATCAAAAATCACACCCTGTGCAACAGTTGAAGATGATGTCGCCTGCAACTTGATGTGAAGACCGTATTCATCGGCAACCTCGGCAATAAATGCGTCTGTTTTGCTGTAATTTGTAAAATCGGGGATTTCAACAACCTTTGCTGTAGTGCCGCCGCCGAAATTATATGAAACAACACCCGTAAGACCAAGACAAAGGAAGAATATGAGCATAACAGCCACAATGCTTATACTTAAAATGATTGTTGCCGCTGTGGACATTCTTCTGTCATCGCGGGGATCGTTTACAACAACGGGAATAGGCTGTGTTGCGTTTACAACAACAGGCTGTTCTTTGGGAGTTTTGATTTCTTCATCCGATTCCATATCGCTGATAGGGTCAATAAGACCTGCAACGGCAACTTCCGCTGTGTGCTTTTTCTGCTGTTCAAAAGCTTCTTTTGAGAAGGATCTTCTGAATGCAGACATATTCTGTGTTCTGTCCTCAGCGTTTACCTGTAATGCGCCGATGAAAGCCGCAAGCACATAGTCGGGCAGCTCTCTTGCAACGGGTGCAGGAATGGAAAGCGTATCTTCCTTTGAACGGATTTCAGCGTCAATGGGCACAGAGCCTGTAATGCATCTGTACATTACTGAAATAAGACCGTATACGTCAGTAGCGGCAGTGAGCTCATTTTCCGCATTATACTGCTCAATAGCGGCGTAACCGGGACGGATATCCGCATCAAGCATAGCGTCAACCTTTCTCGCTTCGCTTACAGAGAAGCCCCAGGGCTTGAACTTGCCGTTACTGCAAAGGAACAATGTGTCGGGTGATATCGCGCCGTGAATAACTCCTGCGTTGTTGATTGCAGAAAGCGCATCAATAACGGGGAATAATTTTTCATTGATATCGTCCCAGGTGAGTTTTCCGTCTTTTTTATCAAGATAATCAGAAAGTGTCTGATTGCCGTCTGCTTCTGCAACAGCGTATGCAGTATCGTTTGCTTCAAAAACATCAAGAACCGTAATAATATCCTCATTGGATTTAAGACGCATAAGAGCGTGCCACATATTGAGGAATTCGGTAATCAATGTCTTGTATGCAGGACGGAAATCTTCTTTTACCGTGATTTTTGTTTCATTTTTTTCTCTCATCATTATTGTTTCAGGTAAGAACTCTCTTATTCTTACACAGTTGTTGGTTATCGTGTCAAGACCGAGATATGTAACACCCTCGCTGTTCTGTTCGAGAATGTCACCTACAACATATTTTCCTGCAAGAACAGTGCCGTACGCAAGAAAGGGCGCACTCTGCTCCGATTTCAGATTAAAACCGCAGTAAGGGCAGATGTTTGAGTCACCGACTTCGTTCATACAGCCTGGACAAAGATTGTTATAAAATCCCATTGGTATACCTCCGAGTGTATTTCATTTCAATTTATTATTTTATCACATAATAAGCAAAATGTCAATTTATGTTTCGTCGCTTAAAACTGCTTCCGCGCATCTCATTCCGTCAACGGCGGCTGAAACAATACCGCCTGCATAGCCTGCACCCTCGCCGCAGGGATAAAGACCTCTTACATTCGTCTGGAAAAACTCGTCACGCAGAATTCTTACGGGTGATGAGCTTCTGCTCTCGGGTGCTGTCAGAACAGCATCGGGCAGAGCGTATCTGTTGAGCTTTTTGTCAAATGCAACAATTGCATCCGCAATGGTGTCTGTAACAACCTTTGGAAGAACCGTGTGTATATCCGTAAAATTAACGCCTGTAGGGCAGGACGGATTTACAGCACCTTTGCGCTTTGACGGTGTGTTTTTAAGGAAATCACCAACGAGCTGAGCCGGTGCGGTATAATCACTGCCGCCTGCATTGAAACCTGCTCTTTCAATCTGCCTTTGCAGAGCAATTCCCGAAAGAGGGTGGTCATCCTCAAAATATGAGGGCTCAATGCCTACAAGAATGGCGGAGTTTGCATTTTCGCCGTCACGGGCATATTCACTCATACCGTTTACAACCATTCCGAATTCCTCTGATGATGCCGCAACTACGGTACCGCCGGGACACATACAGAATGTATATCCGCCTCTGCCGTGAAGAGGATGATTTGATAATTTATAATCAGCGGCACCCAGCCTCGGGTCGTTCCACATACTGCCGTATTGTGCTTTGTTGATAAGCTCCTGAGGATGCTCTATTCTTGTACCTACGGAAAACGCTTTCTGCTCCATTCTTATGCCTTTTTCATAAAGCATTTTAACCGTATCTCTTGCAGAATGACCTATACACATAACAACGGCATCCGTTTCAAGGTCTTTTGTGTTGCCGTTTCTGTCCTCGTAGGTTACACCGTGAACAAAATCGTTTGCTATAATAATGTCGGTAAGCTTACAGCCGAAAAGCACCTCACCGCCCATAGAGATAATGTCTTCTCTTATGTTTTTTACAACGCCGCCCAGCTTATCCGTGCCGATATGGGGTCTTGCTGAGTAAAGTATTTCTTCGGGCGCGCCGTGAAGATAAAGCTGATTGAAAACCTCTTTGCAACGGCTGTCTTTTATGCCTGTTGTCAGCTTGCCGTCGGAGAACGTGCCTGCGCCGCCCTCGCCGAACTGCACGTTCGATTCCGTATCAAGCTTTCTTTTGTACCAGAATGTGTTTACATCCTTCTGCCTTTGCTCAACATCGTTGCCGCGTTCGAGAATTATTGGGCAAAGTCCGCTTTTTGCAAGAATAAGTCCGCAGAGCATACCTGCAGGGCCGAAGCCTACAATAACAGGTCTTAACTGTGACGTTCTTTTGTTTTCGGGTATTACGTATTTATATCTCTCTTTGTGAACAACCTTGTTGATCGGAAATCTTGCGGCAATATCAGCCTCGCCTGAGTCCAGCTCCACGTCAACGGAGTATATCATTTTGATATTGTTCTTTTTTCTTGAATCAATGGATTCTCTTGAAACCTCAAAGGATGTAAAATCATTTACGTCAACGCCTATGAAATCAGCCGCCGCTTTTTTGAGTTTTTCTGTTGATTCACCCAGTTCGAGTGAAAGTTCGTTTATTCTAAGCATCAGTTTTCTCCGATAAATTTTTTATGGCATTGTAGCCTGCACATCTGCCCGAGCTCCAAGCCCAGGTAAGATTGTAGCCGCCGCATACAGCATCAACGTCAAGCACTTCACCGCAAGCGAAAAGACCGTTGATTTTTTCGCACTCAAGTGTTGACGGATTGAAGAATGAAGTGTCTGCACCGCCTGCAGTCACCTGTGAATTGTCAAATCCTAATGTTCCGCTTATTTCAAAAAGCTGTGAATTTATAACCTCGGTAAGCACTGCAATATGATTTTTAGTAAGAGTACCGACGGTGCTTTCGGGAGCTATTCCTGCCGCACGGAGCTTGGATATTCCGAGCTTTTTAGGCATAAGACCCGATAACAGGTTTTCGCAAAGGAGCTCAGGGTTGCTCTTTGAACGCGTTACAATGTATGAGAATATTTCTTCGGGCAAAAAGTCGGGAAGAGTGTTTATTGCGGCAATAATCTTGCCTTTTTTGTGCAATTGAAAATGCTCGGCAACGTGTCTTGAAATGTTCATTACGGGAATACCCGAAATGCCGTATTCCGTATACTGAATTTCACCGCTGTCGCTTGCCACGACTTTGCCGTTCTCAACAATCATAATTTCACCGTGAGCGCGTACACCCTTGAGCGAGCCGTCTTTGTTCTTGAGTTTAACGGCAGTAAGAGCAGGGAATGTGGGCTTTATTCTTATGCCCATTGATGAAAGTAAATTGAACGCTGAACCGTCAGAACCGTGAACGCTTGAGGATTTTCCGCCGCCTGCGATAATAACGGAATCTGCATATATTTCATCATTGAGTAAAAATCCGTTTCCCTTGCGGCTGATTGACGTAACTGGAGTGTCGCATATTATTTCAACGTTCAATCTCTCAAGCTCAAAGCGGAGCGCGTCAAGCACGGATGATGCCTGCAGACTTAACGGATACAGTCTGCCGTCTGCTTCGTGAGTGAGATAAAGACCCAATGACATAAAAAATTCAACGTTACTCTCAACCGTATATTTATCAAGTACAGAATTTATAACCTTTCTGTTGCCGAAAAATTTGTCTTTTGCAGGCTCAGAATTGAGTATGTTGCATCTTCCGTTGCCCGTAGCAAGGATTTTTTTACCCACCTTCGGCAGTTTTTCAAATATAACTATTTTTATATCAAGCTTATGATTTTTTGCATATCTTGCAGCTTCTGTTGCGGCAGCCATACCTGAGGCGCCGCCGCCGATAACACACAGCGTTTTACCGTTCATTATATCGGTTCCTTTCTGTTTGTTGTAGCAATACCTTAATATTTTTATTTTACGCTTATCTTGATAAAGTGTCAAGTGCAAATGGCTTATATTGTTTTTTTATATTAAAACACTTGAAATATGCAATTCTTTGTGTTAATATAAATTTGAATAAATGAATTTTTGAAAGTGAGGTGTACACTATGTCACTTGATATGAATACTCTTGTTATGTATGTTGATTACTTCATTAAGGTTATAACAGAGCTTATGAATAAGCTTCTCGGCTCTATGGGTCTCGGTTCACTTGAAGATCTTACATAATACCGCATTATAATTGATTTAAACCGACTTCATAAGAGGTCGGTTTTTTTTGCTTGACAAATTTGTCTACCCGTGATAGACTATAGATGTAGTCTATTGTAAATAGACAAAAGAGAGGGACAGAAATGGAAGAACTTAAATTAGGAATCGTAGAAGCCCGTTTTGCAGATATTATCTGGCAGAACGAACCCCTTACCACAAGGGAGCTTGTTGCTCTTTGCGAAAAAGAGCTTGAATGGAAACGCACAACCACATATACGGTGCTTAAAAAGCTGTGTGACAGAGGAATTTTTAAAACCGAGAATAAAATTGTTACATCTCTGATTTGTAAGGATGAATTTTATGCAATTCAAAGCGAAAAATTTGTTGAAGATACCTTTGAAGGCTCCTTGCCCGCATTCATAGCGGCATTTGCCTCACGCAAAAAACCGTCTGCAAAGGAGCTTGAGGAGATCCGCCGTATGATCGATGAATTCGGGGAGGGGTAGTAATGGGTAACGTTTTTCTTGATGCTATAAATCTCAGCATAACAGCAAGCCTGATAGTTCTTGTTGTTGTACTGCTTCGGTTTGTGCTGAAAAAAGCTCCCAAATGGATAAATTGCATATTGTGGGCAATAGTCGGTCTGCGGCTTGCAATTCCGTTTTCTTTTGAGAGTATATTGAGCCTTGTTCCAAGTAAAGAAACAATAAGCATACCTGCTTACACAACCGTTCCCGATATAAACACCGGTGTTCAGCCCGTGGATAATACTGTAAATGAGTACATCAATACATACGCACACGCGCACGGTACTGATTTTTCGGATATTCAGTCAATATTGTGCATCCTGTGGCTTGTCGGTATTGGTGTAATGTTGGCTTATTCCGTAATATCGTACATCCGTTTATATAAAAGAGTGCGTGTATCTTTGCGCCTTACGGATAATATTTATCATTGCGATAATATTGATTCTCCCTTTATTCTCGGTGTTATCAGACCGAAAATATATCTTCCGGCGGGTATTGATACTGAACAGGCTGATTATGTCATCAGCCACGAGCAGGCACATATCAAAAGAAAAGACCATTGGTGGAAACCTCTCGGGTTTATTCTGTTGTCAGTATATTGGTTCAATCCTGTTCTGTGGGTTGCATATGTGCTTTTCTGCCGTGATATTGAGCTTGCCTGTGACGAAAAAGCAGTAAAGAATATGGATAACACTTACAGAAAAGGTTATTCTCTTGCGTTGGTTGATTGCAGTGTTCAGCGCAGAACAGTTATTGCTTGCCCTCTGGCATTCGGCGAAGTGGGCGTTAAGGACAGAATAAAATCGGTTCTCAATTATAAAAAGCCTGCATTGTGGGTAATTATCGTTGCTGTAGTAATCTGCATTGCTGTTTCTGTTTGCTTTTTGACCAACCCTGTTGAAGAAGATTTGATATACACAATCAATGACGGCTACACCACCCATAATGATATTGATGTTGAAATAACGGAAATTTCAGTAGGTGAAGAAGGTTCGTATATTGTAATGCAATGGAAAAACAACAGCGGAAAAACTATCTGGTACGGTGAAGAATTCCATCTGTACAGAAAGGTTTTAGGCTCGGTTCCCGTTGAAGTCAAAAGCGGAAACGACTATTGGAATTCAATTGCATATGTAGTTGATGACGATTTTGCTGACAGAAAGATTATTTTAACATCATATGACCTTTCAGAAAAAGGGAATTATGTGCTTGAATTTGATTTTGACTTGGAAGACGAAGCGGCAAATTATACTGCCTATCTTGAATTCAGTGCAAGCGGTGAAGAAGATGTGGATTTCGCTGTTGTTGGCGGAGCTGACGGACCTGAAAACGTTACGGTTGATGCCGTTGATGCATTAAAAGCAAAATATCCAGATTTTTTCGGTCTTTCAACAAAAGGGGGATTGGCAGTTTATGTCTGGCAGTATTCTGAAAATGATTATTCCTGCGGTTTGGTAAGCGGAGAAAATCACGGCGCAAGCAATAAACATTGGGCTCTTGTGGCGGCATCTGTTGAAGAAATGCATATAATTCTTTCAACCTACAATATTGACCCGTCAGAAGTGCTTATTCTTCCGTATGCAAATCCTGCATCAAGCTATCTTTATGAAATTGATGATGAATACAGAAAAAATATTAAAGCACTGTTTCCCGGATACGGCATACTTGATGAACCGCCTGCACTTTCGGTTCTTTGCGGTGAATACACGGTCGCAGGATGGCAGGGGAGCTATCAATGGACAGCAATAAACAGCGACGGTACAGGACAGACAACTTTTGCCGACAGCAGTCATCCGCTTGATATCGTTGACAGTATGACACCTCTTAAACTTGCAGAAACTTGTCTTGTCGAGTTGCAGTTTGCGGTAAATCCCGATAAAATCACCGTTTACCGTTATGATTTATCAAAAGGCAGTTCGGCAAAAGCAGACCAAACAGAAACCGACGGACTGACATTTGAAATAAGCAGCGGATTCCTTTATGAAATAGTTGCAGAATGGAATTCTTATACGAATTATAACGGAACCGCCCGCTATGCATTCATAACTGAATAAATAAATCACTCCCGAACAAACCATTCGGGAGTTGAAATTTATGTGCTTTGGTAAACAATAATCTATCGATGTTCAGTAGGGCGCGTCGCCCCCGTCGCGCCGATTGATAAAAATGTGCCATTTTTATCAATAATATTATTAAAATCCGATTTGATCATTATAATCATCCAAATCGCAGATTTGGATAATTCGGAGCGACGAGGGCGTCGCTCCCTACAGTACAATAAATTATCGTTTATTAAAAATCTTTTTAACGACAATCGCTGTTGCCGCAACCGTGCCTGCCGCAATGCCTGCTTTTTTTATAAGCTTTACAGCCTGTGATACGGAGTTGGGTGAGTGAGTGTAAATAAATTCCTTTACAGGTCTTTCCAGTTTGAAGCCTTCAATGTCATTACAGGTTACAGTATATGTATAGTATGTGTCGGGAGTTTCTTCGTAAATATCAAACACTCTGCCGCCGCGCTTTTTGCCGGGACCGTAAATATTGAATCCGCAACCCTGTGTGTAACCCAAGTCAAGGTTACCGTGCTTAACGACAAAGCTGTTGTTGTGGTCGTGACCGAAGAAAAGACCGAGTACATCGCCTTTTTCTTTGAATGCCTCAAGCTGACCGCTTTTTACATCGGGTGATGCGGCATTTTCGCCCATAAAACTGTATTTGTTCTTCGCGTAAGAGGGGAGTGAGTAGTGCTTTTTGTTGTGTGTTCCCGCACCCTGATAAAATCCCTTTTTGCTTTTATCACTCTTGTCAAAACAATCGTAAATTTCCTCAGGAGGAATGTGCTGGAATGCAAGCGCACTTACAGTATGACCTGTTTCCGCTTCAAAAGCATCTCTCGAGGCTTTGTAGCTTTCAATCTGCTCTGCCGTAATGGGATTGTAAGTGCCGTCCTTGTTCTTTTCGTGAGAATCGAACATATACACACCGAATTTTATATCCTCGCCGTTTTCGGAGTATATCGGAATTGTATCAAATGTGTAATCTTTACCGATGAAATTATCGTAAAGATTGTAGCACTTCCATTGAAAATCCTTGTCAGCAGTGCCGAATGCATCGTGATTGCCGAATACGGCGGTAAACGGGATTTTGCTGTCAGCAATAGGCTGCATAAGATTGCTGATAGTTGTTGCCGCATTGGTTTTGTTATCACCGAGCATAAAATAAAAGCCGTAACCCTTGACCTGATCACCTGTAAGCACAATAAGGTCGGGATTTGTGTTTTTAATGATTTCAGCAGTAAGATTTACAGTGTCGGGATTGGTCATCTGCGTGTCCTGCATATCAGTCAGCTGAAGAATACGGAATCTGCCGTTACTGAATTTAAGTTTATTCATATATAATCACTTTTCTTTAGTTTTAGTATTATATTATTATAAGATACATTTTATTAAATGTCAATAAGAACAGACGTCCGAGTTTTTATCCCGAACGCCTGTTTTTTGTTAGTTTATTTTTCTGTACAGTTTTGTTTTGCCGCCCTGCATTCTTTCATAATATGCGTTTTTGTCATTTTCCAGGATTGATTTCAAAAGCTTTCCCACATCTTTTCTTGCCTTGTCTGCAGGAGCTTTTGCACCTGGCTGGTTGTGATAATTGAAAATCGGTTGTAAAGGTGTACCGTTCCAATCCCTGTTTGCTCCGCCGAAAAGCTCTCGCACAGAAAACGTCTGTCCCGGATTGTTTTTGCAAAATTCAGCAACAGCAGCTTTTATGTAATTTTCAGCTTCTGCATATTGCACTTTGGTGATTACGGCTGATATAGAGTATATTCTGCTTGTGTCTTTTTTTACTAACATCAGTATTGCTCCTTTATTCTCGTGTCCATTCCATTGAATACCATTCAAGGTATCTGAGTTCATCAGATGTGCCGGCTGATTCATCACCAAGTGAATATGTATACTTTAAACGTGTTTTTAATGCACTTGCCGCTTTTGCAGGATCTGTCAATGAATATGTCATTGTTTTTTCAACGCCGTTCCTTAATATGGTATAAGAAAAATCTTCACCGCCTGCTTTCCAACCATCCGTGACTTCAAATGTTGCGGAAGTTAAACCTGACTTATAAAATGCATATTCACCTATTCGTTTAACTGCCGTTGGTATTGTAATTTCAGTTAAACTTGAACATCCGTAGAATGCATATGAATTTATAGATGTTACAGAATTTGGAATTGTAATATTGCTTAAGTTTTCGCAGCCATAAAATGTTTCGGATGCTATTTCTGTAATATTGTTCGGCAATAAGATGTTTTCTAAATTGTAACAAAACATAAATGCACCGCTTCCTATTTCGGTAAGTTTTGATGCATATGACATATCTATATTTTTTAAACTTTTACAGTATTGAAATGCTTGAGTACCTATTGATTGGATATTTTCGGGCAAAGTAATACTTTCCAAACTTGAACAGTTTAAAAATGAACGTGATGGTATTGATGTGAGATTGGTCGCTTTTGAAAAATCAACAATTTTCAAGTTTTCGCAATAAGAAAATGCATTGCCTTTAAGTTCAGAAACACTTTCGGAAAATGTTATAGATTCTAAAGCTGTATTATTGTAAAAAGCAAACGATGAAACAGTTGTTACAGTGTTTGGAATGACAAGATCTGTTACAGCTGTATTTTTATTTCCTACATACATAGTCCTTTTTTCTGCATTACTATCGTAAAATGGAGTGGATGAATCTCCGCCAATCAAACTAACATTGTACCAATCTGTAATATCTCCTTTGTAATAGAAATCAGAAATATTGGAACAACTTCCAAATGCAATCGATTCTATTTTTGTGATACTTTTTGGAATTGTGATATTTTGCAACGCCGTAGCACCATCAAAGCCTCTACTCTTTATTGTGGAAACTGTTTTTCCTTTGTAATTGGACGGTATGGATATGCTTGTTGCCACATCTTTATATTCGCTCTTTATTGCTACGCTGTATGTTCCGTCGTCAAGTTCAGTAAAATTAAGCATTGAAACAGAATCAGCAACAGCGTCATCTACATATCCTGCATATTCCGTTGTGTTATCGGTGTAGGTTATAACCAGCTCACCGTCAACAATTTCCATACTTGCTATGCCTCTGCCGTCTTCACCTTTGTCACCCTTATCGCCTTTTTCTCCTTTGATATTTCCGAGATTGGTGACTGAATTATCAGTAAGGGTAATAATAAGCTCACCTGTTGAAGACAAAGTAACAGTTTTTATGCCTACACCGTCAGAGCCATTCTGACCGTCTTCACCGTCAGCACCTACGACTTTACCCACATTTGTTGATGTGCCGTCAGTATACGTGAGGACAAGTTCGCCGTCTGAATTGATTTGTGACTTTGTGATACCGTTACCGTCTTTGCCCTTGATGTTGCCGAGATTGATTACAGTTCCGCTTGACAGTGTAATATTTAAAGCACCCTCGCTTGAAATTGTAACATCGGAAATGCCTACGCCGTCTTTTCCGTTTTCGCCGTTTTTGCCGTCAGCACCGACTACTTTACCGAGATTTGTGATTGTTCCGTTGGTGTAAGTGAGGATGAGTTCACCGTTTGCATTGATTTCTGATTTTTTAATACCTATACCGTCAGTACCTTTGATATTGCCGAGTGTGAGAGTAGTGCCGTTTGTAAGTGTAACGGTCAGATTTCCGTCATCATCAATATTTACCGTATCAATTCCGACACCGTCTTTTCCGTTTTCGCCGTCCTTACCGTCAGTGCCGTCGATTCCGTTTGTACCGTTTTGACCGTCAGCACCTACAACAACGCCAAGATTTGCAGATGTTTCGTCAGTATAGTATACAATAAGTTCGCCGTCCGAATTGATTTCTGTCTTTTCAATACCGATACCGTTTTTACCGTCAGCTCCGTCTTTTCCATCGGTACCATTCGTACCGTCTTTGCCGTCTTCACCGACTACAACACCGAGAGTTTCGCTTGTGCCATCGGTATAAGTGATAACAAGTTCACCGTCTGAATTGATTTCTGACTTTTCAATACCGATGCCGTCTGTACCGTCTTTACCATCTGTACCGTCAGAACCATTCTGTCCGTCAGTTCCGTCTTTACCAACAATACAGCCAAGATTTATTTCGGAATTGTCAGAGAATGTAAGCACAAGCTCGCCGTCTGCATTTACAGTAACATCGGAAATACCGATTCCGTCTTCGCCATCCTTACCGTCTGCACCGTTAACGCCATCCTTGCCATCAGTTCCGTTGATGCCATCTTTACCGTCAGTACCATCCTGACCGTCTTTACCGTCCTGACCGTCTTCACCCACTACAACACCAAGGTTAGCAGATGTTCCGTCAGTGTAATAAACAACAAGCTCACCGTTATCATTTATTTCTGTTTTAGTTACTCCGATACCGTCAGTGCCGTTTGTTCCGTTTTCACCGTCAGAACCTACAACCGCACCGAGATTCTGAACAGTACCGTCTGAATATGTGATAACGAGTTCACCGTCAGCATTGATTTCTGATTTTGATACACCGATACCATCTTTGCCGTTTACGCCGTCAGTGCCGTCAATACCATCAGTGCCATCAGTACCGTCTTTACCTTTAGTACCGACCACAACACCAAGATTTGCTGATGTGTTGTCAGAGTAGTAAATAACAAGCTCGCCATTATCGTTAATTTCAGTTTTTGTAACACTTATACCGTCAACACCGTTGGTTCCGTCCTTGCCGTCGGAGCCATTTTTACCGTCTTGACCGTCCTGCCCATCCTTACCGTTAACGCCGTCTTTACCGTCAGTGCCGACAACTACACCCAGGTTGGTTGTTGTTCCGTTAGAATATGTTATAACCAACTCGCCGTAGGAGTTGATTTCAGTTGATGTGATGCCGATACCGTCTTCACCGTCAGCACCGTTTACACCGTTAGTGCCATCCTTACCATCTGCACCTTTGATTGTACCGAGATTGAGCTGTGTGCCGTTTGACAATGTAATTTCAAGCTGTGCATTATCATTGATTATGATGTTTTCAATGCCTACACCGTCAACACCGTCTTTTCCGTTAGTACCGTCCTTGCCATCTGTGCCATTGATACCGTCTTTACCGTCAGTGCCGTTTGTTCCATCTTTGCCGTTTGCTCCGACAACTACGCCTAAATTATCAACGATATTATTTGAATAAGTGAGAACAAGCTCACCTTTGGCGTTGATTTCAGACTTGACAATACTTATACCGTCTTCGCCGTCTTTACCGTCAGCACCATCTTGTCCATCTTTGCCATCAACACCATCTGTGCCGTTAATGCCGTCTTTACCGTCTGAACCGTTAGTGCCGTCAATACCATCTTTACCGTCAGCGCCGATAACAACACCAAGATTTGAACGCTGATTATTTGAATATGTAAGCACAAGTTCACCGTCGGAGTTGATTTCAGCCCCGACTACACCTATACCGTCAGCACCGTCTTTGCCGTCTGCGCCGTTGGTGCCATTGATACCGTCCTTGCCGTCGACACCATCAGCACCGTCAGTCCCGTTTTCACCTACTATTACACCAAGGTTTGCGGTTGTGCCGTCTGAATATGTAAGAACAAGCTCACCTGCATTGTTAATAACGGATGCTGTTATGCTGATACCGTCAGTACCATTTATACCGTTAATGCCGTCCTTACCGTCAACGCCATCAGTACCGTTAGTACCATCAGCACCGTCTTTGCCATCAACACCGTCTTTGCCATCTTTTCCATGGGTGCCATCCTTGCCGTCAATGCCGTTTGTACCGTCAATGCCATCTTTACCGTCAGCACCGATGACAACTCCCAGATTAGCACTCTGACCGTTGGAGTATGTAAGTACTAATTCGCCGTTTTCGTTGATTTCGGAATTTGTTACGCTTACGCCGTCAGCACCGTTCATTCCAACAACTTTGTCAAGATTTATGCTTGTACCGTCGGAGAATGATAAAACAAGCTGACCGTTTTCATTTACATTTGCAGATGAAATGCTTGTGCCGTCTTTACCGTCAACGCCATCTTTACCGGCAGTGCCATTTGTGCCGTTAACTCCGTTTGTGCCGTTCTTGCCGTCAGCACCTTTTGCATTACCTAAATTGATAACAGTACCGTCCGAAAGCGTAAGCAAAAGCTCACCCTTTGAAGAAAAGGATGCTGTTTTTATGCTTGCAGAGTTCTTAGAAGCGGTTGCTTCAAGTGAAGCTGCCCACTCCGATTCAGTTCCGCTGTAACCGTTTTCAACAGCGATCTCATAGGCTGATTTGCCTGAAAGAGAATCAAGCCATTCCTGCACAGTGCCTTCATAGCCCTGCTGAACGGCAAGCTCATAAGCAGATAAGCCGTTTGTAACTGTTGATGAAGCAGGTGTGCCGCCGTTTCTGTTGTGAATTATGGTTGCAATTCCTGCCGAAATGCCAATCATCAGCAAAATCATAATAATTGCTACAATTATTTTTGTAATAACTATCTTCGTTCCCCTTTTTTCTTGTGTTTTTTGCTCCATATAATGTTCCTCCTGATTGAAGAATTTTTCAATCAGTATTATACAATACAAAATGTGAACTGTCAACACTAATTGTGACTATTTAAACATATTAAGTCTTTTTCATTTAAGATATATACGAGGTGATTTGATGGATTTCGGAACAAAATTAAGGATGCTGATAGAGGAAAAAGATATAACACAAAAAGAGTTGGCTCTTCAGCTTAATATTGCACCGTCAACCGTAAGCAGTTATGTGCAAAACACCCGTGAACCTGATTTTGCAACCTTGCGACTGATTTCAAAATATTTTGATGTTTCATTGGACTATCTTTTGGGTGGCACGGATACTGTGACTTCTCAACAGGAGGACGAACTTCTGAGGGTATTTCGTTCTTTAACTGCTGAAGAAAAAGAAATATGCATTGAACAATGTAAAGTATTTATACGTATGAGATACAGGAATGAAAAAAAGTAAAGGCAATTTTTTTGTATAGAAAAAACCTCCGGCATCTGTCGGAGGTAAAAGTATATAAAATAAAAAACACAAGGCACAAACCTTGTGTTTTTGGTGACCCGGACGAGAATCGAACTCGTGTTACCGCCGTGAAAGGGCGGTGTCTTAACCTCTTGACCACCGGGCCATATTACGGCAACTCGTTACGTAGATGCCGTTGGTAGCGGCGGTTGGACTTGAACCAATGACCTGTCGGGTATGAACCGAATGCTCTAGCCAACTGAGCTACGCCGCCATATTGTCGTTGCTTTCGTTCAGCAACGTGTGTTATTATATAGCATCATTCGCCATTTGTCAAGTAGTTTTTTAAACTTTTTTTAAATTTTTTCTAAAAGTTGCATTATTATGTTTGTCAGAGTAATTTCGCATTTGTCGTTAAGCTCTCTGTAGCTTTCAACTGCGGCGTCATCTGCCGTGTCACTTATCTGGCGTATCGCAAGGAAGGGAACACCTGCATCGTGACATACGGAAGCAACAGCACCTGTTTCCATATCAAACTCCGTAATGCCGAAAGTTTCTTTATAAAGATTCTTTTTAACGGGGTCTGCAAGGAATATGTCACCGCATCCGCATACAGCTTCCGTGACGCCGTCAATTGTCATTGCAGCATCAAAAAGAGCCTTGTCAGCCTTGTATATATATGTTTCCTGCGGCTTTTTGCCTAATTCATAACCGATGGCTGTAAGGTCAAAATCACATTCAATGTATGATGAGCCTGCTACGATGTCATTTTTACAATGTGTTGTAATCGCTCCCGAAAGACCGAAGTTGAGAATTATATCAACCTTGTCGTCAGCAATAAGAAAAGCCGCAGTCGTTGCCGCATTTACCTTGCCGATGCCAGCCTTCACGGCAATAAGCTCTCTATTATTGTATGTAAAAGAAACAGAATCTCTGCTTCTTCTCTTTTCTTCTTTTCCGTCCTGTGCGAGAGCAAAGTCAAGAAAAGGCTTATATTCATTATCATCTGCTATAACAAAACCGATTTTCATTTATTTTCCCTCACTTAATGCGTTTTCCAAGGCTGTTGCAAGCTGATCGGGGCAGGAGGTTGATTTGAAACCGCATCTTGTTCCCTTGACCTTTTCAATTACGTCCTCAGCCTTCATACCTTCAATAAGATTTGCAATGCCTTTAAGATTGCCGTTGCATCCGCCGTTGAATTTTACATTTTTTACAACGCCGTCTGTAATGTCGAAGGTTATATTTGATGCACAGACACCCTTTGTTTTGTAAGAATATGTCATAAATTTGACCGCCTTTCATTTACACATAATTATTTTATCAAATTTTATTGAGCATAGCAATATAAAATGTAGTTTTTTTATTTTTTGTAAGAAAATATTTGACATAAGTTCTCAATTGTTATACAATATGTATGAATATTATTTCCAAGGAGGTAAATTTTTTATGGACACTCGTTTCGCAATAGAGAATTATTGTGACACACAGGCTATCACAAAACAGCTCGATGAGCTGATTGCACAGCCTATTTACACCATTAAACCCGAAGTTTTAAAGGACTATGAGGAAAATTATTTTGACAAAAAGTGCGCAAAGTCAAAGGAAATGATTGAAGAAGCAAAGCAGGTTATCCCCGGCGGCGTTCAGCACAACCTTGCTTTTAACTATCCTTTCCCCATCGTAATCACAAAAGCTGACGGAATGAAGCTTTACGATGTTGACGGAAACGAATATTTCGATTTCCTTCAGGCAGGCGGCCCCACAGTTCTCGGCTCCAATCCTCCCGAAGTCCGTGAGCAGGTTATCGACCTTCTCAACACCTGCGGCCCCTCAACAGGTCTTTTCCACGAGTTTGAGTATAAGCTTGCAAAGAAGATCTCCGACAGCGTTGAAACCGTAGATATGTTCCGTATGCTCGGTTCAGGTACAGAGGCTTGTATGGCAGCTGTCCGTGTTGCAAGACTTGCTACAAAGAATAAAAACATCGTTAAGATGGGCGGCGCTTATCACGGCTGGTCAGATCAGTTAGGCTGGAGTATCCGTGTTCCCGGTTCAAAGTTTACACAGACACACGGTGTACCCCTTTATCTCTATAAGCATACTCAGGAGTTCTTCCCCAACGACCTCGATTCTCTCGAGAGAGTTCTCAGAAGAAATCAGCTTTGCGGCGGTACTGCTGCTGTTTTCATTGAGCCTATCGGCCCCGAAAGCGGTACAAGACCTCTTGATTTCGATTTCAATAAGGGCGTTGAAAGACTTTGCCGTAAGTACGGCGCACTTCTCGTATTCGATGAGGTTGTTACAGGCTTCCGTATCGGTATGGCAGGTGCTCAGGGTTACTTCGGCGTATCTCCTGACCTTACAATCTTCGGTAAGGTAATTGCCGGCGGATATCCCGGTGCAGGCGGTATCGGCGGTAAGAAGGAATATATGAAGTACCTCGGCGCAGGTCTTGATGCAAGCGGCGAAAAGGTCAAGAAAGCATTTATGGGTGGCACAATGGCTGCTACTCCCATTTCCTGTGTTGCAGGTTACTATACTCTTGAAGCTATTGATAAGACAAATGCTTGCCAGAAGGCCGGTCAGATGGGTGACAGACTCACAAAGGGTCTTCAGGATCTCATCAAGAAGTACAATCTTCCCTTTGTAGCATTCAACCAGGGTTCAGTATGTCATCTTGAAACTGTCGGCACAATGCACTTTGCTGTTGATTGGGCAAGACCCTGGACAATTCCCAACGTTCTTTCACAGACAAGCGAAAGAAAGAAGGAAAT
Organism: Clostridia bacterium; assembly: GCA_017465825.1. Taxonomy (GTDB): domain Bacteria; phylum Bacillota; class Clostridia; order Oscillospirales; family Acutalibacteraceae; genus UBA1081. Next base: position 36,881 of record JAFTVI010000036.1, read on the forward strand.
GCAGCACATCGGTGCAGCATATATGGCAGAAGGCCTTGTTACTCTTGCAGGTTCAAGACTTTATACATCTGCTGCATATACTCCCGAGCTTATCGACGAAGCACTTACCAGATTTGATAAGGTATTTGCAAACGTTGCTCTTAAGCAGGACTGATATTTTGAAAGAGGTATAATAATATGGACATTTTGGAAGCAAAATCCGAAGTTGTCAAAGCCGGTCTTGAGCTTGTTCAATCCGGTCTTATAGCTCGTACTTGGGGAAATGTCAGCTGTCGTGTTGACGATGAATATTTCGTTATCACTCCCAGCGGCAGAAGCTATGAATCTCTCACTCCCGATGATATTGTTCTCGTTAAAATTGAGGACTGCTCATACGATTCTGAGATCAAGCCTTCCTCCGAAAAGGGAATACACGCTATGGCGTATAAAATGCGCAGTGATGTTAACTTTGTTATTCATACACATCAGAAAAATGCATCCGCAGTAAGCTTCCTCGGTTACGATATAAATATGCTTTCCGAGGACAGCCGCGAGATAATCGGTGCAGATATTCCCGTTGCATCATACGGACTTCCCGGCACAGGCAAGCTCCGCAAAGGCGTAACTGCCGCTCTTGAGCGTTCAGCATCAAAGGCTGTTGTTATGGCTCATCACGGCGCTCTGTGTATGGGTACAGATTATGAAGATGCATTTAAAGTTGCCGCTGAGCTCGAAAAAGTCTGCGAGGAGTTCCTTCTTGACAGATTGCACATCGTTTCAGGTAAGGTAAGCGACAATATTGCCGCTGTTGCCGAGCATATCGCAGAGGTAAGTGAGGGTGCCAAGAAACAGGCTATGATTTTTGCCCCTTATACGTCCGAGCGTGAAGGCGATACGATGCTTATGAATCCTGCTGAGGGCGGCGAATCCGTACGCATTGACCTTTCAAACGGCAATGAGGTTTCTCCCTGTGATGAATATCCCGAGAGTGCAGAGCTCCACAGAGCTATTTACAATTCCCGTAAGGATGTAAACTGCATTATTCATTCTAAGAAGCCTGAAATTCTTTCAGCATCAAAAATGGGCGGTACGTTCAAGCCTCTGCTTGATGATTTTGCTCAGCTTATAGGTGTTACACTTCGCACAGGCGAGTATAACCCTGCAAATACGGCAAAAACCGCTAAAAAGGTTGTTAAAAAGCTTAAGGGCAGAAATGCCGCATTGCTTAAGGACAACGGAGCTGTTTGCGTAGCAGGCGATATGTACGATGCTGAGGCTGTTGAAATGGTTCTTGAAAAAGAGCTTCGTACAGATGCGGCGGCTAAAATGATCGGTGACGCAAAATATATTAACCCCGTTGAAGCACATCTTATGAGATTTATCTATAAGACAAAGTACTCCAAGAAGGCTAAGACAAATAAATAATTACATTTCAACCCTTTACTTTTCAGTAGAGGGTTGTTATTATATATATAATAGTATGTATAATGTGGAGGCTGTTATGGTTAAGTATGTCATTGCAGGTATTATCATTCTGATTGTTGTTTTGTTTCTGCTGTGGTGTTTACATCAGAAAAAGCAAGGTCTTTGCCCTATTTGTACGCTTAAACAGTTTGTATGCAAATCAAAACTCACTATCAGAATCCCCGGGAATGAATTTTACAACGGGGGAGATGCACCGACTCCGCCTATGGGCTGGTCAAGCTGGAATTCATTCAGAAATAATATTGATGAAAATCTGATTTATGACACAGCTGTTGCATTGAAAGAATCAGGTCTTGCCGAGGCAGGATATAAATATGTAAATCTTGATGACTGCTGGCATTCTTCCGTCCGTGATGAAAACGGATGCCTGCAAGGTGATTTATCGCTATTTTCATCGGGCATTGACACTCTTTGCGCAAAAATAAACGCACTCGGGCTCAAAATGGGTTTGTACTCATCAAACGGTGATTACACCTGTGAGGATTTGCCTGCAAGTCTTGGCTATGAAAAAAAGGATGCAGATACCTTTGCCCGTTGGGGAGTGGAATATTTTAAATATGATTTCTGTCATAATGTTAAAATCCCTTCCGTTGCTCCGCTTGTTGAAAAGGTTGAAATCAGAATGGGCGAAAAAACAATCAATCTTGTGTCAGATGATGCAAAACTCAGCGGTCTTGCATGTATCAATAATGATAAACGACTTGAATCAGGCAAATACATCAGCTTTTTAGGGCAGGGCAAGGGAAAAGCAGAGTTTAACCTGGATTGTGAAAAAAATGGCTCATATCCGCTCACATTGGTTGTAAAAAAGAGCGGCAGATATACTAAATACCTTATCGTTCAGGTCAATGATAAATTTTACGAGATGTTTTTCCCCGAAACCAAAGCTTGGAGCACAGTCGGTAGATATCAGTGTGAGGTTGAACTCAACAAGGGCGAAAATCGGATAGCTCTTTTTAATCCCGTTTGCACAAGGGCGGACAGTGCATATATTCAGTACAAAAGAATGGGTGAAGCACTCAGAAATGCATCACCTGATAAGCCGATTACATATTCAATCTGCGAATGGGGAAGAAATAATCCGAAAAACTGGGCTTGGAATGCGGGCAATCTGTGGCGTACAACACCCGATATCCGACCTTATTGGAAATGGATAAACATTATATATAATAAAAATCTTGCACTTGCTGAATTTGCCGGTCCGGGGCATTGGAACGACCCCGATATGCTTGAAGTCGGTAACGGCAAACTGACTGTTGATGAAAACAGAACGCATTTTTCACTCTGGTGTATGATGTCTGCGCCCCTTATTCTCGGTAATGATATCAGAAAATACAATGTCGATTCAAATGATGATGTGCTTGAAATTCTTAAAAACCGACAGATGATTGCTATTGATCAGGATGAGCTGGGACATCAATGCGTGCGATATAAACGTACTTCAAAAGCTGACTGGCTTGTAAAAAAACTCAGCGGAAACAGGCATGCCGTATGTATCTATAACAGAACATCAAAGCTGACGGAGCTGTCATTCAACAGCTCGGATTTACCCGCTGAAATCACTCAAATAAGTGAATATACAGAGGTCTGGAGCAATAAAAAATATAAAGGTCAAGCCTTTAAAATTGCAGTAAATCCTCACGGTTGCGCCGTGTTTGTAAGCAAATAAGTTGATTGATACTTTTTTCAGAGGACAGAATAATGTCCTCTTTTTTTTGATATTTTATAAAAATTAATAAATTTATATTTATTCATATAGTGGTGTATATTCAAATATGGAAAATAATACCACTAAATATAGTCGTTATATTCTAAAAAATATATAAAATTCTTGTTAATCACTGAAATATAGTAAAAGTGAAGATTGCAAGTTTGTTTAAAATGCCAAAATTTTATTATCCTATTCCCAAAAACTGACATTATGCTGTGAATCATTACCAATTATTTCCAACTTAAAAGGTTGATATCAAAAAGTCAATCGTCAAAGTGCACAAAAATGAACTGCTGAAATTGCTTGACATTCACAAATAAGTTGCCTATAATAAGCGGCGTCTTGTTCAATTAGTGTAATACCGCTGTGAATATACATTCCGATTATACATTTTCACAGCAAAAAAACATCAAAGGAGACAATTTATGAAGAAAGTAAAAAACATATTTTCTTCTGCTTGTAAGGTGATAAAATCACAAAAATGTGCGGCAGGCTTTTCAGCGGCAGTTTTTGCATTGACATCTGTCACCTGTATGTTTCAGTTTGCAACCGATACATCAGCTTCTGCAAACTCAGGCAACAGCAATGTAAGCAGTAAGGAAATACTTCAACTTTCGGAATCTTATTTAGCGCAAAGCCCCGATATGACAGCTTCAACTGTTCTTATCGTATCGGACAGATTCAACACAATCAACGAAGAGGAAAGTGAACCGGAGCAGATGCTCAGACAGCTTTCCGCCGAAAGTGAAAGTGAAGAAGCAGACAGCAGCGAAGAAACAGAAAAGACGGAATTTTCATTTGAGGAATTGGGTCTTACCCAGATGTCCGATATTGAAGTTCCCGACGATATTCTGTTTGATGAAAACGGTATCCCTCTTGAATATTCCTACAAGGTTACAGGCAGAGCTACCGCTTACTCAATGGGTACTACAACGGCAACAGGTACTTCTGTTCACGAAGGTGTGGTTGCAGTAAACCCCAGAAACATTCCTTACGGAAGCACAATGTATATCGTAGCGTCGGACGGTACAGTCTACGGCTACAGCTCCGCAGAGGATACAGGCAGCTTTATTTATTGGGATAATGCTCCTGTGGTTGACCTTTACGTAAACAGCAAAAGTGCGGCTTACGCGTGGGGCAACAGGGAAGTTACAATGTATATATTTTAACAAGACAGCAGAGCCGTAAGGCTCTGCATTTTTTTGACGAATCTGCATAATTTTCATTTGTTTTACTGCCGTATATAGCTCATATGCTTAAATCTTTGCTCTGTGGGCTTCTGTACGCCCCGATGTATAAAATGGTATAATTACTGTATTATCTATAAAATAGGCTTAAATCGTTGCACACAGAGTGTTCGACGCTATAATCAAAACCACCCGTCAAACGGGTGGTTAATCGTTCACATCAGCAGTAGCTGATTTCTGTTCATTTTTCAGTCCTTTGAAGAACCATATCACAAAAGGTAAGCTTATAAGGAATGTCAATGCATCTGCTATAGCCTGAGTGTACTCTATTCCCCACAATCCAAAAAATTTCGGAAGAACGAGTATCAGCGGAATGAAGAATATCCCCTGACGGCAACAGGACAGTATTGTTGCTCTCACTGATTTACCGACTGACTGTAAAAGTGAGTTCGCTACTATTGTCATCGACATTAGTGGCATTGCTATGCATTGAGCACGCATAGCTGCAGAGCCTATTTCAACTACAGTTGCATCCTCAGCTCTGAATAATTTCATTATTGTCGGCGCGAAAATGAATATCGCAACGCCGAGGCAAGCCATTATAATTGTGTCCGCCGTGAGGGTGAACCTGAATGCTTTTTTTACTCTGTCAAACTTCTTTGCTCCGTAATTAAATCCGGCAACAGGCATAAATCCCTGTCCCACTCCGATGCATACGCATTGAACGAGCATACATACTTTTGCTACAATTGACATAGCCGCTATTGCCGCATCACCGTATACACCTGCGGCTCTGTTCAATAATACCGTTGCAACGCTGGCAAGTCCCTGCCTGCTTAACGAGGGCATACCTGTTGTAAGTATTTCAGCATAGATTTTCGGCTTGAATACTATATTTTTAGGACTCAGTGAGATATTGCTCTTCCTGAACAGGAACATTGACAGCAATAAAACAAAGCTCATGAATTGGCTTATAACTGTTGCGATTGCCGCGCCTGCTGTCTGCAGATTGAATGTGAATATAAAAATCGGGTCTAGTATTATATTCAGAATTCCGCCCACACTCAGCCCGATCATAGAAAGCGCGGCTTTTCCTTCCGAACGGAGAATATTGTTCATTACAAAGGACGCGCACATAATCGGCGCTGCCCAGAGAATGTAATTGCCGTAATCTGCTGCAAATTCATAGTTTGTTTCAGTTGCACCGAGCAATGTCATAAGCTCTTCTTTGAAAAGCTGACCGAAAACCGTAATTATTAAGCCCAGTGCAAGGGAAGTATAGAACGCTGTTGATGCATATTCATCTGCGGCTTTTTTGTTTTTTTCTCCGAGCCTTCTTGCAAGCAGACTGCCCGCGCCCATACCCAAAGTGAAGCCTGCCGCCTGTATAATCGTCATAAGAGAGAATACTACGCCTACCGCACTGCTTGCACTTGTGGATATTTTTGATACAAAGTAAGTATCGGCAAGGTTATAAACCGATGTGACAAGCATACTTATAGTAGTAGGGACTGCTAATTTCGATATCAGCTTAGGTATCGGCGTCTGCGTCATTTTTATATATTGAGCTCGGTTTCTTTCTACGTTTTCCATGTCATCCCTCACAGTATCTGCATAATTTCGTCACCGTTATCATCGTGCAGACCGAATGCTTCGCTTTTATCGCTTAAAAATACTTTAAGATATTCTCCGAAATTCGGTGACAATTCAAATGAATTGAGAGAATTTTTGCTTGCCCAGAAAACTTCTCCTTCTTCTGTTTTGTCTAAAAGCGTACCCGAATATTCATTTGTTTTGAAAAGTAATACAAAATATCTCCTATCCGTATCTTTATGACACCAATGTACTGTTCCGCAGAGCTTCGGATTTTTTATATCAAGTCCCGTTTCTTCCTTAGCCTCGCGGATAACGCTGTGCACAAAGCTTTCACCTTTTTCAATATGACCGCCGGGAAAAGTTATTCCTTTCCAGTATTTAACACGGTTCTGCACAACCACATCGCCGTTTTCGGGATTTTCAATCATAATCATATTTGTAAGTTCGCATTTCATAATTCACACCTCTGAAAACAGGCTGTACCTTGCGATACAGCCTGACTTCAATTAATATTCTATATAGCCTTCGAAAATAAGACTTGTATTACCTGTAAGTGAAACACACTCATCGGTGTAATTTACGATAAGGTCGCCGCCTTTGAGCTTGACTGTAATATCTGCACCCTTTTCGCAAAGACCTAATTCGCAAGCCGCCGCAACTGCCGCACAGGCACCTGTACCGCAAGCATAGGTTTCGCCGTTACCGCGTTCCCATACACGCATACGGATTGTGCGCTTATCGACAACTCTTACAAATTCCGTGTTGATTTTTTCGGGGAAGTATTTAGCGTTTTCAAATTCGGGACCGATCTCCTGAAGATTGTATGCGTCAATGTGAGTGCCGAATACTACACAATGGGGGTTGCCCACAGATACACAGGTTACGTTGTATTCCTTGCCGTCAATTATAACGGGCTGGTCAATAACCTTGCCGGAAGTGATGTTTGTGGGTATTTTTTCAGCCTCGAATTCAGCCTTACCCATCATTACCTTAACAGCCTTGACCTTGTTGTTCTCTGTGTAAAGGTGTATTCTCTTAAGACCGACGGGGGTTTCAATTGTAAGATGTGTGTTGTTTACAATGCCGTGATCGTAGAGATATTTACCTGCACAGCGTAAGCCGTTACCTGCAATATAACCCTTTGAGCCGTCTTTGTTGAACATCAGCATCTTAGCATTTGCAATATCGGATTTTTCAATCAGAACGATGCCGTCACTGCCGATACCGTAATGTCTGTTGCAGAAGTTGACTGCAAGCACCTCGGGAGCTGTAATTGCGCCGTCAAGATTGTCAAAGAAGATAAAGTCGTTACCGGAACCCTGCATTTTTGCAAATTTGAGCTTCATAGGCTCCGAGCGGAGAGCGTTGATGTTAACAAGCTCTGTATTCTGCTGATTAAATCCGCTTGCAAGGATATCAGCAAGAACGTTTGCTGTGTCAATTGAAGTAAGAGTAGCAACAGAGAGCTGAAGAGCGCGTCTGTGAAGCTTGATGAAATCGTCAACAACATCAAGGGGAGTGCCTGTGTATACAATATACTTGATTTTACCGCTTTCAAGCAGATCCATACTTGTGTTGGACTCGTCGTAAAGCTTGTTTACAACAGTTACGTCAATATCAACACTGCCGATTGCCTTTGCCGTGCCTTCTGTAGCGTAAATCTTAAGACCAAGGTCGTGGAATTTACGAGCAAGCTCAATTACTTCGGGCTTGTCAGCATCCTTGACTGTAATATATACACCCATTTCCTTGCGGTGTGTTTTGGGAGTAATTTCAAAGCCTGCGGAAACAAGACCCTTGAAAAGTGCCTCTTCGATTGTTTTACCGACACCGAGAACTTCGCCTGTTGACTTCATTTCGGGACCAAGGCTTGAGTTTGCATCAAGCAGCTTTTCAAATGAGAATACGGGAACTTTAACTGCAAAGTAGGGAGGTGTCTTGTAAAGACCTGTGCCGAAGCCCAAATCTTTAAGGGGAGTACCTGTCATAACCTTTGTTGCAATGTCAACCATAGGTACGCCTGTAACCTTGCTGATGTAGGGAATCGTTCTTGATGCTCTGGGATTAACCTCGATAACGTAAAGCTCATTATCGTAAATAAGGTACTGAATGTTAACAAGACCCTTTGTGCCCAGTGCAAGTGCAAGGTTTGTTGAGCAGTCAATGATTGTCTGCTTCATTGTGTCGCGAAGATTGTAGGGAGGATATACCGCAATTGAGTCACCGCTGTGAACACCGGCTCTTTCAATGTGCTGCATAATACCGGGGATAAGAACATCCTTACCGTCGGAAATAACGTCAACCTCAAGCTCTGAACCCATCATATATTTGTCAACAAGTACGGGGTTTTCAATTTTGCCGGAGAGAATGATGTTCATATACTTATAAACATCATCGTCGTTGTATGCGATAGTCATATTCTGACCGCCGATAACGTATGAAGGACGGAGAAGAACGGGGTACTCAAGGGTGTGAGCCGCATTGAGCGCTTCTTCAAGAGTGATAACGCCCATTCCCTTGGGACGCTTGATGTTGAACTTCTCAAGAAGTGCATCAAAACGCTCTCTGTCCTCAGCAGTGTCAATACCTTCTGCAGACGTGCCGAGAATTGTAAAGCCGTTTTCGTCAAGGAATTTTGTAAGCTTGATAGCTGTCTGTCCGCCGAAAGCAACAACTATTCCTTCGGGATTCTCTTTCTTTATAACGTTAAGAACGTCTTCGGGAGTGAGAGGCTCGAAGTAAAGTCTGTCAGCAGTGTCAAAGTCTGTTGAAACAGTTTCGGGGTTGTTGTTGATGATAACAACTTCATATCCAAGCTCTTTGAGTGTCCATACGCAGTGAACGGAAGAGTAGTCAAATTCGATACCCTGACCGATTCTGATAGGACCTGAGCCGAGAACGATAATCTTCTTTGCAGTGTTATCCTTAAGAAGCTCTTTTGCTTCGCAGTCCTTGTCGTAGGTTGAATAGAAGTAGGGTGTGGATGCCTTGAACTCAGCCGCACAGGTGTCAACCATCTTGTAGGATGCATCAAGAGTCATATGCTCTTTTGTTCCGCTGATTCTTTCAAGTGCAGCATCGGGATAGCCGTACTTTTTACCCTGAATATAAAGCTCATCGGTAAGTCTGTTTGCAATTGCCTTTTCGTACTGTACAAGATTGTTGAGCTTATCAATAAACCACTCATCAATTTTTGTTATATCGTGGATTGTTTCTGTTGAAACACCTCTCTTAAGCGCTTCAAAAACAGTGAAAAGACGGATATCATCAACATCTTCAAGCTTTTTAACGATGTCGATTTCGGGATCTGCAAGCTTTTTGAGATTGAGCGTATCAAGTGAAATTTCAGCACCTCTTACAGCCTTCATAATAGCCGCCTCAAAGCTGGGAGCAATCGCCATAACTTCACCCGTAGCCTTCATCTGTGTGCCGAGCTTGCGCTTTGCATTTATGAACTTATCAAAAGGCCATTTTGGGAGCTTGATTACGCAGTAGTCAACGGTAGGTTCGTTACAGGCATAGGTGCAGCCTGTAACTTCGTTCCTGATTTCATCAAGAGTATAACCGAGAGCAATCTTAACTGCAACCTTAGCAATCGGGTAGCCCGTAGCCTTTGATGCAAGAGCAGATGAACGTGAAACTCTGGGGTTAACCTCGATAACCGCATATTCAAATGTTTCGGGGTTGAGAGCAAACTGACAGTTACAGCCGCCTTCGATGCCCAGTGAATCAATAATTTTAAGTGATGCACTGCGGAGCATATTGTACTCTTTGTTTGAAAGAGTAACAGCAGGAGCGATAACAATACTGTCACCTGTATGAACACCGACGGGGTCGAAGTTTTCCATTGAACAAACGGCAATTGAGTTACCCATTGAGTCACGGATAGCTTCAAATTCAATTTCTTTCCAACCGTAGATGTATTTTTCAACAAGAATCTGATTGATAGGGGAGAGAAGAAGACCGTTGTTGACAATAGGCATAAGCTCTTCTTCGTTGTATGCAACACCGCCGCCTGCACCGCCCAATGTGAAAGCGGGACGGATGATAACGGGGAAACCGATTTTTCTTGCAATTTCAAGAGCTGTGTCGGGGTCGTTTGCAATATCGGAGGGAATACAGGGCTGACCGATGGATTCCATTGTTTCCTTGAACAGCTCTCTGTCCTCACTCTTGTCAATAGCCTCTGCGTTTGTACCGATAAGCTTTACGCCGTGCTTTGCAAGGAAACCGCTCTTTGCAAGCTGCATACCGATTGTAAGACCTGTCTGACCGCCGAGACCTGCAAGAACGGAGTCGGGCTTTTCTTTCTCGATGATTCTCATTACTGTTTCTTCTGTAAGAGGCTCGAGATAGATTTCGTCTGCGTTTGCATTATCTGTCATAATGGTAGCAGGGTTTGAGTTGACAAGTACAACGTCAAGACCTTCGTTTTTAAGAATACGGCAAGCCTGTGTGCCTGCATAGTCAAATTCGGCAGCCTGACCTATAACGATAGGACCTGAACCGATAACAAGTACCTTTTTAATGTCTTTATTAAGTGGCATTACTTGTCACCTCCCATAAGTGATACGAATTTATCGTAAAGAACAACAGCGTCTGTAGCGCCTTCACATCCGCCGGGATAGAACTGAACGGAGAATGCCTTGTCGGCATAATCAATACCTGCACAGGTGTTGTCATTAACATTAATAAAGCTTACCGTGCTGTTTTTGCTGTCAAGTGAATCTGAAACAACAGCGTAGCCGTGATTCTGGCTTGTAACAAAAACTTTTCCGCTTGCAAGCTCTTTTACAGGCTGGTTTGAACCTCTGTGACCGTATTTGAGCTTTTCGGTCTTTGCGCCTGCGGCGAGAGCCATAAGCTGATGACCGAGAGAAATACCGAACATAGGAATTTTACCCATAAGCTTTTTGATCTCAGCAACAATTGCATCGCAGTCAGCAGGATCTCCGGGGCCGTTGGATATAACCATTCCGTCAACGCCGAGAGCGAGGATTTCCTCAGCAGTTGTGTTGTAAGGTACAGTTATAACAGTGCATCCGCGTGCAAGAAGCTCATTTTCAATTGAAAGCTTTGCACCTAAATCAAGAACTGCAACCTTGTACTTTTCATTTTCTGCAGTGTGTACAGATTTTTCGGTACAGCTTACAGCCTTGACTGCATCCTTGATTCTGTATTCTGCGAGGGCCTTTAAATCAACCTTTGAAGGGTCGTCTGTGATACAGGCATTCATAACGCCGTTTTCACGGATAATCTTTGTTATTTCTCTTGTATCAACATCGCAGATTGATACAATGTTGCTTTCTGTAAGGAAAGGTAAAATATTTTCTTCACATCTGAAGTTTGAAGGCTTCTCACACCATTCTCTTACCACGTAACCGTTTACAACGGATTTATCAAGGAGCTTGTCCTCAGAAATCATACCGTAGTTACCGATAAGAGGGAATGTCTGCATAACGATCTGACCGTAATATGCTGCATCAGTCAATGTTTCAATGTAGCCGACCATTCCGGTGGTAAAAACGAGTTCGCCTGTGACTTCGCCGTCAGCGGCAAAACCCTTACCCTCGAAAATGTGACCGTCCTGCAGAACGATGTACATTTTTTTCATAAGAATCATCCTTTATCTGAAAAAATCTTAATTTACTGCTGTTTTATTCTTTTTCCATATACTGGTCACGCATAAGCTTGACTAATACTGCTTTCTGGGCGTGAAGTCTGTTTTCAGCCTCTTCAAAAATCTCATTTGCGTGAGCTTCAAATACTTCAGCTGTAATTTCTTCTTCTCTGTGAGCAGGCAGACAGTGAAGCACCATAGCATCAGGATGCGCAACGGACATAAGTGAAGAATTTATCTGATAGCCTGCAAAAATCTTCTTTCTTTCTTCGGCTTCACTTTCTTCACCCATAGATGCCCATACGTCGGTGTAAAGCACGTCTGCATTCTTTGCCGCCTCGTAAATATCAGTTGTAAGAGTGAATCTGCCCGTTGTTTCAGCCCATTTTATGATGTCAGCATCAGGCTCGTAGCCTGCGGGGCAGGCAACAGCCACTTCCATACCTACCTTAAGACAGCCTACGATAAGCGAGTTTGCCATATTGTTACCGTCACCGATAAATGTGAGCTTCATACCCTTGAAGGTGTTTTTGAATTCACGGATGGTCATAAGGTCTGCAAGCACCTGACAGGGATGGCAGTAATCTGTAAGACCGTTGATTATGGGTATTGAACCGTACTGAGCAAGAGTTTCAACTTCTTCCTGATCGAAGGTTCTTATCATAATGCCGTCAAGGTATCTTGAAAGAACTCTTGCGGTATCTTCAACAGGCTCACCTCTGCCAAGCTGAGTGTTAGCATTGCTTAAAAACAGCGCGGAGCCGCCAAGGTCGTACATACCTACTTCAAAGGAAACTCTTGTTCTTGTGGATGACTTTGCAAAAATCATACCGAGAGTTTTACCCTTGAGGTAATGATGCTCAATATTGTGCTTTTTCTCGTATTTTAACTGATCTGCAAGATTGAGGATTGTAAGAATCTCTCTTTCCGAAAGATCGCCGAGCTTGAGTAAATGCTTCATTCTTCAATGACCTCCGTTATAATATCCATCGCTTTTTTCAGTTCCTCATCGGAAATGTTAAGCGGCGGTAAAAGTCTGATTTTGGTTTTTGCCGTTAGAGGAAGTACACCTCTTTCAATGCACTTTGAAACGATTGCTTTTGAATCCTTTGTTGTTTCAATGCCGAGCATAAGACCCATTCCGCTGACGCTTTTTACATTTTTGCATTCGCTGAGTCTTGCTTTTATGTACTCGCTCTTTTTTACAACTCCGTTAAGGAATTCGTCATCAAGTCGTTTTACAACGCTGAGTGCGCCTGCGGCAACTGCAGGATTCATACCGTATGTTGAGCCGTGCGAGCCGGGAGTGAGCGTGTCAGCAGTCTTTTCGCCGAACATACAGACACCCATAGGCAGACCGCCTGCAATACCCTTTGCGGTTGATACGATATCAGGCATTATATCAAAATTCTGATATGCATACATCTTGCCTGTTCTGCCGTTACCTGTCTGCACTTCGTCAACTATTAACAGTATATCACTTTCTTTGCAAAAATCATATACTTTTTTTATAAAATTTTTATCTAAAGCAATAACTCCGCCTTCGCCCTGTACAATTTCCATCATAATTGCACAAACATTGCCGTTGCAGATTTCTTTCAGCTTCTCAAAATCGTTTGCGGGCGCATATGCAAATCCCTCAGGGAACGGACCGAATGTGGTGTGGAATGTGTCCTGTCCCGTTGCGGTAAGAGTTGCAAGAGTTCTGCCGTGAAAGCTCTGATTGAGAGTTACAATAACGTTTCTGTCGGGATTATTGTATTTATCAAGAGAGTATTTTCTTGCTGTTTTTATTGCACATTCATTGGCTTCAGCACCGGAATTGCCGAAGAAGCACTTCTTCATTCCCGATTTTTCGCAAAGAATTTTTGCAAGCTCTGCGCCGGGGGTGGTGTAGTAAAGATTTGACGTGTGCTGAATTGTATTAAGCTGCTGTGCTACGGCATCTGCCCATTCTTTGTCGCAGTAGCCGAAGATGTTAACGCCGATACCGCTGCCCATATCAATGTATTCCTTGCCGTTTTCGTCAACTGCAACTGCACCGTGACCGCTTACAAGCGTGACGGGATACCTTGCATAAGTATTGGCTATATACTTTTTATCTGTTTCAATAACTGTCATAAGATTGCCTCATTCTACAAACATTGTACCGATACCTTCATCGGTGAGAGTTTCAATAAGAATTGAGTGGGGGATTCTGCCGTCTATGATGAATACTTTGTTAACACCCATTCTTATAGCTTCCGTACAGCACTGCACCTTGGGGATCATACCGCCCGATATAATACCTTCGTGCATAAGCTCGGGAGCATCACTTACATAAAGCTTTTTGATAAGCGAATCAGGATCATCCTTATCACGGAGAAGTCCGGGGATGTCGCTCATATTTATAAGACTTTCAGCCTTGAGCGCCCCTGCAATATAAGCCGCCGCAGTGTCAGCGTTGATGTTGTAAGTGTTATTTTCATCATCATAGCCGATTGTGGAAATAACAGGAATGTAATCTCTTTCAAGAAGGTCGGTGATAAGCTCAGTGTTTATGTTTACAATGTTGCCCACATAACCGTGAACGTCATCGAGCTTTTCAGCTTTGATCATATGGTCATCAACACCGCACAGACCTACAGCCTTGCCGCCCTTGTTGTGAATCTGATTTACAAGATTCTTGTTGATTTTACCTGCAAGAACCATCTGTACAATGTCTGCAGTTTCTTTGTCTGTAACACGCAAGCCGTCAACAAATTCGGACTTTTTGCCTGTTTTGTTGAGCATTTCGTTGATTTCGGGACCGCCGCCGTGAACAAGGACAACCCTTATTCCGATAAGTGAAAGAAGAACGATATCACCGATAACAGCTTCTTTGAGTTCTTCGCTTATCATTGCGTTGCCGCCGTATTTTACAACGATAGTCTTGTTTCTGTATTTCTGTATATAGGGGAGAGCCTGTGTAAGAATTTCTGCTCTCTGCGGATTTGTAATATTCATATCTGTCACCTTAAGTTCTGTAATCTCCGTTGATTTTAACGTAATCGTATGTCAGGTCGCAACCTCTTGCAACTGCCGAAGTGTCACCGTCGTTGAGATTGATGTTGACCTTGATTTCATCTTCAAGAAGAATCTCTTTGGCAATTTCTTCGCTGAACTCCACGCCTGCGCCGTTTTCACAGACAACAACAGTGCCTTTCGCAGATGTGAAGCTTACGTCAATCTTTGTTACGTCAACGTCTGCACCGCTGTAACCTATTGCACAAAGTACACGTCCCCAGTTTGCATCAGCACCGAACATTGCCGCCTTGAAAAGGGAAGAGCAGATAACGGACTTTGCTACAGTCTTTGCAGTCTGCCAATCCTTGCCGCCGTCAACAAAACATTCAACAAGCTTTGTTGCACCTTCGCCGTCTTTTGCAATTGCTTTGCAGAGCTTTTCCGTAATCATAGCAAGAGCATTGCAGAATATATCAAAATCCTCGCCCTCTGCAACGATTTCGGCATTTTCAGCCATACCGTTTGCCATAACTGCAACCATATCGTTTGTTGATGTGTCGCCGTCAATGCTTATCATATTAAAGCTCTTCTGTGCATCGGCATAAAGTGCCTTGTGGAGCATTTCGGGGGAGATTGCCGCGTCAGTTGTGATAAACACAAGCATCGTTGCCATGTTGGGGTGAATCATACCCGAGCCCTTTGCAATACCGCCCATTCTGCACTCTTTGCCGCCGATATTGAAGCTTACTGCAAATTCCTTGAGTATAGTATCGGTAGTCATTATTGCCTCAGCCGCATTGCCGCTGTTATCATAGCCTAAATTGCTTACAAGCTCGTTCATACCCTCTGCAATGGGAGTAATGTCAAGAGGCTGACCGATAACGCCTGTTGATGCAACGATAACATCGTTCTTATCTATCGAAACAGCATCAGCCGTGAGCTCACACATCTTTTCTGCAATTTCAATGCCGTTTGCATTGCAGGTGTTAGCGTTGCCGCTGTTGCAGATAACAGCCTGAGCCTTTCCGTCTGCAATGTTTGCTTTTGTAACATAGATGGGAGCGCCTTTTACAAGATTAAGAGTGTAAATAGCCGCCGCAGATGCTTTCTTATCGCTCACGATAAGTGCAAGATCCCTTTTTGTCCTGTTTTTTCTGATTCCGCAGTGAATACCGCTTGCTTTAAATCCTTTTGCGGCACAAACGCCGCCGTTGATATATTCCATTTCAAAATTCCTTTCAAAGTACAAGTGAGCTTGTTTCATCGGTGCCCATAGAGATGTTCATACACTGAATTGCCGCACCCGATGCGCCCTTGCCTAAATTATCAAAAATACTTGTGATGAATATTCTTTCATCGTTGCCTGAAATAAATATTTTCATACTGTCTTTTCCCGTCATTTCGTTGGCAGAAACGAAGCCTGCAGGCACATCGCCGCCGTGAAGGGGAAGAACAGTTATAAACCTGCTGTCTTTGTAAAACTGAGCAAACATACTGTAAACATCGCTAAGAGTTGCATTGCCTGCAAGATTTGTAAACAGATTTACTGTTGTAGCCATTCCGCTGTAATAGTCATCAACAATGGGTGTGAATATGGGAGCATATTCAAGACCCGTAACAGCCTTCATCTCTTTGAGATGCTTGTGATTCTGTGTAAGACCGTACTGTCTGGGAGCGAAAAGGTCGTCAGTCTTGCCGTGTTCGTATTGCTCGATCATTTTTTTGCCGCCGCCGCTGTAGCCTGTAAGTGAATGCGAAACAACGGGATAATCTTTCGGCATTATTCCCGATGCGATAAGGGGATACACGATTGAAATGAATCCGCTTGCGTGACAGCCGGGAACGGCAATTCTTTTTGATGTTTCAATTTTCTTTCTGTGTTCAGCCGATAACTCTGCAAAACCGTACGCCCAGTCGGGAGAAGTTCTGTGTGCCGTTGATGTATCAATGATAACAGTTTTGTCATTTTCGCAAAGTGAAACAGATTCTCTTGCGGCATCGTCGGGCAGGCAGAGGAATGTTATATCACTCTCATTTATTAATCTTCGTCGCTCCTGTGCGTCTTTGCGCTTTTCTTCGCTTATATGCATAAGTGTGATGTCATCACGCTTGCTTAAACGGTCAAACAATCTCAGACCTGTTGTACCCTGGTTTCCGTCAATAAATACCTTTGTCATTTTGCATATACCTCTGCGTATAAAATTACTACTACCATTTTACTCATTTACGCCGTAAAGTCAATAAATTTTTGAATATTTATGCAACTTTGTTAACTTGTATCATATAGACGGATTTTTTTTGAAATTATTGTTGATTTACACAATAAGCTATTATATAAACAGGCAAAAATAAACCTCCCTGTGTCATATGACGCAGAGAGGTTTGACAGGTGTATAAAATGATGTATAAAAATTAAAATATACATACTTTATGCATTGAGTTCCATCCATTCTTCATATAATTCTTCCTGCTTACATTCAAGCTCATTGAGTTCAGCAGTCAACTGCATAAGTTTTTCATAATCTGCCGCAGTATCGGGCAGTTCAAGAATGGATTGAATCTCATTTTTTTTGTTTTCTATTGTTTCAATTTCTTCTTCAAGGCGCCTGATGCGAGTTTTCCTTTTTCTTTCAAGTGATTCTTTTTCTTTTCTCAGCTGATATTCATTAGGCTTTTTTTCAGCCTTCTGAACGGTTTTTTCGGGCATTGCAAGAGAAGCGGCGTAATCCTCATAACTGCCGTCAAAGGATGTGATGTTGCCCCTGTCAAGAATAAGAATTCTGGTTGCAAGCTTGTTTACGAGAAAACGGTCGTGCGATACGCAGAACAGCGTACCGTCATAGTCTGAAAGTGCATCTTCAAGCACCTCTCTTGATGCAATATCAAGGTGGTTTGTAGGCTCGTCGAGGATGAGAACGTTCGGTTTTTTCAGCATTAACTCAAGCAGAGCAATTCTTGCCCTCTCACCGCCGCTCAATTCGGACATTATCTTGAAAATATCGTCACCGCTGAATTTGAATGCACCGAGATAACTCCTGATTTCGCCGTTTGTAAGAGTTGGGAATTTGTCCGAAACCTCGTTAAATATTGTTTTATCCGAATCAAGCGTTGCCTGTATCTGGTCAAAATAGCCTATCTGTACATTTGCACCGAAACGGCAGAATCCGCTGTCGGGTTGGATTTTACCTAAAACAGATTTAAGAAATGTGGATTTTCCGCAGCCGTTTGAGCCTAATAAAAATACACGCTCACCTTTGTATATATTCAGCGATACGTTGCTGAACAGCACCTTGTCCGCATAGGCTTTTGACATATTTTTTATCATAATTACATCGTTGCCGCTTACCGTACCGGCTTCAAAGCTGAGCTTGAGTGCCTTTTCATCGGACTCGGGTGCAATCATATCCTCTTTTATGCGGTCGATCTGCTTTTGCTTGCTTGCAATAGTGATGTAATTGCGCTCTCTGTTAAAGCCTTTCTGTTGCTGAATGATACCCTCAATACGGGCAACCTCCTTAGCCTGTTGCTCGTATTTGCGCCTGTCAGCCTCTTTCTGCTCGGCTTTAAGAGCGGCATAAACAGAGTAGTTGCCTTTTCTCACCGTGAGCTTTTTGTGCTCAATTTCCATAGTTTTGTTCGTAACCTTATCAAGGAAATATCTGTCGTGAGAAACAATAAGTGCAGTACCGTTGTATTTTGTAAGAAAATCTTCAAGCCATTCCACACTTTTAATATCAAGATGATTCGTGGGCTCGTCAAGCAGTATAAGGTCGGCATTGGACAGAAGAAGCTTACCCAATGCTATTTTTGTGCGCTGACCGCCGCTGAGTTCACCTACGGGAAGCTTCTGTTCTTCCTGCGTAAATCCGAGACCGTTGAGCATTGAATTGACTCTTGAAACATATGTAAGACCGCCCTCTGACTGGAATTTTTCAGTAAGGGCAGACTGCTTTTCAATAAGCTGTGATAAATTATCGGGAGCAGAATCAATCTGTGTGTGAAGCGAATTGAGCTCCAGCTCCATTTCCGAAAGATAATCAAAAACTGACAGCATTTCTTCCTTAGCGGTTTTTGAAAAATCAGAACAGGCGTGCTGTTCAACATAACCGCATTTAGCTGTTGATGACATAAAAATATTGCCGTCTGCAGGCTCAAGTAAGCCTGCAATCAGCTTGAATAATGTGGTCTTACCGGAACCGTTGTTGCCGATAAGACCAACTTTATCGTGTTCATGAATGACAAAGGATGCTTTGTCAAACAGAACGTTGTCAAGAAATTCCATTGTCAGTTCGTGTGCGCTGATAATTGACATTTTATACCTGTGAAAGTAAGATTTTTGTTTTTCCGGATATGTAGTATGTTCCGCTGTCTGCAGGCAGGAATATACTGTCTCCTTTTTTGATTGAGTATTCTTCTTCGCCGCACTTTATTTCACCTTCGCCGTCAAGAACGATAAGCGAAGTAAAGCTCTTTTCATCCGATTCACCGGCATAAAGTGTATCGGTGTCAATAAGCGTCATTGTGAAATATTTACATTCAGCAAGCAGAATACTTGTGTAACCGTCGTGCTTGACGGGCATACCTGCAGGGTCAAGACTGTTTTCGGGAATACTGCACTTGGTAACGTCAACAGCCTTTTCGATGTGAAGCTCTCTGGGCTTACCGTCAAGACCTGTTCTGTTGTAGTCAAATACACGGTAGGTCGTGTTACAGCTCTGCTGAACCTCAGCGAGCAGAATACCTTTTCCGATAGCGTGAAGCGTACCGGATGAAATGAACGCAACATCACCGGGTTTTACTTTTACTCTGTTGACCTTGTCAAGAAGAGTGCCGTTTTCTATTGCAGCGCGGAATTCTTCCTTGCTTATGTCCTCTGCAAAGCCGTAAATGAGCTCAGCATCATCGTCACAGTCCATAATGTACCAGGCTTCGGTCTTGCCTCTTACATCCTTTTCGTGTGCGGCGGCGTATTCGTCGTCGGGATGCACCTGAACGGAAAGTCTGTCGTTTGCATCAATAAGCTTTATAAGGATAGGGAAGTCCTCAATGCTTTTGTAATTACTGCAGTTTGTACCAAGACATTCAAGTCCCAATTCCTGTTCAATAACTTTTGAAAGCGTTTCGCCCTTGAATTCGCCGTTGATGACCGTTGATTCGCCGTCCTCGTGACAGGACAGCATCCAGGCTTCCGCAATATTTGATAAGTCAGATTCCATACCGTAACCGGTTTTTAATTTGTTTCCGCC
Organism: Clostridia bacterium; assembly: GCA_017465825.1. Lineage (GTDB taxonomy): Bacteria > Bacillota > Clostridia > Oscillospirales > Acutalibacteraceae > UBA1081. The sequence continues at coordinate 56,690 of JAFTVI010000036.1, forward strand.
CCATATTGTTTCTTTAAGAGCAGGCTTGAGAAAATAAATACTCAAAATGTTTCACTCACCTTAAAATTTTATACACGATATATTATACTATATTTTTTGTGAATGTCAATTGTCTTTATCTATTATCTTCTTCGCGAACCGCGATTTTAAAATGTCATTGTTACATTCCTTGCATACGGTGTGCATTGTACATTTATATATTTTTGTACCGTCGTTATAAGTAATTTCTTCAACTGCCACATTATGACCTTTTATGCAACAGTATTGTTCAAATGTTTTTGATAAGCTATCCAAAACCAACACCTCATTTTATATTATTGTCATACTCTGAAAAAATAATCTTAGCAGGAATATGCAAGACATACTCTTTCATATTAATTTTATGAAAGGAGACGTGCCTTTATGGTATATGTTGTATTTTCTTTTTGCGCTTTGGCAATTTTATTTTTTATGTATAAATCAAAGCATCTTATCAAATCTGTTTTTCTGTCGTTTCTTCAAGGGGCGTCTGCACTGTTTGCCGTGAATTTTTTAGGGGGATTTTTAAGCGTTCATCTGCCCGTAAACCTGTTTACGGCACTTTGCGGTGCAGTCGGCGGAATTCCGGGTGTAATATTTCTGGTCGTTTACGATTTGTTTTACAAATTACCTTAATAAGCATTTTATCTGTTGTAATTTCTTCGGTTTGGGTGTATAATATCAGAAAAATGTATTGATATTGAAAATGAACTACCCGAAATAAAAAATGGAAGATATTAAACTTATAAAACGAAAAATGTCGGATTTGGCATCCGATTCCTATAACAGAAACTTGTGGGAATATTCAAAATTCCTCAATCTTGCCGAGCAGAGCGAAATGCAGACCGAAAAATACCCCGTTAAATATTATTTCTTCGGCGGATACGACAATGCGGAGAGAAATATTGCTGTTTTCGGTAATATTAATGATATCGGCTACGAGCCCTCATATCCTATAAGCTTTGTTGAGATTTCTCCCGTTAATCAGAGATTTGCAGACACTCTAACACATCGCGATTTTTTAGGTGCATTGATGAGCTTGGGTATAAATAGAGAAATGCTCGGCGATATTCTTGTAAACGATAAATCAGCAGTTGTTATATGTATTGATTCAATCGCAGCTTATATTATAAATGAACTTGAATGTATAAAGCACACAACCGTCAGATGCAGAACAGTTGACCGCGTGCCCGATAACATTCTGCCCGAATTTGATAATACCGAGCATATCGTTTCATCCGAAAGGATAGATGTGCTCATTTCAGCTGTGTACAACCTGTCGCGCAACAGCAGTCAGTCACTTATAAATTCCGAAAAGGTGTTCTGTGACGGCAGAGCAGTGTCAAGCACTTCATTTATCCCTAAAGTCGGGCAGATAATTTCCGTAAGAGGTATGGGTAGATTTATTTTTGACGGTGTTCTGCGTACTACAAAGAAGAATAAACTTGTTATCAGTGTAAAAAAATATAAATCCTGATTTTAAATATGTCTTAACTTGACAAAAACACATAATAAGCGTATATTAAATATGAATAAACTGTTAAAGGATGAATCTTATGAAACTTTCATTTCGTTGGTACGGCAAGGACGATAAGGTAACACTTGAAAACATCAGGCAGATTCCCGGTATGTATTCCGTAGTTACAGCTGTTTACGATGTTCCCGTAGGTGAAGTATGGAGCAGAGAAAGCATCGCAGAGCTTAAAAAGCTTACGGAGGATGCAGGACTTAAATTCGATGTTATCGAGAGCGTTCCCGTTCACGAGGATATCAAGCTTGGCAAGCCTACAAGAGATAAGTATATTGAAAATTACTGTGAAAATATAAGAAGACTCGGCGAAGCAGGAGTTAAATGCATCTGCTACAACTTTATGCCCGTATTTGACTGGACAAGAACACAGCTTGACCACGTTCTGCCCGACGGCTCAACATCACTTGTATATTATCAGGAGCAGGTTGACAAGGTTGACCCTCTCAAGAGTGATTCCGACCTTACTCTTCCCGGCTGGGACGCAAGCTACTCAAGAGATGAGTTAGCATACGTAGTTGCAGAATACAACGCTATGACCGAGGACGACCTTTGGGCAAATGTTAAATATTTCCTTGAAAAGGTTATACCCGTTGCCGCAGAATGTGATATCAATATGGCAATTCACGAGGATGATCCCTGCTGGAGCATTTTCGGTCTGCCCAGAATTATTACAGACGAAAAGAATCTTGATAAATTCTTAAGACTTGTTGACGACCCTCACAACGGTATAACACTTTGCGTAGGCTCTCTCGGCTGTTCAAATAAGAACGACGTTGTGGCTATGGCGGCAAAATATGCAAAAATGGGCAGAATTCACTTTGCTCATATGCGTAATGTTGCTGTTCTTGAAAACGGCTTTGAAGAAAGAGCACACCTTTCATCCTGCGGAAGTATTGATATGTACGCTGTTATGAAGGCTCTCTACGATAACGGCTTTGACGGCTATGTAAGACCCGACCACGGTAGAATGATATGGGGCGAAACAGGCAGACCCGGCTACGGTCTTTATGACAGAGCACTTGGCGCAACCTACCTCAACGGTCTTTGGGAAGCTATAGAAAAAGCAGATAAGGAGTAATAAAAATGAACGATATTCTTGTTGAATTAAGCAAAATAGGCATTGTGCCTGTTGTGAAAATTGACGATGCAAAGGACGCTGTTCCTCTTGCAGATGCTCTTATCAAGGGCGGACTTCCCTGTGCAGAGGTTACTTTCAGAACAGCGGCGGCAGAAGAGGCAATTTCCCGAATGTCAAAGGAATTTCCCGAAATGCTCGTAGGTGCAGGTACCGTTCTTACAACCGAACAGGTTGACAGAGCAGTCAACGCAGGAGCAAAGTTCATCGTCACCCCCGGTTTTAATGCAAAAGTCGTTAAATACTGCGTAGATAAGAACATCCCCGTTACACCGGGCTGTCCCACCACATCCGATATCGAGGCGGCTATTGAATTAGGTCTTGATGTTGTAAAGTTCTTCCCTGCAGAGAATCTCGGCGGTATCAGTATGATCAAAGCTCTTGCCGCTCCCTATGTAGGTATCAAGTTTATGCCCACAGGCGGTATCAACGCAAACAATATCAACAGCTATCTTGACTGCGATAAGATTCTCGCTTGCGGCGGCAGCTGGATGGTTAAGGATACTCTTATCAATGCAGGTAAGTTCGACGAAATCGAAGCCCTTACAAAAGAAGCCGTTACAAATATGCTCGGCTTCAAGCTTGCACATCTTGCAATCAACTGCGAGGATGAAAAACAGGCAAAGGCTGTTGCAGATATGTTCACAAATGCATTCAACTTTGCACAGAATGAAATCCCCGTAAGCTATTTCTGCACAAGTGCAATCGAGGTTATGAAGAATAACGGCAGAGGCACTATGGGACACATCGCAATCAAGACGAATTATATGGATAAAGCAGTTGCATACCTTGAGCGCAAGGGCGTAGATCTCGATTACGATTCAGCAAGATATGACGAAAAAGGTAAAATGACATTTATCTACCTTAAAGAAGAATTCGGCGGCTTTGCAGTTCATCTTTGCCTTGAATAATATCAATTAAATTAATCTGAGCCACAGTTTTTACTGCGGCTCTTTTCTTATGAAATTAACTTCTTACGAATACATAGTAATTTGTGTCAAAGCCGCCGTATCTGTAATCGCCGCTCTTCCACTCAATTATCATATATTCCGTACCGTTGACAGTTCGTATTTCATATTCGCAGGCAGACCAGTTCCATTTGCGAAGAAGATAGTTTTTTGTCCAGACTAATTTGTCATCACCCTCAAAAACATCATCAGCATAAACACATCTGCAGCTGCCGCCGGAGAAAAATTCAATTTCTTTGAAATACAAATCTTCAATAGGTTCTTCTTCTGCGGGGAATTCCGATTTGTTGCCAAGGAATGAATGTGCTCTCCATCTGCCTATGATTCTTTCATCATTTACAAACGGCTTGTTTATATCGTCTTTTCTTGCCAGACTTTCGGGCGAATACTCTTTGTTGTCAGCTTTTTTCAGTACAAGACAAGTCGGTTTGCCTCCGTGTGCGTATTCGTATTCTTTCAGACTTATAAACATATATAAATCATTACCGATTTTTTCTGTTTCATATTCGTTGTAAACAGTACCCAGATATCCCTGATCTATAAAATATCCTTTTGTCCAACAGAAACCCCAATACCTTTCACCCTTCGGTAAGAAATACAGATGCTTTATATCACCGCCGTAAAATTCTTTTTCGCAAAATGCATTGTCATAGAAATCAGCTTTTACCGCAAAATTGCCTATGATTTCCCATTTGCCTACAACATCAGCATCATCCGCAAACGGAATATCGGGTACAGACTGCTGTATTTCTTCGCCTAATTTTACAACATCACAGGTAATTTCATCACCGCTGATGCTGTATTGTGATATTCTTTGATAATCCGCCGCTTTGATTTCAGCTTCCATCTGCTTTTGTAAAATGTCAATTTCTTCTTTTGCTTTAAATCTGACCTTTGCTTTATCATTTTTAAATATGATATTCAATTTTGACATAATAGACTCAGCCTCCTTAAGGTTTTTAAGTGCAAGTCGGAGTTCTTCCTCCTTCCTGCCGAACATAGCAGTTATTTCTTCATTTGTTAAACTGTAAGAAATAAGCTCTTTGATTTCGTGTAAAGTGAAACCTGCCTTTTTAAGCGCAGTTATGCGGTGATAAGTTAAAATCTGCTCTGATGAATAGTATCTGTAGCCCGAAAACACATCCGTATGTTCAGGTATAAGCAGTTTTTCCTTGTCATAGTGTCGCAGTACAGATATTTTTGTTCCGCAGATTTTCGCAAATTCGCCGATTTTCATTTTACCGCCTCCGATAATTTATAAGGTACCTTACGTATACATCATAAACCTTAAGTTAAGTTGAGAGTCAATAGTATTTTTGAAAAAATTTAAGGCTATACCAATTTTGTTGATACAGCCTTAATGAAATTATTCTTTTGTGATATGTACATCCATCTGTGGGAAAGGAATTTCAATATTTCTTTCTTCAAAGATTTTCTTGGTTTTCTCCATCAGGTTGAATTTTACATCCCAATACACATCCGCATTACACCAAACTTTCAGCTGATAAGCAACAGCACTGTCATCAAACGATGTCAAAACTGCAGTCGGTGCAGGCTCGGACAGTACGTACTCGTTTGAGTGTGCCGCATCAAGCAACGCTTTTTTTACGGTGTCACAGTCAGCAGAATATGATGCCGTTATGTCAATATCAACACGTCTTGTGGGAAATGCGTTGTAATCGGTCAGTGTGTTTGACGACACCTCGCCGTTGGGGATAATAACCATCTTGTTGTCACCGGTTACTATTTTGGTATAAAAGATGTTTATTGATTTTACCGTACCCTCGTACCCGTCGATTTTGATGTAATCACCTACAACAAACGGCTTGAATGCGGTTACAATAAATCCGCCGGCGATATTTGAAAGGCTGTCCTGTAATGCAAGACCTATTGCGAGTGCGCAGGAGCTTAAAACCGTAACCATTGAAGTCATAGGTATACCTATAATAGCCGCAACGGTTATAACAAGCAGTATCTTCAGGAAAATCGTAACGAAACTCCTGAAAAATGACCTTGTTGTAGGTTCCATTTTGGAAAGAAATGTGCCGTCTTTTATTTTCTTTGAGAAGAAATTTATAGCTTTCCAGCCCACTATCAGTAATATCACCGCAAGCACAAGATTTATGCCTGCATCGGTAATATATTCTACAACCGTCGTTTTAACAGCTTCCCATATTGCGCCTGCATTGCTGATATTTTCGCTTATGTTGGATAAGTCAATATCAGTAAGATCTATTTCGGCAGCCTGTTCAAATACTGTCATTTATGTCACCTTAATAGTAAACTTTTATAGTCTTGATTTCAAAAGGTCTGAATGAAACATTCATATCATCAAGCACGCACTGTGTTTCTTCAAGCATATTTGTGATTTCACACTTCTTTGCATTGGGGAAGGAGAGTGTTGCATTTGTTCTTGTGCCCTCTGCCTCATACATACGCACGATGTATGCATTCTCTGCATCCTCGCAGGGTTTTACTGCTTCAATAAAGATGTTTGACTTGTCAACACCGCAGAGTGCATCAAATGTGTATTCGCCCTTTGCCGCAATAACGGGAATGTTAAGCATATAAGAAGGTCTTATGACGTTCTCGGAGCTGAAACCGCCGTTGTGAGGAAGAAGTGAATATGTGCACTTGTGAAGTCCGTCGTGATCGCCGAGTGCATCGGGATGTGTGCCGCCCTTGTGGAGAGAAAGACGCATATTGCCGCCCTCAACAGAAATACCGTATTTGCAGTCGTTGAGAAGTGCCGCACCGTATCTTGACTCGGAAAGGTCTGTATATTTGTGGTTGACAACCTCAAATTTAGCCTGTTCTTCGGAATTGTTGCGTGTTGTAGGACGCTTAACGTAACCGAACTGAATTTCGTGACGTGCAAAATCCTCGCTGATGTTTGTATCAAATGCAGTCTTGAGAAGTCTGTGATTGTCCTGCCAATCCATAACTGTATCAAATCTTACTTCTGCTGAATCAGCAAAGAAGATCATATCCTGCTTTATTGTTGATTTTGCGGAAATCTTATATTCACTTCTGATAATGTAAGCCGCCGCACCTGCTGATACAACCTCTCTTGAAACAAGCTCTGATGCATCTTCAAACTTACCCTGAACGTCTGCGTCGATATCCCAGTTATCCCAGGCTGTGGGAAGGTCTTCAGCCATAAGGAATGTGTTAAGGTTGTAGCCGTCGCCTACGATTTCTCTGTCAGCAGTCTTGTCAATAAATGAACAGATAGTGCCGTTATCAGCAAATTTGACACTTGCAAAAGGTGTTTCGAGTGTGTTTGCATCAGCTGTGAATGCACTTGCCGTGTCAGGTTCACCCTTTTTCATCTTAACGGTAACGCTTGACATTGCAGGAACCGTAATTCCGCTTACAATAAGCTTTTTGTTGCCCTCAAGGTCTGTGTATACCTGCTGTCTGCAGTCAGCATCAACAATGTAACCCTCGTAAGGCATAAAGATTGCATCGTTTCTGTCGAATGAAAGTGTGTTGATGAATGTAACGCTGTTGTTATCATCAGCATTTACAATAGCCTCAATCTGCTCTTTTGCATTGTTGATGAGGGCTGTTGTCTGTTCACGGCTCTCAACGTGAGCTCTTGCAAGACAGGTTCCGGGGAGAATATCGTGGAACTGATTTATAAGTAATGTTTCGTAAAGAGGCGCAATTTTTTCACCTGATGCCGCTTTGCCGTTCTTTTTAGCCTCGTTTACTGTAAGGATTTCAAGGTCACGGAGTGCAAGCTCTGACTTTCTGTTGTTTCTCTTGATTGTGTGCTGGTTTGTAAGAGTACCTCTGTGAAGCTCAAGGTAAAGCTCACCCTTGTATGTGTTGGGATTTACAGCTGTAGCCTCAAGGTCTTTCATAAAGTCGCTTACGGTCATATGCTTTGATTTGCCTACACCGTCAAGGTCTTCAATTCTCTTTGCAAGCTCGACCATTTCAAACTGAGGTCCGCCGCCGCCGTCGCCGAAGCCGTATGAGAGCAGACGCTTGTTTGTAACGCTCTTCTGACACATCATTTCCTTTGTTTCTCTTACCATTGTTGCTGCATCGGGGAAAATGTGAGTTCTGTTGAAATGAGTGAACACGCTTGTTCCGTCAAGACCAACCCAATTGAATGTATCGTAGGGGAATGAGTTTGTATCGTTCCAGCTGAGCTTTGTTGTAAGGAAATAATCAACATTGCATCCCTTCATAATCTGGGGGATAGCTGCTGAATAACCGAACGTATCGGGAAGCCAGAAGCAGTCGGATGTGTAATTAAAATACTTTCTTGTAAATCTCTGTCCCCAGAGGAACTGACGAATCATTGATTCACCGGATGTAATGTTGCAGTCGCACTCGACCCATACGCCGCCGTTGGGCTCGTATCTGCCTTCTTTTACCTTTTCTGCGATTCTCTCAAACAGCTCGGGATAATTCTTTCTTATCATATCCGAATGGCAGGCTGATGACTGAACAAACATATACTCAGGGTACTGCTCCATAAGGTTAAGCGCGTTTGCGTATGTTCTTGTAACCTTCTTTTCTGTTTCGCCAACGTGCCACAGCCAGGCAGTATCCATATGTGAGTGACCGATAATTGCCGCAAAAGGAGCTGAATCTTCGGACTTCATAGCAAGAACAGCCTTGAGAGCGGGCGCAGATGCTCTGATACCTGCCATAAACGTATCAATGTCTGTATCTTCAAGGGCGTAATGAACCTTGTTATGTACTTCGTAGAGAGCGTTTACAGCCTTGCCTCTCATAAAGTTGTCTTTATCAAGAGTTTTTGCAAGCTGTAATACTGTTACAAGGTCAAAATAGTATTCCTGAATTTCATAGTTCTTTGTGCAGATGTCAGCACCGTTGTAAAGGAAGTTGTAATTCTTGATACAGGCATCCTCATAAGGGTGACAGCCGGGCATATCGTGACCGCCGTAGTATTCGATAACGATATTAAGGTTATCGCCTGCTTTTGCGTTCTTTTTGATCATATCACAGTAATGGTTGCCGTGACCTGTGTAAACGATTTTTGTGGCAAATGTGCCCATTGTTCTGCCGTTTACAAAAAGAAGAGCCTCGTAGCCTTCCATATGGGGCTTGATGAAAAGATCCTTGCCGTTGAGATTTTCGGGTACTGTGTATGATGATTTGTACCAGCTGTAAGCATCCTTGCCGTACCATGTTGAGCCTCTTTCAACTGATGAGAAAAGAGAATCATCGGGTATTTCGTGAAGCCTGTCCTTTGTAACGTACTGTGTAAAGTCGATGGTTTCCTGTGTTTCAAAAATCATCGGCTCTAAAAGCTCGGTAAACCTGGCTATTTTATCAATCAGTTTACCAATCTGGGGTTCGTTAAGCATAAAATCACCTCAAAAAATTATTACCGACATTATACAACAATCATTATTTTTTTTCAATATATAGATTGAATTTTTAATAAGAATATTATATAATGATTTTATGAATGTTTACGATTTTGATAACACAATTTATGACGGCGAAAGCTTCTGGGATTTCTTTATCGAATACGTTAAGGTAAACCGCACGTTTGTCCGTTACATACCGAAAGTAATCGTTGCATTTGCTAAATACAAGCTCGGAAAAATAACCGTTGAGCAGATGATGACTGACTATGCTCCGGTTATAAAAAAATGCTACTGTGACTATGATAAATGGGAGGAATTCACGGTAAAATTCTGGGATGAGCATATGCATAAGATTAAAAGCTTTTACAGCGAAGTCCGCAAGGATGATGATGTTATTTTAACCGCATCACCGGAGCTGACAATTAACGAAATTGCAAAACGGTTGGGTATAAGGCACGCTGTATGCTCTAAAATTGACAGTGCTACAGGTGAGATAACCCGCATATGTATGCGGCAGAATAAGATTATCGCATTAAAAGAGGAATTCGGTGACGATGTGGAAATTGACGATTTCTATACCGATTCAATAGCGAATGACGGATTCTTTGCCGAGCACGCAAAAAGGGTGTTTCTTGTAAAAGGCGATAAAATAACACAGATAAAATAACAAAAAAGGCGTAAGGTTTTAATACTTTACGCCTTATTGTATTCTGTAAAGAAAGTAACTTTACATATATAGGTGTATAAAAATAATGCAAAGTGAATTTACTTTACATTGCCTGTTTTGAACACCAAAATGTTCAAAACTCTGTTGAAAATGTTTAAAACCGTGAAAAAATGTGTAAAAATTGTAAAGTAAATATACTTTTCAGCTTGTTTTTTTATCAGATTCAAAAAGTGATATGCAATTGTTATATTCATTTATCTTTCGATAAATAATCTTTCAGCATTTCTGCGTATTCTACTATCTTGAATCGTACTTCGTACTTTTCACTTTCAAGAACTATGCTTTTCTGGTTTTTGCTGAATATCCCGTTCAGTTTATCCGTGTCCGTTTCCTCTGCGGCAGGCAGACAGAGTGATGGGAACATAACGCACCACCAGTTTTTTCCGACGCCTTCGCCTATAACTATCTTCAGTGCAAGGTATTTTCCTGCAGGCAATGTAACCGAATCGTCATAAACCCTTGTTGCAAAATATTCAGTTTCGAGTGTCACTTTCACGGAATAGTTATATCCGTTTTCAGTAATAACAGTCTGCGCGATTTGAGTTAAATTCTCAATTTCAGGTGTAATCTTAGCCTTTGCATCTTCGGGAGTTATTGAGCCGTCGAAGATATCGGGACATTCAGCAAGTACAGCATCCCTGACTTTTAGCTTCAGCTGCTGGTCGGCATCACTGTCTGAATTTGCAATAATGTGCAGTCTTATTACATCATCACGGATTGTCTGGCAGGAATACGCGAATGTTGAAACGTTGTATAAAAGCAGAAATATAAGTGCAACAACAGCGCCGATTGTAAGATTTGTATGTTTCTGTTTTGTCATATTTTTATGTTCCTTCCGAATAAAAAATTGCCGTCTGTCAGATTAATGATAGACGGCTTTTTCCATAAATATTCAATTTATTCAACAACTTCAACAGATTTTTTCACAGGTACGGTTTCAAATACATACCTGAATTTATCTCTCAATGCATCTGCGCACTTCTTGGCATCCTTTTCTTTTTCAAAAATGCCGAATACCGCAGTTCCGCTGCCTGTCATCATTGCCATCATAGCATTGTGATTTCGCATAATTGCTTTGATTTTTACTCTGTCACTTACCTCAACAACCTGTTCAAATACATTTGAAGCCTTGTAGCACATAGTTTTTAAATCCTGCTGTGTAGCGGCAAAAAGGAATCCCTCATTGTCGGGATGTCTTATCCATTCTGCGGCATCAAAGTTTGCATATGCGGCTTTTGTGGAAACACCCTGCTCAGGTTTTACTATTACTATATAACATTCGGGTAAATCCGGTAATTTTGCCATTACCTCGCCCTTGTTAAGACAAAGCCTCGTTCCGCCTGCTATGCAGAAGGGCACGTCTGCACCAACTTTTTCACCAAGCTGATACATTTCATCTTCACTCAGTCTGTTGTCAAAGAGATGATTGAGCCCCTTTATAACAGCAGCGGCATCGGCACTTCCACCTGCCATACCTGCCTGTACGGGTATAAGCTTATCTATATAAATGTCCGCACCGTGAACAGTATCGCCGATATATTCAAAAAAGTATTCAGCGGCTTTGTATGCCGTGTTTTTGTTTGTTGTGGGAATGTAGGGCAGTGAACAGGATAATTTGATTTTTCCGCTGTCGTTGAGCTTTAATGTGACTGTATCATAAAGACCTACGGACTGCATAACCGTGTAAATGCTGTGATAACCGTTTTCCAGAACGGCAGTAAGGTCAAGAATAAGATTTACTTTAGCGGCGGCTTTGATTGTTGTTTGCATATTAACACCTCAGTAATATATTACCTGTATTTTGGAAAATTTTCAATAATTTTTTTACAAAATATTGTAAAGTGAGTAAGTTTGTGGTAACATAATGAAGATATTTTTTTGTTTGGTGATAGATATGGTTTATAAAAATATGGTAGATATGCACACTCACACGGATAATTCCTTTGACGGTAATCATTCCCCTGTGTATATGTGTGATTCAGCCTGCAACAAAAATTTGCGTGCAATAGCATTTACCGACCATTGCGAGGTTGATGCTTTTTATAATGATAACGGCGAAAGAAACGTACGTCAGGCTTTTTTTGAAATTGCAAAGGCAAAAAGCGCATTTACAGGTAAATTGCTTGTACTTAACGGTATTGAGCTCGGTCAGCCTGCCTACGATATTCCCACAGCTGAAAAGATTATTGCATCACAGAAGTTTGACGTTGTAATCGGTTCGGTTCATAATCTGAGAAATAAGCAGGACTTCTATTTTATTGAAGATTTTACAAATATGGATGTTGAAGCTGAGCTGAAAGAATATTTCGGCGAAATTCTGACTATGCTTGAATGGGGCAATTTTGACATCCTTGCGCACCTTACATATCCTTTCCGTTATTTGTATTCAAGAAATAACATAAGAGAAGATATTAATAAGTACAAAGCACAGGTTGATGAGATATTAAAGCTTGCGGCTGAAAAGAACATTGCACTTGAAATCAATTCAGCTGGTCTGCGTCAGCCTATTGACCGTCTTTCTCCCGAAATCGGCACTGTAAAACGTTTCAAAGAGCTTGGCGGTAAGCTTGTTTCGGTCGGCTCCGATGCTCATTTTGCAAAGGATATCGGCGTTGGCATAAAGGATGCAATGTCAGCGGCTAAAGATGCCGGATTTGACAGCGTTACGATCTTCCAGAAAAGACAGCCGGTTGAAATACCAATAGAATAATTTTGGAGATGAATTAATTGTTTGAAGCAGATAAATACCTTGATACCGTAAAAAGGATTCATTTTATCGGTATCGGCGGTTCCGGAATGTGTCCTCTTGCGGAGATCTTACATTCCAAGGGATATGAGCTTACGGGCTCTGATAATAACGAAACGGACACTCTTGCAAGAATTAAAAATCTCGGTATACCCGTTGTTCTCGGTCAGAAGGCAGAGAATATAAAAGATGCCGAAATGATTATATACACAGCCGCTATACAAAAGGATAATCCCGAGCTGATTGCCGCATTTGAAAGCGGAATTCCCACTTTCGAGCGTTCAAAGCTGCTCGGTGCAGTTTCAAGAAAGTTCGGCAATTGTATCGGTATCAGCGGTACTCACGGTAAAACCACGGTTACGTCAATGCTTACGCAGATTCTCATAAATGCAGGTGTTGACCCATCAGCCGTTATCGGCGGTAAATTACCAATGACAGGCACTAACGGCATTACAGGCAATTCTGATATTTTTGTGTGTGAAGCCTGCGAATATTCAAATACATTCCTTGAACTGTCGCCAAAGTGCAGTGTTATTCTTAACGTTGACGCAGACCACCTTGAATTTTTCAAGACTATGGATAATCTTCGCCATTCATTTGTTGAATTTGCATCTATGGCAGAAACCGTTATTTATAACGGCGATGATGAAAACACATTAAAGGTTATAGCCGAAACAGGGGATAAAAAATATATCACCTTCGGTCTTGACTGCAGAAACGATTGGTATGCCGACAACTTCTCTGTTGATAACGGCGCGTATTCCTGCTTTGATGTTTATTATAAAGGTAAAAAGCAGGGCAGAGCGGCTCTTTCCGTGCCCGGCAAGCACAATATTTATAACGCTCTTGCGGCAATAGCATCTGCCGTGTATGCAGGGGTTGATGCAAAAACAGCCATTGAACTGCTCCACGATTTTTACGGCGCAGGCAGACGTTTTGAAAAACTGGGCGAATATAAGGGCATTACATTTGTTGACGATTATGCTCATCATCCTACGGAGCTTAAGGTCACTCTTGAAGCCGCCAAAAAGATGAACTACAATAAAGTGATTGCAGTTTTTCAGCCCTTTACTTATTCAAGAACGGCAATGCTCCTTGACGATTTTGCTGAGGTTCTCTCAATTGCGGATAAGGTTGTTATGACCGAGATAATGGGCTCGAGAGAGAAAAATACCTATAATATTTATTCTGCCGATCTTGCGGCAAAAATCCCCGACAGCGAATGGTATCCCACATTTGAAGAAGTTTCAAAGCGTGTGCAGGAGCTTGCGGACGAGGGAGATATTGTAATCACTCTCGGATGCGGCGATGTTTATAAAATCGCAAAAATGATAATTAATGATTTAAAATAAAGTTTAAGACCGTATGACAGTTAAGCCATACGGTCAGTTTTTTTATTCTTCTGCTGGTTCTTCCGTACCGATTACTTCTTTCGGTTCTTCCTGTTTACAGGGGAGCTTTACTATTGCCTTGAACAGGTCGCCGTCGATAATCAGCTTTAATTCGCCGTTCTGGAGCAGACAAAGGTCTTTTGCAATAGCAAGCCCCAATCCGTTGCCTTCCTTCGACCTTGACTTGTCACCTCTTACAAAACGCTCCGTAAGCTCATCGGGAGAAATATTCAGCGGTTCACTTGAAATGTTCTTTACTTCAAAATATCCGTTTACTCCGTCTGTGTACACGGAAACATAAATTCTCGTGTTCGGTGCGGAATATTTCTTCGCATTGCTGAGAAGATTTGATATTATTCTGTATGTCTTTGCGCTGTCGGCTATAACTTTAGGAGCATTATCGGGTTCGTTGAATACGAGCTCGTTGCCGTTTTTCTCTGTTTCGGGAGCGTATTCCACAATTGCCTGCACCGCAAGCTCCGACAGATTGAGAATTGACATATTAAGCGTAACGTTGCCTGTGGAGACCTTTGATGCCTCAATCAGGTCTTCAATAAGCCTTTTCAGTTTGAATGACTGCTTATGAATTACATCTGTGTATTTAATTGCGTTTTCGTCTGTAATATCGCATTTCGACAGCAGGTCAGAATATGTTATCAAAGACGTAAGGGGAGTCTTAAGGTCGTGTGAAACGTTTGTTATAAGCTCCGTTTTCATCTGCTCGTCTTTTACTGCCTGTGCAACGGCTTTTTCAAGCTCCGCATTTGAATTTGCAAGGTTGTCTGCAAGAAGCTTCAGCTCAACGGGCACTTTTTCGTTGCCGAAATCAATGTTCACGTGCTTACAGGTCGCTGTAATGATTGTGTCAAACATTCTTACGTATTTCATTAAGAAAATGATAACAAGAATATTGAAAGTGATTAACAGGGCAATACAGATAAGACACGTTAACTCTGCATATAAAAAGAACGAAAAGAATGCTGAAGCTGCTATAAGTAACAGATTAACAAGAATATAACCAATGATGAATGCAATAGTCAGCTTCTGCATTTTCTGCGGTTTATAAGAAAATAACCTGACTACACTGTTCTTGAACTTTTTGAATCCTTTGATGTTCCAGCTTATGAATTTAGCAATAAGCATTCCTTTTAGGAACGAATATCCTGCTTTTTTAATTCTTGCAGTTGATGCAACCCATTCGCACAGTACGAGCCAGCAAGCGGCGGCAAGAGCCGATATGCCGTAACGAACCACTCCGAAGTATACGTAGGGATTGGAATTATTGAACATAGTGTCGCTGAATACGACCAATGCAAAAACAACACCGGCTACGATAAGACCGAATGATAGTATAAAATGGATATCCGTAGGTATTCTGTCAATCATCGCCGTAACGGGGACGTCATACTCGTTGCTGTGACCGCAGATACAGCCGTAGGTTATAAGCAGAAGCACAGCCGAAAGCAGACTGATTAAAAATATCGCAATAAGCATTATTGCCGAAAAATTCTGATATTCGTGATACGCCGTGCAGATTTCGCTGTAAACATCATAATAATCCGTACCTGCAACAACATCTTCCATATAGACGTATACGCATTTGCCGCTTGAGAGCTGAAGATTTTTTTCAAGATATTCTTTTGTTGTGTACCTGTCTTCAATACCCTTTGTATATACATTCGTACCGTCGAAATAAGCATATACACTATACGAATTTATATCCGACGGATTAAACTGCCCCTCAATGTTGGTAAAAGCATTTCCCTGGGAATCCTCTGCATAGTATTTCAGGTTTTCGAGCTCCTCAATTGCATATCTGTAAGAGGAGGCATTGAATGTCAGATCGTTTATAAAGCTCTGCTGCTGACCTTTGTACTGCGAGTAAAATTCCGATTTTATCTGTGTTTCGGAGTAATTGAGATTGCTTACCATAAAAGTGATTGTATAAATATAGTTTGTTGAATCGTGCGCCCCAGCACCATTGTCAGTATTTCCCTGAGCATCATCCGGCTGGCTGTAGTAAATTTTCGCTTCGCTGCTGAAATCCATATCAAATGCTTCACTTCTTACAAGCGCCTCGTAGTTAAGAAAATCCCTTCCCGATGCCGAATTGAGAATTTTCTGTGCCGCTTCAATATTCTTCGGCACAACCGTTGTTTCTTCAACCGCACCGGGGTCGGCGGTATCTGCTTCTGCACCGTCTGGTATTGTTATCAGTTCAGCGGAGTATTCATAATTGAAATATGATTCATCATAATTGTTTACCGCATATTCCAGCTCAGCTTTAATTATGCCCGCCTTTTTGTCAAGATAAGCATTTACCGCCTCGGTCACAACTGCATCTGTCTGTGCGGATATTGCCGAATCAATGTCTGACGTGTTGCTGTCTGCAATCTCTGCAATCTTATACGCATCACTGCTGAACTGATCGGCAAACGCATATGAGCTGTAAAATGTACCGTAGTTACCGTCAATGTAATCTTCGGGGCCGTAAATCGTCATTGCCTGCACAAACGTCAATGCACTCAACGCCGCTATGAAAAACATAGCAACCGCAAGTATCAGACACAGTCCCTTTGCAAATAATGTGTGTTTAAATTTTTTCGATTTTGTAGCCAAGTCCCCACACCACCTTTAAGTATTTAGGGTCCTTCGGGTTGATTTCAATTTTCTCCCGAATATTCCTTATGTGCACCGTGACAGTTTTTTCGGTGTGAAAGGCCGGCTCATTCCATACCGCTTCATAAATTTGAGTGCCCGATAAAACTCTTCCCATATTAAGCATAAGATACTCCAATATGCTGTATTCCTTGGCGGTGAGTGTAACGCTCTCGCCGTCAACAAGCACTTCCTTGCTGTCCCTGTTGAGAGTGAGACCGCCCGTTATAAGCATATTTTCGCTTTTCTTCATACTTCCGAGCATACTGTAACGTCTTATCTGTGATTTGACCCTTGCAACAAGCTCAAGAGGATTGAACGGCTTTGTAACATAGTCGTCGGCACCGAAGCCTAAACCTGTTATTTTGTCCGTATCTTCACTCTTTGCCGAAAGCAGAATAATAGGGAAGTTGTACTTTTCCCTTATTCTGATCGTCGTTTTAAGTCCGTCCATTCTCGGCATCATAATGTCAAGCACAAGACAGTGAATCTCATTTGCTTCTATTTTTTCGAGAGCGTCAACACCGTCACAGGCTGTGATAATGTTATACCCCTCCGATTTTAAATAGATTTCAATTGATTCAAGGATTGCCGAATCGTCGTCGCAGACAAGAACAGTATACATTTGTATAGTCTCCTTTATGAAGTGTCACGGTTGTGATTATATTAAACCACACCGAAAGCAAGATAAACACAATAAAAAGTAAAGAAAAAGTTAAGTTTTTAAATTAATTCACCAATGCAGTTTTCGCCGCTTACTCCGGTGATTTTAACATCTTTGATAATGCCTGTAAGGCATTTATCCGTTTTTACAGTAACGGGAGTGTAATTCTTTGTGTATCCGCACTGATATCCGTTTTTCGGCGCTTCAAACAGTACGGAACAGGTTTTGCCGATTATATCGCCGAATGCTTCAGCCCGCAAATTCTCGCAAACAGCTGAAAGCTCTGCCGCCCTTGCGCTTTTAACAGAATTGAGTATCTGTCCTGCCATTTCAGCAGCTTTTGTGCCCTCTCTTATTGAATAGGGGAATACGTGTACCTTTTCAAATTTTATACTTTTTGCAAATTCAACGGTCTGTCTGAATTCTTCATCAGTTTCTCCGGGAAATCCCGTAATAATATCGGTCGTTATTGATGCATCCTCAAAGGTGTTGCGGAGCTTTTCTACGAGAGATGCATATTCAGCCGAATTGTAATGCCTGTTCATTCTTTTAAGTACGGTATCGCATCCGCTTTGCAGGGAAATGTGAAACTGAGGGCAGAATTTTTTACAGGATGAAAAAACATCAATCATTTCGTCCGTGATGTGGTCGGGTTCAAGAGAGCCGAGCCTTATGCGCTCAATTCCGTCTGTGTTTTCTGCGGCAACAACGGCATCTGCAAGCGTACAGCCTATATCTCTGCCGTATGCAGAAAGGTTTATTCCGACAAAAACAACCTCTTTAAAGCCGTTTTTTGCAAGGGAACTGATTTCCGCTTTTACGTCATCAAGAGCTTTTGACCTGCTTCTGCCCCTTGCGTAGGGGATAGCACAGTAAGAGCAGAATCTGTTACAGCCGTCCTGAATTTTTACAAACGCTCTCGTATGCCCCGAAAATTCCGTAATTATTCCGCCGTTGTACTTGTCGTCATTCTTGTGGTCGGAAATATTAACAACATTTTTATGCTCGCTGAAATATCTGTTAAGTGAATCTACAAGCAGTCTGTTGTTTTTATTGCCCAGAATTATGTCGGCTTCTTTTACGGAAAGAGCTTCTTCGGGGAAAGCCTGAGGTACACAGCCGGTCATAACAATAACGGCATCGGGGTGTGCGGATTTGAATTTACGCACAGCCTGCCTTGTTTTTCGGTTGCTTTCCGCCGTTACCGTGCAGGAGTTCACTATATATACATCGGCATCTTCTTTGGGACTTACCACAAGATAGCCGTTTTTTGTAAGCATTTCTGTCATTTCTTCGGATTCATACTGATTTACCTTGCATCCGAGTGTATAAATTGCTGCTTTCATTAATTATCACATCCTGTCACCAATTATAAACAACACGGGGACAAAAAGCAAGTATATTGAAGTAAGCTTGGGCATAAAATTTATTACATAATATTATATAAAGGTGTGTTATAATGAAAAGAACGGTTACAATTTTTATTACATTGTGTTTTTTATTGAATTTCACTCTGACCGCATTTGCGACCAATATTTCAGTTGCGGAAGAAATTGCGTATACTCAATCGCCCGAAATTTCAGACGATATAATTGATGTTGCGGCAGTTTCAGCTGATGTGCAGATTGAAACATACGCCAAAGCAGTTGTACTTATGGAGAAATCCACAGGTAAGGTGCTTTACGCTGAAAATGAAAACGAACAGCTCTATCCTGCATCGGTTACAAAGATTATGACTATTCTGCTTGTTTGTGAAGCCATAGATTCGGGCAGAATAAAACTGTCCGACGAAATAACCTGTACCGCAACTGCCGCATCAAAGGGCGGTTCACAGATATGGCTTGAACAGGGAGAAATTATGACCGTTGAGGAACTGCTTAAAGCTACTTGTATCTACAGCGCAAACGATGCCTGCACACTGTTGGGTGAATATTTAAGCGGAAGTGAAGAAGCCTTTGTTACCGAAATGAATAAAAAGGCTGAACAGCTGGGAATGACAAATACTCATTTTGATAATTGCTCAGGTCTTGACGATACAACCGAAACACATCTGACTACCGCATACGATATAGCGTTAATGGCAAGGGAGCTTATGGCAAATCACGATTTTATCAAGCAATATACTACGGTATGGATGGATTCTCTGCGTGACGGCGAAACTCAGCTTGTCAATACAAATAAGCTTATACGTTATTATGACGGAATCACAGGACTGAAAACGGGAACCACCGAAAAAGCCGGTTGCTGTATCTGTGCAACGGCTGAAAGAGATTCAATGGAGCTTATAGCGGTTGTTTTAGGCAGTGATAACAGTAATGACCGCTTTACCTCAGCGCAGAATCTTCTCAATTGGGGCTTTGCAAACTATAAAATCGTTCAGCCTGTTTTTGATTCATCATTGGTGTGGGATTTGAAAGTCACCCACGGCAAAGAGGAAAACGTGGCACTCGTTATTCCGTCTTTATCGGCACTGCTTGTGAACAAAAACAATAATAATGAAATAAATATCAGAATTGACCTTCCCGAAAGTGTGGAGGCACCCGTTGATGAAGGAGCGCAGGTCGGAAAGGTGAAAGTTTATCTCGGAGAAGAGGTAGTCAGTGAATATGATATAACTACAGCATCCGCGGTTGAAAAAATAAATTTCTTTACGGCTTTTTATAAGCTGCTGACCTGTTTTTGATGGAAAATAAAAAAAATATATAAGAATGTCCAAATTTCTATTGAAAAATTTTAAAGTCTATAGTATAATAAACCAAATTAATTATTTTGCGAGGCATACACAATGGCGATTAAACTCAATTGTAAGTATCTCTCATCATTCGTCAGCGAAGCAGATATTGCAGCTGTTGAAGGTGAAGTAAAGGATGCTTATGAAAAACTCTATTCAAAAAAAGCAACTGCCGCAGGTAATGATTTTCACGGTTGGCTCAATCTTCCCGAAAATTACGACAAGGAAGAATTTGCCCGCATCAAAGCCGCAGCAGAAAAAATAAATAAAGATTCCGACGTACTTGTTGTTATCGGTATCGGAGGTTCATACCTCGGCGCAAGAGCCGCAATCGAATTCTGTAAATCCAAAAATTACAATGTTATTGCTAAAGATACACCCAAAATATTCTTTGTAGGTAATTCTTTAAGTCCCACAGAGATTTCCGAAGTTCTTGCTATCTGCAAAAACTGTGATTTTTCTGTTAACGTTATTTCAAAATCAGGCACTACCACAGAGCCTGCAGTTGCATTCAGACTTTTCAAGGCGCTCCTTGTAGAAAAATACGGCGAAAAAGAAGCCGCAGGCAGAATTTATGCCACTACCGATAAGGTAAAAGGTACACTCAAAGAAATGGCAGACAGCGAAGGCTATCAGACATTCGTTGTACCCGATGACGTAGGCGGCAGATTCTCCGTTCTTACAGCGGTAGGTCTTCTTCCCATCGCAGTCGCAGGCGTAGATATTGATGCCCTTATGAAAGGCGCATTCGATTCTATGAAAAAGTGCGAAAATGCAGACGTTCTTTCAAACGACTGCTGTAAATACGCCGCAATCAGAAACATTCTTTTAAGAAAAGGCAAGAATGTTGAAATGATGGTAAGCTATGAACCCGATTACACAATGATGAATGAATGGTTCAAACAGCTTTACGGCGAAAGCGAAGGCAAAAATAACAAGGGTATCTTCCCGTCCTCTGCAATTTACTCAACCGATCTTCATTCGCTCGGTCAGTATGTTCAGGAGGGACAGCGTCAGTTATTTGAAACAGTCGTTATCTTTAACGAGCCAAAGTGCGATATCGTTATAGATAAAGACGAAAACAACAGCGACGGTCTTAACTTTATTGCAGGCAAGACAATGTCGTACGTTAACTCCAAGGCTTTTGAGGGTACAATTCTCGCTCATACAGACGGCGATGTTCCCAATATCGTTCTTGAAGTTGACAAAATGGATGAATATAATTTAGGTTATCTGATATATTTTCTTGAAAAGGCTTGTGCAGTTTCAGGCTATATGCTGGGTGTAAATCCCTTTGATCAGCCGGGAGTTGAAAGCTATAAGAAAAATATGTTTGCATTGCTGGGTAAACCCGGTTATGAGGAGCTTGCTGACAGTCTTAAAAAGAGAATTGACGGTTAACCGTTATTATAAAGTAAAGGAGAAATACAAATGATTACATTACTTACCGGAACAAAAGGAAGCGGCAAAACAAAGAAGCTCTTAGCTCTTATTGATGATGCTTACAAGGCATCTCAGGGCCACGTTATCTGTGTTGAGCAGAAGGATGCTCTCAGATACGATGTAAAGCCCAGTGTAAGACTTGTTTCTGCAGACCATTATGCAGTAAGCGGCTTTGATGCATTCTACGGTTTGCTTGCAGGACTTTGCGCAGGTGATCACGATATTACAGATATTCTTGTTGATGCAACACTTCGTATAGGCTCAAGAGATTACGAGGAGCTTGCAGATTTCCTTACAAAGGTCAATGCTCTTTCTGCAGATGCAGACGTTAAGTTTACATTTACAGTTTCAACAGAAACAGAAAATATCCCTGAAAGAGTTCTCGCATTCTGTGAACTTAAGTGATTTAATTACTAAAAAATCCTGTTTTGCGGTAAAAAATTTCTCAAAAAGTTATTGACAAAACCGTAAAATGAATATATAATATACCCTGTTCGTATTTTGGAGGACTTTGCAAATGAATATTGAACTTCGTCGCTTTTTTGAAGACGACGGCACACTTGATATTGACTATCAGTTTACAAGTGAGGATGAACTTTTTGCTTCTCCCGTTACTGTAAAAGGTCGAATCAAAAGTGCCAACAGCATAGTAGCGTTAAACGCTGATGTTGAATGTTCAGTTTCCGTTCAGTGTGCAAAGTGTGCCAAGGATATAGTCAAAAAGCTCAGCGTACCAATGGAGCATCTGCTTGTTTCTCAGCTTAATGATGAAGATAATGACGATTTCATTTTAGTTGAGAATATGGTGCTTAATCTTGACGAACTTGTGCTTGAGGATGTTTATCTTTCTCTCCCTGCAAGGTTTTTGTGCAAGGATGCCTGTAAAGGCTTGTGTCCCTATTGCGGAACAGACCTAAACGAAGGTACCTGTAACTGCAAAAAGCCTGTTGACCCAAGGCTTGCGGCGTTACAACAGCTTTTGGACAGTAATGAATAAGAGTGTAAATTATTAGGAGGTTTTTATAATGGCAGTACCTGCAAGAAGAGTTTCCCGTGCAAGAAGAGATAAGAGACGTTCAAGCGTTTGGAAGATGGAGGCACCCTCTCTCCAGAAGTGCGCTCAGTGCGGTGAATACAAAGAAACACATAAAGTATGCGCTAACTGTGGCTACTACAACGGCAGACAGGTTATCAGCGTAGAGGAATAATTAGTTTATTTCTGACATTTAAGGCGGAGAAATCATTCCCCGCCTTTTTAGTGTTGTATTAAAGTACAATAACACGTAGAAAGGAGTTGCGGATATATGGAAAAACCAATCGTTGCAATAGTCGGCAGACCGAATGTCGGTAAGTCCACGCTTTTCAATAAGCTCTGCGGTCAGCGACTTGCTATTGTTGATGATACTCCCGGTGTTACAAGGGACAGGCTTTATGCGGACTGTGAATGGCTCGGAAAAAGCTTCCTGCTCGTTGATACAGGCGGTATTGAGCCTTATTCCGATGATATTATTCTGTCACAGATGAGGCGTCAGGCTCAGATTGCAATTGACAGCGCAGACGTTATAATTTTTGTTACAGATATAAAAACGGGTGTGGTTGCAACCGATGCTGAAGTTGCGACAATGCTTTTAAAAAGCGGCAAACCGATTGTTCTTTGTGTAAACAAGTGCGATTCTATAGGAGCTCCGCCCGTTGAGATCTACGAGTTCTATAATCTCGGTCTTGGTGACCCGATAGGCGTTTCCGCGGCACACGGTCACGGTACAGGTGACCTTCTCGATGAGGTTTATAAATATATAGGTGAAACTGTAACAGAAGAGAATGAGGATGACTCTATCAAGGTTGCAATTATCGGCAAACCCAATGTAGGCAAATCATCTCTTGTTAACGCTATCTGCGGTGAGGAAAGAGTAATCGTTTCAAATATTGCGGGCACAACCCGTGATGCAACCGATACTGCAGTTGAGAATCAATACGGTAAATTCCTGCTTATTGATACTGCAGGTCTGCGCAGAAAATCCAAAGTAGACGACACTATTGAAAAATACAGCGTTATGCGTGCTATTATGGCGGTTCAGAGGTCAAATGTGTGCGTTATTATGATTGATGCTACAGAAGGCTTTACCGAGCAGGATTCCAAAATAGCCGGCATTGCCCACGAAGAGGGTAAAGGCTGTATTATTGTTGTAAATAAATGGGATGCTGTTGAAAAAGACGGTAAGACAATGGATGCATACCGCAAAAAGCTGATGAATGATTTTTCATTTATGTCCTACGCTCCCATTATATTCATTTCTGCAAAAACAGGTCTCAGAATCAATAAGCTGTTTGAGCTTATCAATGCTGTTGATGCGCAGAATGCTATGCGTATCAGAACCGGCAGACTTAATGAAATTCTTGCGGATGCCCAGACAAGAGTTCAGCCGCCTACAGATAAGGGTAAGCGACTTAAGATTTATTATATGACACAGCCTTCTACAAGACCGCCCACATTTGTGTGCTTTGTCAATAACAAAGAGTTGTTCCATTACAGCTATCAGCGTTATATTGATAACCGAATCCGTGAGGTTTTCGGTCTTGAAGGTACACCTACACGCTACATCATCCGTGAGCGCGGCGAAAAATAAATAATTAAAACAGAGATAAGCGTTAAAATGCCTATCTCTGTTGTTTTTTTATGCGATTACTGTTTCTTTTTCTGCAAACAGACTTTCGATAAATTTCATACTGTTTTCAAGGCATTGCATTGAAATGTCCTTTTTCATTGAAAGGTGAAAGCAATGTCCGTTTGATAATCCCTCTGCATAAAATGTGGAAACCTTAGGACAGTATTTCATAAGCTTTTCAGCCATAGGTCTGCCCTGATTGGTGCAGATCATATCCGAATCCGACCAGGAAATGAAAGTTGGGCACCATTTCTCATTAACAAAATCAATCGGAGACATATAATCATAATATTTGTAATCCTTGATGTCGCTCATATCTTCTTTGAGGTCGTAACCGACAAGCAGGGAAGCCAATTCGGGAATTATTCCCATTGGCATAACAACTGACATCATAGTAACCATATCGTACGGTCCGCTGTGCAGCAGAAGCGCGGCAATATCAACATTTACAGGCTTTGCTTTGGTTTTTTCGCAAAGTATGGGGTTTGATTTTATTGCCATAATCTGCGACGCCAGATAAGCACCCGATGAATCACCGGTAACAACGATTTTATTTAAATCAATGCTGTATTCCTCAGCAAGCTTTTCTACGTAATTAACCGCGTCAACAACATCATTAAGACAACCGAATATGTCAACAGCAGGCGGTAAACGGTGGTTAATGTTGAATACATAATTATCCTTGCTTGCGTAGTATTCACACAGGGTTTTTCTGTAACGCTTGTCACCCATAACGAATCCGCCGCCGTGAATATTGACAATAATGGGATGCTTTTTGCCGTCTTTAAGTATCAAAGGATTGAAATACAAGTCACCGCAGGTAAGAGCTTTGTCCTCATTGTTAAAAGGAATATCCCTGATACAGTAAATGTTGTCATAGTTAAAGGGATTCTGGGATTTTTCACAAACAACATCTATTGCTTTAAATATTAATTGCGATTTTTTCATAATATAGCCCCCTTAAAATGATTTTAACATATACATATTTGAAAATGTGTTGTATCTGTGTTGTAAAATAATGAATTTTTTATGAATTCATAAGCTCTTTTGCCTGCTTACCCGTCATATGCTCAATATCTATTCTTACAATGTGAAAATTATCAAAGCTCTCTGCAACAACCTCATCCGTATTTGTCTGGTGCGGAGAATACTTTTTTGCAAGCAGAGTAATGGCTTTATGTTTTTCATCGTTTGATTTAATTATATGAGCTTTGCCAAACAAAATAACACTTTTGTAAAGAGCTGTGAATTCCTCGGGATAGATTTTATCCTGAGATATTACACAAAATGAAACTTTTTCGTTTCTTTCAATGGCATCAGTCTTATGACCTGTAAGAGCACAGTGGAAATATATCTTTCCGTTATCGTATACAAAACTCAGAGGAACTGCATATGGGTAATTATCATCACCGGCTACTGCAAGCACGCCCGATGTGGAATTGTTTAATATATCAATACACTCATTTTCAGTTAGCTGCTGTGCATTTCTTCTCATTTCACGGAACATAATATCACCTCATACAGTATCGGAAGGTGCAACATAAATGGGAAGCGGGAACCAAGATGCACAGGCGGCAGGGAGTTCATTTCTTCTGTCGGAATAAAGACCTGCCACAAGACGCATTGCGTCGAGATGTTTCAGTGCAAGGTCAGGCTTTTCATCTGTTTCACATACGGTAACATTATTATCCTTAACAGTAATTTTAATCTGCTCGTGGAGCTTGTTGCCCTCGATGAAAAGCACACATTCGCCGTCATTAAGCTTGTTGAATTTTGATTTGAGCTTTAAAAATGCTCTTATTACGTTCTCATAGCACATAATATTGTACATTTCGGAATGTATAATATTATAATTTTCGCAGTTGAGTCCGAGGAATTTGCAAAGCTGAATTTCAAAGGGGGCGGCTGAAATTTTAAACTGCTTTTTACCGCAGATTTCAAGTGCGCTTATAACAATATCCTCAATATCTTCCGCATTGACAAAGCCGAGCTCAAATGTACAGTCCGTTTCCTTGTTGAAAACGTACCAACCCTTGAATTCGACACCGTCAAATACAGCATAGGGATTAGCATTCCAGGTCTTTAATATGTCGTACATTGTGTCTGTTGTTCTTTCAGCTTTGAAAATTCTGCTGTTATAGATTTCCGTGATTTTTTCAAGGATATCCTTGTCTGTTTTTTCTATAAGTTTTGCGGTAAATTTTGATTTTTTATCACAAAAGAACTTTCTTCTGACATTTTCCTGTCCGTATGTGAATTCATATTTTGCACCGCCGTGTTCAAAGCCGTAATGAGCATAACGCTGTCTTGCTCCGCCGAGCATTGCTATATCTGCCATACTTTGCTTGATTTCATCCATAGCAAGTGCCATACAGAATTTCATATAACCCTCACCCTGATAATCGGGGTGAGTGGCAACATTGCCGATTCCTGCAGTCTTGAGCTTTTCATCACCGACGAAAAATGAACCGTAGTATACACCTACAGCCGCTCTCATTTCGCCGTTTACATCAAGAATTATGTTATTCTGTGCAGGATGATATTCATCGTTATAAAGCTTGGGTATAAGAGTTTCAAATTTTTCTTCATCAGTTGTAAAACCGAAGGTTTTATTCAAAAGCGCCATTAATTCCTCTTTTTGCGAATCATTGCCGTGACGCATATGTAAGTAATCTGACATATTCAATCTCTCCTGAATTTTATATAACAGAATGATATCATACAATCATAAAAAAATCAATAAATAAAATATTTAAAATAGAGAATTGACTTGCTAAATCGGTACGGTTGTGCTATACTAAGATGATTTAAAATGAGATAGTGGGTGAATTTTTGGTAATTTTAGGTATCGACCCCGGATATGCCATTGTTGGTTACGGTGTTATTGAGTATAAAAACAATCACTTTAAGGTTCTTGATTTCGGCGCAGTTACAACCGACGCACATACTGATTTCAATGACCGACTGATGCATATCTATACACAGCTTTCAGCAATTATCGAAAGATTTTCCCCCGATGCAATGGCAATAGAAAAACTGTTTTTCAATACAAACGCTAAAACCGCCATTGATGTAGCTCAGGCAAGAGGCGTTATTCTTCTGTCGGCAAAACAGCGCGGTCTCGGAATTTTTGAGTACACGCCCCTG
The DNA here is from genome assembly GCA_017465825.1 of Clostridia bacterium. GTDB lineage: Bacteria > Bacillota > Clostridia > Oscillospirales > Acutalibacteraceae > UBA1081. Next base: position 83,872 of record JAFTVI010000036.1, read on the forward strand.
CAGGTAAAGCAAAGTGTTGTAGGCTACGGCAGAGCAGAAAAAAAACAGGTGCAGGAAATGACAAAACTGCTTCTCAATCTCGAAAAGGTACCTAAACCCGATGATACTGCTGATGCTCTTGCTATGGCTATTTGCCACGCTCATTCAAGCGGTTCGGCACTCGGTATGTTAAAGTATAAGTGAGGAAAATTCAATGTTTTATTCAATTACAGGCAATATAATCGCATCTGATGCAAGCTCTGTTGCTGTGGAATGTTCGGGCGTTGCATTCAAATGCAATGTATCATTGAACACATTAAAAAAAATCGGCTCAACAGGCAATAAGGTTACACTTTATACATATCTTTCAGTTAAAGAAGATGCACTTGACCTTTTCGGCTTTTATGATTTACAGGAGCTTGACTGTTTTAAACTCCTTATTGCAATTTCAGGCGTAGGTCCGAAGGCGGCTCTTGCAGTTCTTTCGGAAATGACCCCCGAAAGACTTGCACTTGCAGTATCAAACGGTGACCATAAAGCCGTTACAAAGGCGCAGGGCGTGGGGCCGAAGCTCGCACAGCGTATAGTTCTTGAGCTTAAGGGTAAGCTGTCTGTTGATGTATCGGGTGACGATACTGATGTTCTGTCCGATTATTCGGAATCGGCATCCGCAAACATAGCTGAAGCGGTTTCTGCACTTCAGTTTCTCGGCTATACACAGCACGATGCATCAAAGGCTGTAAGATCATTGGATGCATCCCTGTCCGTTGAGGATATGATAAAGAAAGCTCTTGTTCTGCTTTCAAAAAATCTGTGAGAAAAGGGTGATATGTTATGCCAAATGAGGAAGAATACAGAATGATGTCTCCCGATTTCAATTCGGCAGATTCCGAAACGGAGGTTTCTTTAAGACCCAAAACTCTTGATGATTATATCGGTCAGGAAAAAGTTAAGGAAAATCTTAAAATATATATGGATGCGGCTTTGGGCAGAAATGAAACACTCGATCACGTTCTGCTTTACGGTCCTCCCGGTCTTGGTAAAACCACTCTTGCAGGTATTATTGCCAATCAGATGGGAGTGCAGATAAGAGTAACATCCGGCCCTGCAATAGAAAAACCGGGCGATCTGGCAGCTTTGCTTACAAATCTTAACGAAGGCGACGTACTTTTCATTGACGAGATTCACCGTCTTTCAAGAAGTGTAGAAGAAGTTCTCTATCCTGCTATGGAAGACAATGTTATTGACATTATTATCGGCAAAGGTCCTTCCGCAAGGTCGATAAGACTTGATCTGAAAAAATTCACTTTGGTCGGTGCGACCACAAGAGCAGGTCAACTCACAGCGCCTCTGCGCGACCGTTTCGGTGTTGTTTTAAGACTTGAACTGTACACACCTTACGAGCTTGCACAGATTGTTAAAAGAAGCGCATCTATTCTCGGTATCGATATTGACGAGGACGGCGCGTTGGAAATAGCATCAAGGTCAAGAGGTACACCGCGAATAGCCAACAGACTTTTAAAGCGAGCAAGAGATTTTGCTCAGGTTGTGGGAAGCGGTATGATTACCGAAACAGATGCAAGGCTTGCTCTTTCAAAAATGGAAATTGATGAATTGGGGCTTGATAATATTGACAGACTCATTCTCACAACAATGATAAATAATTACAACGGCGGACCTGTAGGTCTTGATACCATAGCCGCCGCAATAGGTGAAGAATCCGTCACAATTGAGGATGTGTACGAGCCTTATCTTATGCAGATAGGTTTCCTTGGCAGAACACCCCGAGGCAGAGTAGTTACCAATGCCGCATACGCACATTTAGGCATTGAAAAACCTGGTCAGCAGGGGCTGTATTAAAACAAAATTAATATTCATAAGCTATAAAATATACATTTAATGGAAGGAATTGATTTTAATGGGTAGATTATTCGGCACAGACGGTGCAAGAGGTATTGCCAATACTGAAATTACAGTTGAGCTTGCTATGAAGATAGGCAGAGCTGCTGCAATGGTACTTGCGGAAAACACAGATCACAAGCCGAGAGTTCTTATCGGTGCTGACACAAGAAAATCAGCCGATATGCTTTCAGCTGCCATTGCATCCGGACTTTGTTCAGTAGGTGTAGACGTTCTTATGCTCGGCACGGTTCCCACTCCTGCTGTTGCGTATCTCGTAAAAGAGTACGGTTATGATGCAGGTGTAATGATTTCCGCATCACATAACCCCTGTGAGTACAACGGCATTAAAATATTCCAGTCAACAGGCTATAAGCTTCCCGATGCTATGGAGCAGGAAATCGAAGCTATTATTCTTGATGAAGTAAAGACTCCTCCCGTTATCATCGGCGGAGGCGTAGGTAAAGTTACAATTGCACAGAATGCGATTTCAGATTATATAAATCACCTTGCTCATACCGCTGACAGATTATTCTACGGTATGCGTATTGCCCTCGACTGTGCAAACGGTTCTGCAAGCGTTACTGCAAATACTCTTTTCAAACAGCTCGGAGCAGAATGCTTTGTAATCAATGCAAATCCCAACGGCACAAACATCAACGAAAACTGCGGTTCTACTCATATCGAAGCTCTTTCCGCATTTGTTGTTGAAAACGGTCTTGATTTAGGCTTTGCTTTTGACGGTGATGCAGACAGACTTCTTGCGGTTGACAGAAACGGCAAACTTGTTGACGGTGATAAGCTTATGGGCATTGCCGCAAAGTATTTTAAAGAAAAAAATAAGCTCAACGGCAATGCACTTGTTGCAACCGTTATGAGTAATATGGGGCTGTTTGCCTTCTGCGACAAAAACGGTATCAACTGTGAAAAGACCAAGGTCGGCGACAGATATGTTCTCGAATGTATGCTTGAAAAAGGCTATCATATCGGCGGTGAGCAGTCAGGCCACCTTATATTCCTTGAACACGCTACTACAGGTGACGGTCAGCTCTCGGCAGTACAGATTCTCAATATCATAAGAGATACGGGCAAAACTCTTGACGAGCTTGCAGATGAAATCGAAATTTTCCCACAGGTGCTTAAAAATGTTAAAGTATCAGCATTCGGTAAGCACAGACTTAGCGAAGATAAGGACATTAAGCTTGCAATTGAAGCAGCCGAGAAAGAACTCGGAGAAAACGGCAGAGTTCTTGTAAGAGCATCGGGCACAGAGCCTCTTGTAAGAGTAATGCTTGAAGGCAAGGACCTTGAACAGATTGAAAGACTTGGCAGTACAATTGCCGAAATCGTAGCAGAAAGGCTTATTTAAAATGCGAATTTCCGATAAATGGGCAGATTATGAATTAATTGACTGTTCAGGCGGTGAACGCCTTGAGCGTTGGGGCAATGTCACGCTTATCCGTCCCGACCCTCAGGTAATATGGAATACTCCCAAAAAACATCCTCTGTGGAGAAATGCGGATGCGAGATATTTCCGCTCAAACAGCGGTGGCGGCAAATGGGAGGTTTATAAAAACATTCCTGACCGCTGGACAATAGACTATAATCAGCTCACATTCAATATAAAAACAATGGGTTTCAAGCACACCGGGCTTTTTCCCGAGCAGGCTGTAAACTGGGACTTTGTTGCCGATACAATCAAAAAACAGGACAGGGAAGTCAAGGTTCTCAACCTGTTTGCATACACAGGCGGCGCAACAGTTTCCGCACTCAAAGCGGGTGCGGCTGTTACTCACGTTGACGCATCAAAGGGTATGGTACTGTGGGCAAAAGAGAATTCAGTATCATCAGGTACTGATAAAATGCCTGTAAGATGGCTTGTTGATGACTGTATAAAGTTCGTTGAGAGAGAAATAAGGCGCGGCAATCATTATGACATTATAATAATGGACCCGCCATCATACGGCAGAGGACCGGGCGGAGAAGTATGGAAGCTGGAGGACGAAGTATATCACCTCTGCAATCTATGCAGAGAGCTTCTCACGCAGGACTCACTGCTCTTCCTGCTCAATTCATACACAACGGGGCTTTCTCCCGCTGTTATGCAGTACATACTCGGCTCTGTTATAAAGCCTGTTTTCGGCGGAAGTGTTTCTGCCGATGAATTGGGACTTCCCGTTACATCTACAGGCTTGTGTCTGCCTTGCGGCTCAACCGCCGTCTGGCAGAAATAAAGAGAAAATCAGTAATTATTAAGGAATTTATAAATGAACGATAATACACTTATAAGCTTCAGAGATGTATCGTACAGATACGAATCAGATACCGATACACCTTTACCGCTTGCTCTTAAGAATATTAACATAGATATAAAAAAAGGTGAATTTGTTGCAATTCTCGGTCATAACGGCTCGGGAAAATCAACCATTGCCAAGCTTTCCAACGCTATAATTATGCCTGAAAGCGGTAAGGTATATATCAAAGGTATGGATACTGTCGATGAAAAACTTGAATACGATATCAGGCAGACTGTCGGTGTGGTTTTTCAGAATCCCGATAACCAGATCGTTGCCACGATTGTAGAAGAGGATGTTGCATTCGGCCCCGAAAATTTAGGTATAGAGCCGAAAGAAATCCGCAAAAGGGTAGACGATGCTCTTAAATCGGTTGGAATGTATGATTACCGCTTTCATCAGCCTCATAAACTCTCAGGCGGTCAGAAGCAGAGAGTTGCAATTGCAGGTATTATGGCAATGCAGACTGAATGTATCGTTCTTGATGAACCTACCGCTATGCTTGATCCCAAGGGCAGGGAAGAGGTTATGACTGCTATGCAACGCCTTAATAAAGAGCTGGGCATAACAGTTGTGCTTATAACTCATTATATGGACGAAGCAGTAAAAGCAGACCGTGTTATTGTTATGGATTCGGGTGAGGTTGTGCTTGACGGCACACCGAGAGAGGTTTTCTCTCAGCCTGATATTATTGAACACGCAGGTCTTGAGCTGCCGGAGAGCGCAAAGCTTGCAAATGAGCTTCGCAAAAACGGCGTTGAGCTTCCCGAAGGTATTCTCACACCTGAAGAATTTATTGAAGCTTTTAAATTCTGCGTTTCGGGAGGAAATGAAAAATGACAGTTCTCGAAGCAAAAAATTTATCATATGAATATTCAGTCGGTACTCCCTTTCAGGTTACCGCAATTAAAAATATAAATTTAACCGTTGAAAAAGGTGAAATGCTTGCAATTATCGGTCATACCGGTTCGGGTAAATCAACTCTCATTCAGCATTTCAATGCTCTTTTTCAGCCCACTGAGGGGCAGATATTTCTCAACGGCAAGGATATAAACGAAAGTAAAGAATCTGCACACGCCGCAAGGTTTAAAGTTGGACTTTGCTTTCAGTACCCCGAATATCAGCTTTTTGAATCAACTGTATATAAAGATATCGCGTTCGGTCCTTCCAATATGGGGCTTTCCGATGCAGAAATTGACGCCCGTGTAAGAAGAGCCGCCGCTTTTACAGGCATCCGTGATGATATGCTTGAAAAATCCCCCTTTGATTTATCGGGCGGTGAAAAAAGGCGTGTCGCAATTGCAGGCGTTATGGCTATGGAGCCCGAAGTTCTTATTATGGATGAACCTGCAGCAGGTCTTGACCCCCGAGGCAGAAAAACGATTCTTGAACTTATTAAAAATTACCGTGAAACTACGGGCAGCACCGTTATTATAGTTTCTCACAGTATGGAGGACGTTGCATCTGTTGCTGACAGAATCGTTGTTCTCAATAAAGGCACGGTTGCGCTCAGCGGCAGTGTGGATGAGGTTTTTTCTCACGCAGATGAGCTTGTTGAAATGGGACTTAATATTCCGCAGATAACAAAAATTTTCGCTGAGCTTAAAAAGTCAGGTTATGACCTGAACACGTCCGTATATACCTCCGAGCAGGCAAAAAATGAGATTCTGCGTTATCTTCAAAAGGGAGGTAATGCATAAATGATTAAAGATATTACATTAGGTCAGTATTTTCCGGGTGATTCGTTCATTCACAAGCTCGATCCCAGATTCAAGCTGATATTTACAGTTTTTGTTCTTGTTGAAATATTCCTTTGCAAGAACTTCCTTTCATTGGGGCTTATTTTCCTGTTTTCAATTGCCTGTGGGTTGATTTCAAAAATATCATTCAAGGTTATTATGAAAGGCCTTAAAATGATATATCTGCTTATATTTTTCACATCGGCATTGCAGATTTTTTATAACAAAACAGGCACCCCGATTGAAATTTTCGGCGGTAAAATCACAACAGGCGGCATTTTTACGGCAATTTTTATGGCAGTAAGAATAATATCCCTCATTTTTGTAAGCTCTCTTCTTACTTATACAACATCTCCCACCGCGTTGACAGACGGTCTTGAAAGATTGCTTTCACCCCTTAAAAAGCTTCATATTCCCGTTGATACGCTTGCAATGATGATGACTATTGCACTTCGGTTCATTCCTACTCTCATTGAAGAGATATATAAAATAATGAATGCACAGAAGGCGAGAGGTGCAGACCTCGAAAACGGCAATATCATTAAGCGTGCAAAAGCTCTCGTACCTATATTTATTCCACTTTTTGTAAATTCATTCAGAAGAGCGTATGAGCTTGCTTTTGCTATGGAATGTCGTTGCTATAACGGCAGTAACCGCAGAACAAGAATGAAAAAAATGCATACAGGCTGGCGTGATATCGTTGCCCTTTGTGTCGTTTTGTTAATTCTTGCGGCAATAATTCTTCTCAATCATTTTTTCGGAGCTGTTATTTAATGCGAAATCTTAAATTAAAGCTTATGTATAACGGCAAAGCTTATCACGGCTGGCAGGTGCAGGCTAATGCAGATACCGTTCAGGGCAGACTTGAAAGTGCCGTTGAAGCTGTTTTTGGCGAGCATCTTACTGTTTACGGTTGCAGTCGTACTGATGCAGGAGTGCACGCCAATGAATATTTCTGCAATTTCAGAACAGAAAAATCAATTTCCTGTGAATCCGTAGTAAAGGCTCTTAATGCAAATCTGCCCGATGATATTGCAGTTTTTGCCTGTGAGGAAGTCCGTGAAGATTTCCATTCAAGGTTTGACTGTAAATCCAAGCGATACGTTTATAAAATATGGAATTCACAGATTAAAAATCCCTTTCTCACTCATACTGCCTGCCATTACAAATACAGATTGGATGAAAATCTCCTTAATGAAGCCGCGCAAAGCTTCATCGGTACATACGATTTTAAAGCATTCTGCTCAGCAGGCAGTAGTGTTACCGATACAGTGCGTACTGTAAAAGCTGCATCAGTTGTCCGTCAGGGTGATACGGTGATATTTTCAGTTGAAGCAGATGGCTTTCTTTACAATATGGTAAGGATTATGGTCGGCACACTTATAAACGTAAACGAAGGTAAAATTGACAAAAACGATATTCAATATATTATCCGATCGGCAGACAGAGCCAATGCCGGTGTTACTGCACCTGCACAGGGTTTGTTTTTAGATAAAGTATTTTATTGAGGTTGATAAAATTGCGTAATATTAATAATGAAAAAAGAATCATTTCCGAGGAATCAAACGGTGTAACACGCATTTATCCGGATGATGACAAAGAAAAGGTTGTCCGAAAGAAAAAGAAAAAAAGCAAAAATAAAAACAAAAATACTGCTCCCTTTTCTTCGAAAATACTGATTCTTGCTGTTGCGGCAATTCTTCTGCTTGTGTTTCTCTTAGCCAACGGCGCATCCGGCGGTTTTGTTTCAACCGTAAACGGCAAAATGGTGGCGGCACTTACAAAAAATTCCGTCGATGAATTTGATTATTCCGTAGATGCGGAAAATATATATGCATTTTCTTCAAATAAGGACGGATTTGTTCTTCTTGCCGATGCTGAAATTGCTTTCACGGATGCATCAGGCGAAATATTTGCACGTCAACAGCATTCCTACAGCAATCCTGTGCTTGTGCAGAGAGATAACAGATGTATGATTTTTGACAAAGGTGAGTCAACGTATTCTCTTATGAAAAATATGTCTCTTGTTTCACAGCAGTCGGTTAATGAGGATATAATCAATGCGGCAATCAGCAGTAAAAGTAATTATGCAATTGCAGTAAGAGAAAAAGACAGTGCAAAATGTATTCTTTACGGCTTTAACGGCAATGGTAAGCTTATTTACCAATGGAATTGCACAAACGGATATATAGCTGATGTTGCTATGAATGATTCCGGCTCAAAGGTTGCCGTAACCGTAATCAATGCGGAAAATGCCGTTCTTTGCTCGTCTGTGTATGTTCTTGATTTTGAATACGATACCGCATATGCTCAGTTTGATTATGCAGATGAAACAGTAATCGGAACAAAATTCCTGTCCGATAAGAAAATACAAGTTGTAACAGACAAACGGTTATACCTCATATCTGCAAAAGAGCAGGAGGTTGTATATGAATATGATTCAGCTGATATTGCCTATGCAAATGTTACTGAGGATGCTTATACGGCTGTAGTTACTAAATCATACGTTCACGATGACAGCTATACACTTTCTGTTTTTACTTCATCGGGTAAACTTAAGTACAGCGTTGAGCTGACAGGTGAGGTTTGCGGACTTGACTCATCAAACAAAAGCATCGCCGTATTGTTTAATGATAAAACCGAAACATATTCTTCAAGCGGCAAGCTTGTAGGCACAACAACAGGTCTGCATTATTATAAGGATATTGTAATAAACGGTAATTATCTTTTTGTTCTTTCTTCGGATTCGGTAAAAAAATGTACCGCTTACGGAAATTATGAGGCCGTTTACAATTATGGCTATGATGATACAGCCGATGATGCGGTTGTTGATTATTTTGAAGATGAAACGGTATAAGAGGTGACATAATGAATTATATTATTGATATTATTTTGGTTGCAATTGTACTGCTGATAGTGTTTGTAGGTGCAAAAAAAGGCTTTGTTGTTACGGTAACCGATCTTGTGGCAGGCATTGTTGCTGTTCTGGCGGCAAAGCTTGCATCAACAGGTGTTGCAGATTTTATTTATACTAACATATTAAAGGAAAAAGTAGTTGAATTCCTGACTGCAAAATATGCAGATGTGCAGAGTGGACTTGCAGGTGTTCTTGACAACATTTTGTCTGTTTTCGATTTTCTTCCCGACGGAATCCTCGCATTTGTTGACAGCGCAGGCTTTCTTGATTCTCAGACAATTTCAGCTGAGATCGTCAGTAGTATAACTACTGTTGAGCAGCTTGAAAGTCAGATCGTGTCACCTGTACTGTTACCTGTTCTCGGTATTATTTGTTTTGCTGTTCTTTCTGTTGTATTTGTTTTTGTATTTAAAATCATCGGCAGACTTGTTGCAAAGCTGATTAAAATATCGAAGCTTGCCGAAAAGCTTGATTCTCTTCTCGGCGCAGTCTGCGGTCTTGTTAAGGGCTGTCTGTATGCTCTTGTTGTTGCCGCTGTTATTTGTGTTGTGTCATTCTCAAATGAAACTCTTGCCGCTTATGCAGCAGATTCATATATTTGCTCTTTTGTTGCAAGTCTTGTAGGATTTTAATTAAAAAACGGAGTGATTTGATTATGAAAGAAAAATTAGCATTTCTCTTTGAAAACTGGAAAACAATCCCCAACCTGTTATCGTTCATCAGAATACTTCTTATACCAGTGTTTGCAGTTCTTTTTTACAACGGATATAATGTTGCCGCTGTTATAGTTCTTGCAATATCAGGCTTTTCAGACCTTATCGACGGTAAAATTGCAAGAAAATTCAATCAGGTAAGTAATCTGGGTAAAATGCTTGACCCCATTGCAGATAAGCTTACCGTGTTTGCCATTGCAATCATTCTTTTCTTAAAGTTCTGGAATGCTGAAAATGACGTGCTGCATTCATTTTCCTGGGTATTTCTTCTTTTCATAGGTAAGGATGTTCTTATGTTAGCCGTAGGCGGCGCTATGATTGCTATGGGTATGCGTCCCTGTGCGGCTGAGATTTTCGGCAAGCTGGCAACCGTTGTATTTTATGTTGTAATGGTGGTAATAATGGCAGTAGGACCTGAGGTCGGCGCATTTAGAAGTGTATATACTTTACCTGATACCGTAATGATGATTCTCGTGGTCGTTGCAGTTGTAATGACATTTATGGCTTTTGTGAGCTATATTCCCGATGTAATAAGACAGTTCTCAGAGCGTTTCGGCTGGGGTAAAAATAAGAAATAAAAGATATAACAGTTTTGTAATATTCTTGTTTTTGCTCGTTATGTATGATAAAATATTGAAAGGATAATTTATTCTGATGATAAATTTCAGAAAGGCATCAATCGCGGACAAACAACTTATTGATTCCTATATTGCCGACGGTAATACTGACGGCAGTGTTTACAGCTTTGGCAGTATTTTTTGCTGGGGTTCAGCATACGATATTGAAATTGCCGAATATAACGGTTTTCTTATCATCAGAGGTATGGATGATTTCGGCAGATATTATGCATATCCCTCGGGGTGCGGTGATATCAAGCCCGTTATAGAGCATATTATGGTGCTTTGCCGTGAAAACTCGGAGGAACTGAGGTTTTCTCAGCTGCTTGAAAATAATAAAGCTGAGCTGAATGAAATATTTCCCGATGTTTTTGATTTTTCATATAACAGAGATGCAAGCGAATATGTCTATTCCGTTCGCAATATGGCTGAGTTGTCGGGCAAAAAATTTCACGGAAAAAAAGGTCACGTAAATGCCTTTTTCCGCAATCACACTGATATTTCCTGTGACCCGATAACAAAAGATAACATATCCGAATGTCTTGAAATTGAAAAAGCCTGGCTTGCGGCTATGCAGGATGATAACGGTGAGCTTGCCGCAGAATTTTCTGCAATTGAAAAAGCAATAAAATATTATGAAGAGCTCGGATATGTTGGCGCAATCCTTTATGCCGACGGCAAAGCTGTTGCTTTTACAATGGGTGAAAAAATCAAAAACAATACCTTTTGCACCCACTATGAAAAAACTTTGCCTGAATACCGTGATGCTTATCCCGTTATCAATAACGGCTTCACAAAGCTGATGCTCACATCCTATGATTATGTGAACAGAGAAGAGGATACAGGTGCTCAGGGGTTAAGAAAAGCAAAGCTGTCCTATTATCCTGAGTTCTTGCTGGACAAGTATTCCGCTGTAATGAAAAATGACCCCGTACGGAAGTTCAACGTTGACAGGGAAGATATAAATGAGCTCAAAGAGCTTTGGAAAACTGTTTTCGGTGACAGCGATGATGTTGTAAATTTCTTTTTTGACTACACCGCTGATATAAATAATATCTATGCTTATAAATCGGACGGTAAATGTGTTTCTGCATTTTATCTCATAGATGCTCCCATAAAAGAGGGAATTACTGAGAAAAAAGCAAAATATCTTTATGCGGCGGCAACACTCCCCGAATACCGTAAGCACGGTTATATGGGTGAAATGATAAAGTATGCAATTCAGAGGCTGACGCTTGCGGGTTATGATTATCTTTATCTGTATCCCGCAAATGAAAATCTTTACTCATACTATGAAAAATTCGGCTTTAAAACTGTTTTTGAAGACAGAATTTATCATATAAATAAAAGTGAACTGGCTCCTTACAGAAATGCAAGGTATTTTGATACAGTATTGTCTTATCCCGAAATGCGGGAGTATATTACAGCGGAAAATTATGCCCGATTCGGTACGGATTATCTCGATTTTGCCGCATTTTGTGCCAATAAGTACGGTGTACTGAAAAGCGCAGTTTTTGACGATGAAGATAAGGTATTTGTAATCGGCAGTGCTGATTCCGACGGTGCTTTAAATATTGATGAAGCGTTTACATCTTACGGACAGCCCGAGCATATTTTCTCACTGCTTTCCGATATGAATTATGAAAAAATCAATCTGCGTATGCCGTTTGATTTTATAAAACCTGACTTTGCAAGCGAAACTGTTAAATCAGGTATGATATACTTTTTAAACGGCGAAAACGATAAAACTTATTTTATGGGGCAACCCTGTATGTAACGGAGGATTGTTATGGTTTATGTGTTTTTAGCAGACGGCTTTGAAGAGGTTGAGGCTGTTACTCCTATTGATTATCTTCGTCGGGCAGATATTGAAGTTATAACCGTGGGCGTTACCGGCAAGACAGTCACAGGTGCGCATAATATCAGCGTTTTATGTGATATTTCCGTTGATGAAATTGATATTTCAAAGGCTGACGGAATTATTTTGCCCGGCGGAATGCCCGGTACATTAAACCTTGAAAACAGTGCTGAGGTTCAGTCGTCTATAGATTATTGTAACAAAAATGGATTGCTTATTGCGGCAATCTGCGCAGCGCCCTCCGTGCTCGGTCATAAAAATATTCTGCAAGGTAAAAAGGCAGTATGTTTCCCCGGTTTTGAATCGGAGCTTCACGGTGCGGATGTGACATCTGATTTTGCTGTCACTGACGGAAATATTATTACGGCAAAAGGTGCAGGTTCTGCAAGTGAATTTGCTTTTGAAATAATAAAATATTTCCGTGATGAGCAAACTGCGTTGCAGATAAAATCCGTTGTGCAGACTTGCTATTAATGAAATGGAGGATACAGTTAAATGGATAATTCAAATAACGATTCCCATATCAATTACGTTAAAAACGGAGAGAACCGTAAGATTAACCGTAAACAGCAGGAGAATGGTAAAAAAAGCCCTTATTCAAGAAATTCTCACAGCGAGAAAACTGCTGTTAAAACTTCGCAGAAGTTTACCAACGGTATGACTCCCGAAATGATAATTGCCGAAAAGCGTAAAGCCGCAAAAAAAAGAATGATAAAGAATAATGCAAAAAGTGTTGGTATTATTTTTGCAATTGTTATCGTTGTTTCCGTAAGTATAGCTTTTGTCGGTATTTCTTGTATAAACGACCTGCTTGCTGTTCATATCTCCGAAAAGGATAAGATTTCAGTCGAAGTTGTCATTGAAGATGGTATGGATACGGGTGATGTTATTGATGAGCTTCACGAAGCAGGAGCAATCAATAATGCTATATTCTGCAAAATTGCCGCAAAATTCATAGGTTATACAAATGAGGGATACATAGCCAGAACTTATGAGTTTAACCGTTCAATGGGACTTGAGAAAATGCTTGATGAAATCAAGGGTAAATCATCAACAGCGGCGCAGACTGTTACTCTGACTTTCCCTGAAGGCTATACGGCGGACCAGATTATCGATATGCTTGCCGAAAACAAAGTCTGCACAAGAGAAAAGCTCATTGCGGCTATAACTGAAACCGATTTTGCCGAAGAGTTTGATTTTCTTGAATCTGTCACCAACCGTAACAGTCGCTACAATTGGCTTGAAGGTTACCTTTTCCCGGATACCTATGAGTTTTATATAGGGGAATCAGCTGTCAGCGTTATCAAAAAATTCCTCAACAACTTTGAAAATAAGTGGACAGATAATTATGCACAGAAAGCTGATGAAAAAGGTCTTACTCTTGATGAAATCGTTATTCTCGCATCAATTGTTGAAAAAGAAGCAGTCGGTGCTGATATGTCTGTTGTAGGCTCAATTCTTATTAACAGACTTGATGCAGGTATGCAGCTTGGCTGTGATTCCACAAGTAATTATATTGATATGAACACATCAGGACTTACAGACACTCAGATAGGTGAGTATGATAAGATTTACGACACTTATATCTGCGGCAGTCTGCCTGTCGGTTCCATATGCAACCCCGGCGTGGATGCAATAGAAGCTGTGCTCAATTCGCCCGATACGGAATATTATTATTTCCTTCATGATGCAAACAATGAATTCCGTGCGGCAAAAACTCTTGCCGAGCATCAGAATAATGCCTCAACTTACGGACTTGCAGGTCAATAAATGTTGACAAATATTTTATAAGGTGTTATAATAAACAGGTAATAATTACTATGAGGGTGAAAATATGAGAAATTTCAAGAAAATTCTTAGCGTACTCCTTGTTGCAGTTCTTGCTCTTGCAAGCATAAGCATCGTTGCGGCTGCTGAAAATGCAGAAATAGGCGAAAGTGACACACTGAATGTTATCAGCTACGATTTGCAGAGTATCCGTACATCTCTCGGTGAAGCAATTTTCTCTTTAGGCGATGTTGCAGAGCTTGGCTCAATTCTCAACGCAATGAAATATGATATCGTTGCTGTGCAGGAAGACTTTGATGTTAAATGGGAGGACTATCCTGTAGGTGTTGAGGTTCCTGATTATCACGATACTTTTGTTGACCAGATGAAAAATTATGCTGATATCTACGAAGAAGAGTCAGAAGATATCATTGGCGGTGTCGTTGATTCTATTCTCGGCAACGAAGCAGAACCTATTGAAAGACATCAGACGATTTCCGGCGGTGACGGTCTCGGTATTTATTCAACATACTCAATTTATGATACTGAAAGACAGAAATGGGATGTTGCCGAAAACAGTCTTGATGACGGTTCTTACAGACTTTATCAGACAGGCTTCGTTGTAACAACTGTTGAACTTGCAGAGGGTTATTATCTTGATATTTACAATGTAAGTGCAGACGAATATACAGATGCAGATTCTGTTGCCGCAAGACAGGCTCAGTTTGCACAGCTTGCTGAGTTTATCAAAAAGCATTCAGTTTATGACGAAGAACTCGGTGTTTATGAACACGCAGTTATCGTTCTCGGTAACTTCTATGCAGGTATCTGTGAAGAAGATACGACTTATGCAAATAACGGTGTTATTGCAAATCTTCTTGAAAACGCAGGTCTTAATGATGCATGGGCAGTAACAACCATCAACGGAATTGCAGAAAATCCCGAAAGCTACGATGTTTATTACAACTATGCTTTAAGAACCGAATTGACTGTTGAACAGTCTTTCGGTCATTACGACTCTGCTGAAAAGATTCTTTATGCCAGCGGTAACGGTATTGCTCTTACCTGTGACAGCTTCAATTATGTAGATATACAGGGTGCGTCAGGCGTTTCTCTCTCTGACCATAAAGCTTCCGTTGCACAGATTACCTATGAAATAGTTGAAAAAACTTACGAGTATGGCAATGAAGGCGCAGACAAGAATGTAGATACAGAAGAAAGCTGGCTTATAAGATTCCTTAATTCAATTGCAAATATCTTTAAGGCAATCGGCTACTTCTTCCAGAATCTCTTCAGCTGATAATGAATATAAAATTAAGGTTCCGTTTTGTACGGAACCTTTTTCTTAATTAAAAAGCTGTAAAGCAAATGTTTAAATCAACTTTTCCTTTTATACCGTCAACAGTACCGCTGTCGGAATACTGCCATATGCTGTATTCGTAATAAAACTCAGGTGCTTCACCCTCAAACTGAGCATACCAGAAGCTGTAATCACTTATTGCGTCAAGATTATATCTGTCATATGCATCCGAAAGGTTGAAGTAGACGGCAGGTGTATATCCGGCTGCTTTGATTTTTTCGCAAAATGCCACAGCGCAGGGAGTGGTTTCTTCTGCTGTCATTCCGTCCGTTCTCATTCCAACACCGGGGTCATTCTCCCAGTCAAAAACAACAGGGTAGTCGATATCATAATTTTTAATTGCATTTATTACAAAATCGGCTTCTTCCTCAGCTTCAGCGACTGTTGTTGCCTGTGAATAGAAATATACGCCGATTTTAAGTCCTGCCTGAGAGGCGGCTTTTATGTTTATATCGGCTGATTCATCAATGCGGATGTTACCGGCTGTACCGTAACCTCTGTAGCCAACTCTTATTATTGCAAAATCTATACCGTCAGCAGCTACTGCATTCCAGTCGATTTCTCCCTGATATGACGATACGTCAATTCCCGTATAATAATTAACGTCTGTATCTGTGTATATCATCCGTCCGTCTTCTTCTGTGAATTTGTCTTTGGAATATGCGCTCGCAGGGATATTTTCATAATACGGAATATCGCCGCTTATGAATTCCGGTGACGGTTGAGTCGTAGTGGTTTCTTCCTGTACTCTGTGGGAGATATTGATTATTGCAACTGCTGCAAATGCGCAGATAATTATAACTGCCGCGGTTATATAATAAGGTAAAAATCTCTTGTCCTTTAAATTCATATCAAATTCCTTTCTCATAAGCTGTTTTTATAATATCATTTTATCGTGATTTTTACAACAGGAAAAATATTAAGAATAAGAAAAGTTTTACTTTACAATTGACATATATATTAAATTTTTATATAATAATTCTGTGATATTTTTTATGCTTCGGAGGTGTTTGTTCGTATGAACAATGAAAATAAAAGCAAAAATAAACTTATAATTATAATATGTGTGCTTGCACTTGTGTGCGTGTTTGCAGTGCTTGTATTCAGCGGCATTTTTGATTTGTCTAAAATTACGGGTGACGAATCTACAACAGAAGAATACGAAGGTTTGATTTCGGACTCTTATGTTGCTGATATTTCTGCAACGGCAACTCAATCTCTTCCTTACCTAAAAACAGATATTGAGAATATTTTTTATACAATAGATGCTGACGGTAATGTTAAATTCTATAAGCTTGAGAATAATACATTTACTCAGGTTGATGCAACAGGCACTTACAGCACATCTGTTGTGCTTAGTGAAATGAAAATATCGGCAGATATCACTTATTATAAAACTGATGAGAAAATCTGCGGATACGGTGTATATACGGCAGATGAAAATGTATATACTCTTTATCCTTATGCATTTTTCTGTTTGAGAAGCTACGGCGAAAATTATGAGGGAAGCAGTTCTTCAAGCTGTTTGTTGCTTATCGACACAACTCAGGAAGATTTTTACAGTAACGATAAGATTTTTGAAGAATCCTTTACATTTAAATTCAGTGATTCATCCGCATCAAGGTCAATTTCCGAGGCAAGCAGAACAGTCGGCATAAGCGGCGCAAAGCGTGACGATTATTTCTTTATAAATGATACAACCGTTGAAAATTCCGTTGCAAATCAGTTGTTCTTCTCAGGCAGATATTATGCTGAATCCGATACAAAGGTTGATATTATGAGAACAGGCGGAAGCGGTAACAATACTGACAACATCCGCATTGCAAAAAATGTTTTAGGCTATTGGCTTTATAATGACGGTACTGATCTTACCTATGTAACAGAGGACGAAAGCGGAAATGTTGCTGTCCAAAAATACAATTGGAAGTCGCAAACGGCTGAAACTGTTAAAATTTTTGAGGGCGTATCGAAAGATAAAATTCTGCTCTCAGGTAATTATATGTATGTTAACGGTAAGAATATTATATATAATCTTGTTGATAATACTGAATCTTCTCTTGCATACGGTAAAGCAAATGCACTTGTTGCCGATACTTTTGTCGCAGACGGTGAGAATATTCTCATAAGAGGTTATGTTAATAATGAATATCCCGTTGTAATTATTGCAAACGGTGAAACCGGGAAGGTTTCATCATCTTATGCTAATAACATTTTCAGAGATGCCGTGAATCCTGTTGTGCTTGAAAACGGTCAGTTTATGTTTACAACCGAAAATACGGAAGGATACTCCTACTATCTGTTTTAATTGTTAGAATAATTACTGCCGATTAGTTCACCGATATACTTAATTTACAAAAGGTGTGTGTAAATATGAAAAAACTTCTTTCTGTAATTCTTTGTTTCGCTCTTATGCTTTCTTTTGCAGTGCCTGCGTTTGCAACTTCTGTTGTTGAGGATGTTAGTGAGTATCCCGTTCTGTTGGTTGCGGGCTACAGCTCCTCTGATCTGGTAATGACCGATGATGATGGTAACGTTTCACAGATATGGGGGCTTGATTTCAATAAAGTCCTTGAAATGGTAGAAGAAGAGTATCTGAAAATCCTTCTCGGCGGCGCAAAAATGACTCAGGGCGATTATGAGTATCTCGGCAAATTCCTCGGCGAGGCTGTACTCGAAGTGCTTGAGTATATGAAATGTAACCCCGACGGAACAAGCAAGTATAATGTTTCCACCATTGTTGAAAATACCGCGGAAGCATCAAAGTGGTCAACGATTTCTGATGAATATCGGGCAGAAGGCGCGATTATGGATGAAGTATTTGAATATGTATCCGAAGATTCCGTGTATCTGTACAATTGCGACTTCCGTATGGGTGCAATGGAAAATGCTGAAAGAATGCGTATTCTTATTGAAGATATCTGTGCCACAACCGGATATGATAAGGTTAATGTTCTTTGCATCAGTCACGGCGGTCAGATAACAGGCACTTACCTCAGCCTTTACGCTGATGACCCTATGGTAAACAACTGTGTAATGTGTATGCCTGCTATGGGCGGTGCCGCTCTTGCATACGATATTGCGGTGCAGAATGTGGTTTTTGATGAAAACACCCTTGTTAAGTTTCTTGAACACGGTTTTAATAATGAAACCGATTTCCATTGGCTTACAGCCGCACAGTCATTAGGTTTTCTTGATGACCTTCTTGCTGAGGCGGTACCTTATATATGCGAATTGCTCTACACCTGGAGCAGTATATGGGATTTTATCCCCAATGAATATCTTGACGAAGTAATTGATGTTGTAGATGCTGATTACTATTCCGAGATTATTGCAAAAACTAAAGTTTTCCACGAACAGATAATGGCAAATTACGGCATAAATCTTAAAACTGCACAGTCAAACGGTGCAAAAATATCAATTATCACGGGCTGCGGTATTCCGTCAGTTACGGGTTTACAACAGAATTCCGATGCTATTATCAGAACAGCCGATACTACAGGTGCGGTCTGTGCGCCTTACGGACAGCGTTTTTCTGACGGTTATGTAACTCTCAAAACGAGCTGTACTGATGCAACACATAATCATCTTTCCCCGTCAATGGAGATTGATGCATCAGCCTGTTGGCTTCCCGATAACAGCTGGTTTGTGGACGGCTTGTATCACGGTATGGAAAATCACGATGAGTATTCGCAGGCGCTTATGCTCAAACAGCTTTTAAGTGCAGAACCTCTCGCTGATGTATATGCAGACACCAATTATCCGCAGTTCAAAACAACCACAAACAATTCGTCTTCCGTTTATGCAGCTTTTGACAACGGAGCAGAGGGCTATCTTGATTCTGACGATAAGTATCTGCTTATTACAAATATTACAACTGTCTCGACAATTGATATCTATGATGTAACATTCAACGGAACCGATATTGAAGTTGAAGATTTTATGGTTAAAACAGTCAAGTCAGGCAATACAATAAAGCTTAAAATTGAAGGATATATCCCCGAAGTCAGCCTTGTAAGAGGTTCGGTTACAATCAGTTATCTCACTTACGGCTCTGTAACCCCCATCGGTACCCAGACCTTTGATTTTACAATTATGAACGGTGAAGCAGTTGCATATGACGCATCAAATCCCTATTCTGATGTTGATTTTGTTGCAGATGTTTGCGATGATGTTAAATCATCACCCTTTGCATCTCTCTATGCTGCTTTTGCTAAATTCCTTGAATACATCAATAAATTTATTGAACTTATAACAAGTATATTTTAAGGTGATTGAATGAGAAAAGTACAACTCGGATGTTCAGAACTCCAAGTTCCTGCGGTAGCAGTCGGCTTCTGGAGACTGAATTACGGCTACGATAAGAAATATGTTGAGGACTTTGTCCGTACCGCTATGGAAAACGGAGCAAATTTCTTTGACCACGCAGATATTTACGGGCGCGGTGAGGCTGAAAGTCTGTTTTCCGAAGCAATAGGAATGAATGATTCCCTGCGTGAAAAGATGATTATTCAGTCCAAATGCGGAATCGTACCGAATAAGATGTTTGATTTTTCAAAAAAGCATATACTTGAATCTGTAGACGGAAGTTTAAAACGCCTTAAAACTAATTATCTCGATATTCTGCTCCTTCACAGACCTGATACTCTTATGGAACCCGAAGAAATCTGCGAGGCATTCGATATTCTTAAATCAAGCGGTAAAGTCCGCAATTTCGGTGTGTCAAATCAGAATATCTGGCAGATTGAGTATTTCAGAGCAAATCTCAACGTGCCAATAGTGTCAAACCAGATGCAGTTGAGTATTGTTCACTGTCCTATGATTCAGTCGGGACTTAACGTTAATATGTTCAATGATTCATCAATTGAAAGAGGTGCAGGAATTATTGAATATTGCCGTTTGAATAAAATTACACTACAGGCGTGGTCTCCGTTTCAGTACGGTCTGGGTGGCGGCACTTATATGGATAATCCCGATTATCCCGGTGTGAATGCGAAGCTGTCCGAGCTTGCAGAAAAATACGGTGTGTCAAAAACAACCGTTGCAATGAGTTGGATTCTCAGTCATCCTGCTAAAATGCAGGCTATCAGCGGCTCGCTTAAAAAAGAACGTATGCTCAATTGCCTTAAAGCTGCGGATGTAAATCTCAGCCGTGAAGATTGGTATGCGCTCTATATGAGTAACAACAATATTTTGCCTTAAAATCAGCCCCATAGCTTAGCTGTGGGGTTAATGAATGTACATATAATAATGGTGGTTAATATGTCAAATCAGTTTTCAAGAACTCAGCTTCTCTACGGTGATGAAGCTGTTGAAAAATTTAAAAATTCACACGTTGCCGTATTCGGAATCGGCGGTGTGGGCGGTCATTGTGTTGAAGCATTAGTAAGAAGCAGTGTGGGCAAAATAGATATCATTGATAACGATACCGTGTCCCTTACCAATATAAACAGGCAGATTATCGCAACACTTGATACTGTCGGTAAACAGAAAGTAGATGTAATGGAAGAACGGATAAAATCAATAAATCCCACCTGCAAGGTTAATAAATATCCCGTATTTTTACTGCCTGAAAATATTGATGAATTTGATTTTTCACAGTATGATTATGTTGTTGACGCCATTGACACTGTCAGCGGCAAGCTTGCAATTGTAAAAAAAGCTTATGAATTGAATATCCCTGTTATTTCATCAATGGGTGCAGGTAATAAATTAGATCCTACTGCTTTTGAAATTGCGGATATAAATAAAACCTCTGTTTGTCCGCTTGCAAGAGTTATGCGCAGACTTTGCAGAGAAAACGGAATAAAGAAACTGAAAGTAGTTTATTCAAAGGAAGAAGCAGTTACACCGCACAGTATCAAGGATAATGATGAGGTTACTGCAAAACGCGTTATACCCGGCAGTAACGCTGTTGTGCCTGCCGTTGCAGGTCTTATTATTGCGTCGGAAGTATTAAAAGACCTTAGTATATAGAATCTGTTTCTTGAAAAACATAAAATTTTGTATTATAATAAATGACGTAATTGACTGTATACCTTACAGGGGAGTGAAAGTATATGAAGTATGACGTAATTATTGTAGGTGCAGGACCGGGCGGTATTTTTGCCGCTTATGAGCTTATGCAGCTCAGACCCGATATGAAGGTTGCCGTTTTTGAAGCGGGACACGCTCTTGATAAGCGCCATTGTCCCATTGACGGGGAAAAGATTAAAAGCTGTATCGGCTGTAAAAGCTGCAGTATAATGAGCGGCTTCGGCGGTGCAGGAGCATTTTCGGACGGTAAATATAATATTACCAATGACTTCGGCGGAACGTTGTATGAATATATCGGCAAAAAACGTGCTCTTGAACTGATGCACTATGTGGATGATATCAATCTTCGTTTCGGTGGCGAAGGCACAAAGCTGTATTCTACCGCAGGTACGCGGTTCAAGACTATCTGCATACAGAACGATCTGCATCTGCTTGATGCTTCTGTACGTCATTTGGGAACAGATATCAATTATGTGGTTCTTGAAAATCTGTATGCATATTTAAAGGACAAGGTCGAGTTTTTCTTTGACACACCTGTTTTATCCGTTGCAATAGTTGATGACGGTTATGAGCTTACCTGCAAGCATGCAACATACCATTGTACCGATTGTATTATTTCAGTCGGCAGAATCGGCAGTAAATGGATGGAATCCGTGTGTAAGGATCTTGATATTTCAACAGAATCAAGCCGTGTGGATATCGGTGTTCGTGTGGAATTGCCTGCGGCAGTTTTTGCACATCTTACAGATGAGCTTTATGAGAGTAAAATTGTTTACCGCACGGAAAAATACGGTGACAGAGTCCGTACCTTCTGTATGAATCCCAAGGGTGCTGTTGTAAATGAAAACACAAACGGAATTATTACCGTTAACGGACACAGCTATGAAGACCCAGTAAAACAGACCGACAACACCAATTTTGCGTTGCTTGTTGCAAAGCATTTTTCAGAGCCTTTCAAGGATTCCAACGGCTACGGTGAATCAATTGCAAGACTGAGTAATATGCTTGGCGGCGGTGTCATCGTCCAGCGTTTCGGCGATCTTATAAGAGGACGCCGTTCTACTCCCAACCGTATAGAAGAAGCGTTTATTACGCCTACACTGAATGCAACTCCCGGCGATTTAAGCCTTGTTCTGCCCAAACGAATTCTCGACGGCATTATTGAAATGATTTATGCGCTTGATAAGGTTGCACCGGGCACAGCCAATGAAGATACACTTCTTTACGGCGTTGAGGTAAAGTTCTACAATATGGAGGTTGAAGTTGATGAAAACCTTGAATCCAGACATAAAGGACTTTATATCATAGGTGACGGCAGCGGTATCACACATTCGCTTTCTCACGCATCGGCAAGCGGTGTGCACGTTGCAAGAAATATTACAAAATAATAAGTGGACAGCTGAGCTGTCCACTTTTCAGTTAGCGAGTATATATCTGATTTCGGGAGTTTTTCTGTACTTTTTAAATACAATTTTAATTCTCTTTGACTCTACAGGCTTGCCGTTGCAGATTTTTTTATGACCGATTGCTTTGCCGTCTGCATATTTTTTCCATTTTCCTTTTACATCAATATAAACAGTGAATTTTTCAATATGCTGACCGTTGCGGATGTTTTCCATAATAAGAACCTTGTCAAACATCTCGGTTTTATCAAATTCAATAATGAGCTCAGGCTTTTTGTCAGCTGAATCAGGTGTCCAGAAGGAATCATCATCTGCTGTCACATTTTCAGCCTTGTATAAGCCGCTTAATTCACTTGATGCGGTTGTTTTTCCGTCCTTAAGAAGATTATAGCCGAAAACAACTTTCAAATCGTGACCTGTTGACTTGAGAATCTGCATTTCAGTGTCAGTCAGCTTTCCGCGC
Source organism: Clostridia bacterium (assembly GCA_017465825.1). Classification (GTDB taxonomy): domain Bacteria; phylum Bacillota; class Clostridia; order Oscillospirales; family Acutalibacteraceae; genus UBA1081. The sequence continues at coordinate 106,914 of JAFTVI010000036.1, forward strand.
TTGTCCGGAGCAAGACCGAGCATTAAATTTGAGTTATTACCCACTGTCCTCATATATAAATCAAGCAGTTTATCCTTTGTTTTTGAGCTGTAATCCTCGTCTTTTTTGTAAAACCAACCTTTGCGCATCGGAATTATAACTTCACAGGGCGCCCAACGGAACTCTGTTTCTTTTTTAATCGCTTTGCGAGAGCCAATGTCAATTTCCATAACACCGCTCTTTTTCTGTTTTTTGGAGTATGGAACGGTACCGTCTTCATCATATGTGTAGGATGCAGGCACACAGCTCCATTCGCATTCGCGTGTAACACCCCTGCTGTTGCCGAGCCATCTGCCGTCAGGACCTCTGAATGTTATTGCACAATCGGGCTGATGTTCTCTTATAATTCTGTAAATGGCTTTGTAATCAATGTCAATTTCAATAGTATCATCACATCTGTCATCAAGATAAAAGCAGAAAAGCTCTCCGTATGACGTTACAAGCTCTGTAATCTGCTGCTGAAGATATGTATAGTATTCGGGTGTGTTGAATTTTTTTTCGTGTCTGTCCCAAATAGGGTAGTATATGCCGAATTTCAAGGATTCTTTTCTTGCTGATTCAGCAACCATCTGCACAAGGTCACCCTTGCCGTCAAGCCAATTCGAATTTTTTACACAGTAATCAGTGGTATCGGTCTGCCAGTTGCAGAATCCGTCGTAATGCTTTGCGGTTATTACCATACCGTTCATATTGCAGTCCTTTACAGCTTGAGCCCACTCATCAGTATTGATGTTTTCGGGGTAAAACATCTCAGGTACAGCAAAGCCGTCGCCTATTTCTCTTACTGTAAAAGTGTTCATTCCGTAATAAATTATTGCGTAGAATTCAGCATCCTGCCATTTTATCTGCCTTTCGTCTGGCTTGATATCAGCGGCAATTTCGTATGATTTCATTATATTTCTCCCATATTGAAAAAAGCCGCTGCCAATTTACAGCGGCTTAGATTTTTTTTATTTTCCGTTATCGTTGTTTGTTGCGACAATGTCAACACCTGTGCCGCAAACATTCTCAATAAAAACCTGTCCGATTTTTACGGGAGCGTCCACAGTAACATTGTTGATTTCTTTCATAACATCAAATATTGCACCCTTGGGAATGGGACCGCTTGTTTTACAGGGAACAACAGGATGTTCACCGCCGTTTATCTTGACGGTTGAATGTATAGAACGTACGGGATTTGTAACTTCTGTTCTTGCGTAAGCATCGCCACGCTTACAGGTGTTGCCCGTAACAGCAGTCACTTCGTCATTTTCGATTTCAACAGTAATCTGACAGCCTAAAGGACAGGCTACGCAGGTCATATCTTTTTTCATATTGCTCAATCCTCCACTCTGACTTTGATTGTGCTGTTTTTATTAAGAGTTGCAAGAACAGATGCAGGGATAACCACATTTTCCATTTCACCGGGAGCAAGCTTGACCTTTTTCTTTGAGGAAAGAATATTACCGTCAACCTCAACAGTGAGCTTTTTGTTCTTGTAGATAGCACCAACACGGAAGTAAAGCTTAACATCTTCTTTTGATTTGATATTTACCTTCTGCGGCACTATATATCTTACGCCGTTTTCGGGAGTAGTATTGATGTAAACTTTTTCATCCGTATTTTTGCCCAGAATGTATCTTGCCGCACCTTCGCCTGCAATCTGCGATTCAAGAGTAACGTAGTCAACAAGGTCGTGTACCTGAAGAACGTTTCCGCAGGCAAAAATACCTTCAACTTCGGTTTCTCTCATCTCATTTACTACAGCACCGTTTGTGATTCTGTCAAGCTCAATGCCTGCCTGCTTAGTAAGCTCATTTTCGGGAATAAGACCGACGGAAAGCATAAGAGTATCGCACTCTATGTATTCTTCCGTGCCGGGAATAGGCTGTAATTTGTTATCAACCTGAGCTATTGTGACACCTTCAAGTCTTTCTTTACCGTGAGTTTCGATAACGGTTGTTGAAAGTCTGAGAGGAATACCGAAATCGTCAAGACACTGTACGATATTTCTTGTAAGACCGCCTGAGAAAGGCATAAGCTCACAAACGACTTTAACCTCTGCGCCTTCAAGTGTCATTCTTCTTGCCATAATAAGACCGATATCGCCGGAACCGAGAATAACAACCTTTTTGCCGGGCATATAGCCGTCAATGTTAACGTATTTCTGTGCAGTACCGGCTGTCATTATACCCGAAGCTCTTGTGCCTGCAATCTGTAATGCGCCTCTGGGCCTTTCACGGCAACCCATAGCAAGAATAACGGCTTTTGCCTGAATCTGAATAAGTCCGTCAACCGTGTTGACAGCTGTAACAACTTTATCATCGTTTACAGAGAGAACCATTGTATTGATTTTTACATCAATATCCGTTTCTTTTACAAGGTCAATAAATCTTGCGGCATATTCGGGGCCCGAAAGCTCTTCACCGAAGTAGTGAAGACCGAAGCCTGTGTGAATACACTGTTCAAGAATACCGCCGAGAGTTTCCGCACGTTCAAGAATAACGATTTTTTCTACACCGCATTCTTTCGCTTTAAGAGCAGCCGCCATACCGGCAGGACCGCCGCCGACTACTACAAGGTCATAGTTAATCATTATTCTTCACCTCACTTTGTTTTGTCAAACAGAATATTTGAATTTCCGCCGAATTTCGTAATTTCATTGATACTGCAGCCGAGTTCACGTGCAAGTATTTCAACAACCTTTGAGCCACAGAAGCCGCCCTGACATCTGCCCATACCGGCTCTTGTTCTTCTCTTGACGCCGTCAACATCTCTTGCGCCTGCAGGAGCTTTGATTGCATCAATGATTTCACCCTCAGTGATCGTTTCGCAACGGCATATAATTCTTCCGTATGCGCTGTTCTTTTTAATAAGCTCTGCACGCTCTTCATCAGTCATATGTCTGAAACGCACGGGAGCCTTTCTCGTGTCATCGTAATCGGCCTTTACTGTTGCATCGGGGAAAATTCGCTTTACGATATCTTCAATGTATTCAGCAATCGCGGGAGCTGATGTAAGACCGGGGGACTCAATACCCGCCGCATTGATAAGTCTTGAATTCTTTTCGCTGATGCCGATGATGAATTCGTGTGCAGCGGCGTGAGCGCGAAGACCTGTAAATGATGTGATTGCATTTCTCGTGTTAACGGAAGGAACACTCTTTACTGCGTATTTTCTTACATCGTTAAGACCTGAATTTGTTGTTGCGACATTTGATTTGTCGTCAATATCTTCTGCAGTGGGACCTACGATAAGATTTCCGTCAACTGTGGGAGATACAAGAATACCCTTGCCCATTTTGCTCGGGCACTGGAAAATAGTGTGCTTTACCGTGTCACCGACTGAACGGTCAAGCATAAAATATTCGCCTTTTCTTGCAGTGATGCTTATTGTGTCATCGCCTGCCATACGTGCAAGGTCGTCAGAGAACACACCTGCTGCGTTGATAACATATTTTGCTTCAATTGCGCCCTGTGTGGTTTCGAGTGTAATTTTTTCAGCATCTGTATTAACAGCTTTCACTTCGCAGTTTCTTATAAATTCAACACCGTTGCTTACTGCACATTCTGCCGCCGCAATTGTAAGCTCATAAGGGCAGACAATGCCTGCTGTGGGGGCGTAGAGAGCAGATGTTGCTTCGTTGCTGAGATTGGGTTCGAGCTTGAGCAGTTCCTCTTTGGAGAGAATTTTCAGTTCGGGCACACCGTTTGCCTTACCTCTTGCAAGAAGGGATTTGAGATGTTCGTCCTCTTCCTGAGAAAATGCCACGACAAGTGAACCGTTGTTCTTGTAGGGAACATTAAGCTTTTTTGTGGTTTCGGGCATCATAGCGCAACCCTTGACATTCATTTTTGCCATAAGAGAGCCTTCCGCAGCGTCAAAACCTGCGTGAACAATACCGCTGTTGGCTTTTGTTGCGCCCATAGCAACATCATTGCATTTTTCCAGAAGGGCAATTTTGAGATTGTACTTGGAAAGTGCGCGGGCAGTCATTGCGCCTGTAACACCGGCACCGACGATTGCAATATCGTACATAAGTTTATATCTCCTTTAAATTAAAATTCATACATTAAATATTATAACAAAGCAAAAATGTAAAATCAATAGTAATTGATTATTGTTTATACTAAATTTTTCAATAAATCGTACGTGATTTTCAAGTTACCTTTTCCCGTACCTATATTATAACCGTCTTTGTTTTCTCCGTGAAAATCCGAACCGCCTGTAAGCTTCAATCCGATGTCCGATGCCATTTTTCTGTATCTGTCGCTCATATCATCCGTGTATTCGGTATAATATCCCTCAACAGCATCAAGACCTACTGATTTTAAATGTGTAAGAATTTTATACAGATCTTCATCGCTTTTGCCTATCTGATTAAGATGTGCAAGTGATGACACACCGCCGCTTTGTTTGATGATTTCAATTGCCTTTTCGGGTGAAAGTGAGGTTTGTTTTACAAATGCAGGCTTGCCGTGTGATAAGTATTTGTCAAATGCCTCTTTAACGGTTGTAACGTAGCCTTTTTTTATCATAGCCTTTGCAATCTGACTTCTGCCCGTTACCTTTGACGTCGCTTCTGCAAGAATATCGTCAACCGATATGTTGATGCCGATATTTTTCAGTAATTCAACTACTTTGTGATTTCTTATTTCACGCTGATAAATCATTTCATCAAGAACAGATGTGATTGCAGGGCAGTCAATGTCAAATCCAAGTCCTAAAAGATGCATTTCCGTGTCCGATGCAACGGAGAATTCAATACCAGTTATAACCTCAATGCCGTATGTCTTGCCTGCATCAATAGCTTCTTTTAATCCGTCAATAGTGTCGTGGTCTGTAAGTGCAATTGCAGAAAGCCCCGCATCCTTTGCCGCTTTAACAACCTGTGCAGGGGTGAAAGTGCCGTCGGAACAGGTTGAATGAGTGTGCAGGTCGATGTATTTATTCATTTATATCATCCTTTCTGCAAACTCTTCAATTTCATCAAGCATAGCGTTGATATCGTTTATGTAATTTTTCAGTTCTTCGTCAGATGAAAACAACCTTGCAATTTTTCTTATTTGACGAATAAAAGCGTAATTAATTTTGACGTTTTCGTACAGCAAGGGACAACTGCCTATACCTCGTATATCTGCCCTTACGTCAAATCCGTTTTCGGTAATGACGGGGAAATATGGATAGATTCGGCAGGCGAGTGGTCTTGTTTTTCTGTCGCAAGTGTCGTTGCAGACTACCATTTTATATCCGAAGTTCCCCTCGCAGTCAAGGATTTTGAAATTCTCAACATTTTTTATGATTTCTTCTTCATAAGGGAACAAAAACATCCCCGTTTCACTGTCGCCTTTACAGCATCTGCCGCCGCAAAGTCTTCCGCAGTCGGATACAAGGGGAGTTGTGCGTCCGAGCAGTCCGTATGCTCTTTTTATAAAATAGGATTTGCCGTTCATTTTATCACCGGATACATTATATATCATATTTTTATTTAGCGCAAGATTTTTATAATTTGTGCAACATAAATAAAAATCCGGCTGCATATTTGTGTGGCATAAAATGTCAAAATAATATTGACAAATTGCAGTTCTGTATTGTATAATTTATACATAAAAATATGTTAATTTTTTAACGGAAGAGGGTTGCAAAGTTGGGCAGAATGTCATATAATCTTCTGACAGACAGACAGACAGACAG
>JAFTVI010000003.1 GCA_017465825.1 Clostridia bacterium
AATTTATCGGCAGATGCCGATAAATTATTGTAGCGATATAAATCCGTAAACGGATTTGCGATATACCTGACGGTGCGATATATACATTCGTATACGATATGTGCCTGTCGGCACGCGGATTTATATCATATCGCATTTGAGCAAAGCGACAAATATATCGCGTTGTAAACATATCGCGTTGCGTCAGCAACATATCACTAAATTATTGTTTAATCAAAAACCTTACGTTTTAGAAATTTTATATATACACAGCACTGATACAAACTGATACTAATTACTATTTACTATCAGAAATAAAAATTCGGCAGAGAGTTAATCCCTGCCGCTTTTTACTCAATATTTATAACTGTTTCACTTTCGGTATATTCAGCACCTGTCAGATATGTAACGGTAAGTTTTTTGCCAGTTTTTGACACCTCTGCACTCAATACGGCATCTGCTGCACAGTCTGCCACATTTTCAAGTTTAAATTCCTTATAAAACACAGCTTTATCAAAAAAATCCTGAATCACAACATAATGTTCGTTATCACGGAAATCGTGATATACAGTTTTCCCGTCATATTCATACAGAACAGATATAAAGTCTTCTGAAACTATACCATTTTCGATATCGCAATACTGTGTAATCCGTGTTGAAAGACCTGTTCCTTTTTGCACCCAGACTTTTACAACATTAACATCAACCGTTTCAATATGAGGTTCTCGCCTTAAACCGTCTTCAGAAAGCATTATATTGCCTTGGTTATCTTTGATCTCATAGTCATAATAAAAGTGACTGACTGATTCAACAGTCCAGTTTTCGTCATAATTATTTTCGGCAGTATTACCGCAACCGCACATACACAACAGCAAAACAAAAACAAATGCTGCTGATAATTTATTTTTCATTAAAGACCAACCTTTCACTTTATTTTATAAACAACATTCCCGCCGTGGGGATATTAATTTCACAAAGGTCTGCATCAAATGAGCCTGTCCGGATTTCCTCGCCCATACAATTTACAATTTTGTACTGTTTATTTTTTGCATTTTTGATTATAAAGCTCTCCCCTGCCGTGCCGTTGACAACAACGGTGTTTTTTGTTTTTACCTCTACAACATTTTTTGTATAAGCGGTAATGACAGATTTATCACCGAGAACAGAAGAAACGATACTGTATTCGCTCTCGGGGTTTTCTGCAGTCAGCTTGCCGTCGAGCAGTACATCTCTCCACTCTTTCCAGAATGAGATATAATATTTAAGCATTTTATAATGAGCTTCGGGGAGCTTATCCGTACGCATTGAAATCTGCGGCACACCGTAAAGGATGCTGACAAACTGCAGTGCCGCATTTTCGGGTGTATCGTCAGTATTCCACATTATCATATCGGAATGAACCGCTGTTTTTCCCGATGTAAAGCGGAGTTTTACCACATTCACACGGTTTTTGAGTATGTCGCAGGGGCAGTCACCCACACGGAGCATATTACCGTATTTTCTGATTGAGGGTCCTACATAGGACTGACGGAACTCTATCAATATTTCGGGATTTATTGCTGTAAGAGATGCTTTCACCTGTGACATAAGGGCGTGGAGCGCATCTTCAAGGGACTGATAATCACGGCGCGCGTCGTACTCCAATGATTTGCCGTCCAACCAAAATGAATCTATAAAATCCAGCTTTAAGCCGTCAAGCTTCCGGTTCTTAACAGCATCCGTATAAACGCCCGTAAGATAGTCACGGACTTTTTTATATCGGGGGTCGAGTGTGAAAGCGTTTCCGCCGTCCTCTTCCTTATCAAGGAACATAGTTTTGAATTCCTCGTATTTCTGAGAATGAATACCCACAAAAGGCACGGAATACCAAAGCATAACCTTCATACCGATGTTATGTATCTCATCAACAAGAGAAGCCATATCACCCATTTTTTTGGGTGCAACTTCCCAGTCACCGCAGTAAGCATAGCCTCTGTTGTTATCGTCTGTCTGCCAGCCGTCATCGATTATAACGGTTTCCATACCCAGAGCCTTTGATGCCTTACATTCCTTTAAGATTTCTTCCCTGTCAAGCTGCTGATGAAAGCTGTACCAGAGGGAATCCATAGGCTGTCTTGCGGCTTCGGGAACATATGCGGGAGTGTAGCCGCAATCCTTTTCCCACCACCCGGAAGTGTCATAAATACTGTCGTAATACGGTACATTGCGCATATCAAGGCGTACTACAGCGGTGTAATCGTTAACGGGAGATGTGGGAACGGTGAAAAACTCAATCTCACAGGCAAAGGTTGCATCCTCTTCCCTTATACCGGTACCGATGCGAATGGGAGTATCAACATCCGAAACAGCTATACAGAGCTTGTTTTTGTTTGAGGGAGATATAAGCTGCTGCAGGGGCATCCAGGAGGCAAGCCGTGATTTTGTCTGCAGCTTTGCCCACTCGAAATAAAGTCCGTGAATATCACTCAATGACGGACTCCAGGTAGAATAAACATCCTTTGCACTGAAATTGAATGCAAGGGTGAACGGTTCGGGAATCTGCGCGTCATCCATATGTAAACTTACGGTAAGATAAAGAATATCACCGTCTTTTTTCTCATTTAATGTAATCTGAGCGTTCTTGTTACCGCCGATAATTTTAAAATTCATAGCAATGACCTCTCAATCAACATTTTCAGTGTTTTTTCAAAATCCGCATCCTGTTCACGGGTGCGTTTTTTCGGGCCTTTTGTTCTGCCGCCCGCCATACGGATCTTCTTTGAAACATAGCGTGTATACAGCAGTTTTTCGATGTTATTGTCGTTAAAAATCAAACCGTTCTGATTTATCGGCACAGCCTTTCTGCCAAGGCACATAGCCGCAAGTCCGTAATCCTGCGTAACGGCAATATCACCGCTTTCAATCATATTGACAAGCTTGAAATCCACGCTGTCCGCACCTTTTTCGACGGTGAGAGTCTGCGCACCGTCACGCTGAATATAGTGAGCGGTGTCGCACACAATCACGCACTCAATACCGTACTCTTTTGCAAGGCGCACCGTAATATCAACAACAGGACAGGCGTCTGCATCAATCAGAATTTTCATATACACCATTTCTTAATAAATATTTTATTTTAATATAACATAATTTACTGCCAAGGTCAATTGACACGGGGCAGGATTTATTATAAAATGTAAACAATAATTTAGCGAATTAACAATTTACAATGTATAATGTACAATGTTGGAAAGGGCTCCGCCCTTTAACCCATTTTTATTGTTAATTAATTGTAAATTGTACATTGTACATTGTTAATTGAAAAAGGAGTAAATATTATGGGTATAATAGCAATGGTAGGCGGCGGAAGATATGAGGATTACGAGATTTTTCCGATTATAAAGCACATAGTTTCTCTCGCAGGCAAGCCGAATCCTAATGTTCTGTTCGTTCCGACGGCAGGATTTGATTACATCATCGGTGACGAGGTGATTTTTGAGCTTTTTCATCAGTGCGGAGCAAAGGTTGCAAATCTCTTTCTTACCGATACAAGGCTGACGAAAGCCGATATTGAAAGAAAAATTATGTCTGCGGACATCATATACGCAGGCGGCGGCAACCTCAAATTCCTTATGGACACCTGGAAAGCAACGGGCGCAGACGAAATTTTCAAAAAAGCTTACGAAAAAGGCATTGTTCTCTCCGGCTACAGCTCGGGGGCGATGTGCTGGTGCAAAGAGGGTTGGGATGACTGCGGCGAGGACCACAGCTTTATGTTCGTTGACTGCATAGGACTTCTCCCCTACTGCTGCTGTCCTCATTTCGACTCAGACAGCTGGCACAAATTCACCGATGCAATAAAAACAAGGACAATACAGGGGCTTGCTATCGACAACGGCAGCTGTGTTGTTATAAAAGACGGCGAGCTGTACACACTTCAGGGCAACGACGGCGGAGAATCATATTTTCTTGATAATGAGGGAAATATGAAGCAAATAAATAATGAGTAATTAGCAATGAGTAATGTTGGAAAGGGCTTTGCCCTTTAACCCTGTTTTATATGATTCAATAATTGTAAATTGTACATTAAATTATTGTTTGACAATCATTATAAATTCTGTTATGATTATAATGTATGTTTATATGATTTTTTAATAACAGGAGAAATATATGTTACAGTACGAAGAACTCAGATTATCACTTAAAGAATGTGAAACTCCCATCAAAGAGCTTGAAGACGCGCTCGGTCTTAAATCTATGACAAAAGAGATTGAGGAGCTTGAACTCAAAGCGGCTCAGGAGGATTTCTGGAACGATATCGACAACAGCCAGAAGGTGCTCCAGCGCACGGCTATGCTCAAGAGCAAGGTTGAAAAATACAACCGTCTTTGCTCCGATTACGAGGATGCAATGACACTCATTGAGCTTGCAAACGACGAAGAGGATGAATCTATGCTTGAGGAATGTACTCAGGCAGTAAACAGCGTAAAGGCTGAGCTTGATTCACAGACACTTTCCACACTTCTTACAGGTGAATACGACAGCAAGAATGCAATTCTCACACTTCACGCAGGTGCAGGCGGCACAGAGGCTCAGGACTGGGCACAGATGCTTTTCAGAATGTACCACAGATGGGGTGAGCGCCACGGTTTCAAGACAACAACCGTTGACTACCTTGACGGTGATGAAGCAGGTCTTAAATCCGCAACAATTATGGTTGAGGGTGAGAACGCATACGGCTATTTAAAGGGCGAAATGGGTGTTCACAGACTTGTAAGAATTTCACCTTTCGACTCATCGGGCAGACGCCACACTTCCTTTGCATCCCTTGAAGTTATGCCCGAAATCGACGACACTGTTGAGGTTGACATCAACCCTGCCGATATCAAAATGGACGTTTACCGTGCCAGCGGTGCAGGCGGTCAGAAGGTCAACAAAACATCATCCGCAGTCCGTCTTACGCATATCCCCACAGGTATCGTCGTTGCATGTCAGGTTGAACGTAGCCAGTATCAGAACAGAGATGTGGCAATGACAATGCTCAAATCAAAGCTTATCGAAATCAAAGAGAGAGAAAATCTCGAAAAAATTGATGATATCAAGGGTGAGCAGAAAGAAATCGCCTGGGGCAGTCAGATACGTTCATACGTATTTATGCCCTACACTCTTGCAAAGGACACAAGAACAGGCTTTGAAAACGGAAACATCAACAGCGTTATGGACGGCGACATTGACGGCTTTATCAATGCATACCTGAAGATGCAGGCTAACGAAAAGCTCAACAATTCCAACAACTGATTATGAAAAAGATTTTCATTTATATATTATCACTTTGTCTGCTGTTGATATCTCTGACATCCTGCGCCGACACACAACAAAACGGCGACGATGACGCATCACTTACAATAGTGACCACTATTTTTCCCATTTACGATTGGGTAAGAAATATCACGGGCAGTACGGACGGTATCGTATACCTTGACGGCAGCGGAATTGATATGCATTCTTTCGAGCCTACCGCGAACGATATTATAACTCTTGCAAATGCTGATATTTTTATATGTATCGGCGGTGCATCCGATGAATGGGTGGACGCAGCCGTAAGCTCCTGTGCAAACGAAAATCTCACCGTGATAAAGCTTATAGACATTACGGGCGGTCTTACGGAGGAAGCTGTTGAGGGTATGCAGGAAGAGGATGACCACGGCCACGATACTGACACTTCCGAGCTTGACGAGCATATATGGCTCTCACTTAAAAATGCACAGACAGCAGTATCGGCAATTGCAAAAGCTCTCGGTGAGCTTGATACCGTAAACAGGGATACGTATCTGTCCAATGCAGAAAATTACAACCAAAAATTGACTGAGCTTGACGGCAGATATGCACAAACTGTGGCTTCTGCAGAGAAAAATACACTTATTTTTGCAGACAGATTCCCTTTCCGTTATCTTACGGAGGACTATTCACTCAATTATTATGCGGCATTCCCCGGCTGTTCGGCTGAATCGGAAGCCAGCTTCAAGACAATCACATTTCTTATAGAAAAAACCAAGGAGTTACAGCTTGATTACATAATCATTCTCGAGAACTCCGACGGCAAGCTTGCCGGCACTATAGCTGACGAAACAGGGGCAAAAGCACTTACTCTCAACTCCTGTCAGTCGGTCACATCAACAGAAATTGAAAACGGAAAAACATATCTTTCCGTTATGGAAGAAAATCTTGCAATCCTTACGGAGGCATTAAGCTGATGGCATTAATCACTTGCAGAAACCTTTCCCTTGCATACGAGGGTAAAACGATAGTCACCGATATTAATTTCAGCATCGGCGAGGGTGACTATCTGTGTATAGTCGGCGAAAACGGTTCGGGCAAAAGCACTCTTATGAGAACTTTGCTCGGACTTAAAAGTCCTTTTTCGGGAGAAATCACATTCGGTACGGGACTTAACAAAAACAAAATCGGCTATCTCCCTCAACAGACAGAGGTTCAGCGTGATTTTCCCGCTTCGGTTAAAGAGATCGTTATGTCAGGCTGTCTTGCGTCAAGCGGATTTCATCCTTTTTATAATAAAGAACAGAAAAAGCGTGCTCAGGAAAATATGGAAAAGCTGGGCATTTCAGATATTCAGAACAGATGCTACAGAGAGCTCTCGGGCGGTCAGCAACAGAGAGTTCTGCTTGCAAGGGCGCTTTGCTCAGCAAGCAAGCTGCTCATTCTTGACGAGCCGGCGGCAGGTCTTGACCCTGTTGTAACTGCTGAGATGTATTCAATTATTGAAAAGCTCAACAAAAAAGATAAAATCACCGTCATTATGGTATCTCACGATATTGCACAGGCAGTAAAATATGCCACTCACATTCTGCACATCAGCGAAAAACCCTTATTTTCCGGCAAAACTGAGGATTATCTTCTTTCGGATGCCTGCAGTCTTTTCAACGGGGAGGGCAAAAACTGATGAACATTATTGAAACTGTCAGCAACTATCTCTCCTATGATTTTGTAAAATATGCGCTGATTGCAGGCGTGCTCGTTTCGCTCTGCTCAGCGCTGTTAGGCGTAAATCTTGTACTCAAACGCTACTCAATGATCGGCGACGGCTTATCTCACGTGGCGTTCGGTGCAACGGCTATTGCGGCTGTGCTCAATGCGGCACCTATGTATTTTGCACTGCCTGTTACGGTGATTGCAGCAATTCTTCTTTTAAGAATGGGCAAAAACACAAAAATTCAGGGCGATGCGGCAACAGCGATGATTTCCGTGGGCGCATTGGCGCTGGGTTATATGCTGATGAACATTTTTTCAACAAATGCGAATGTCAGCGGCGATGTATGCACCACTCTTTTCGGTTCAACATCAATTCTCACACTTTCAAAAACAGACGTGTATATGTGTCTTGCCCTTGCGGCGGTTGTAATAGTATGCTACGTTGTTTTTTACAACAGGCTTTTCTCAGTTACGTTTGATGAAAGCTTTGCAACTGCAACGGGCACAAATGCGGCAGTTTACAACCTTGCGCTTGCGATAATCACCGCTGTGGTTATTGTACTTGCGATGAACATAGTGGGCGCACTTCTCGTATCTGCGCTGATAATATTCCCTGCCCTTTCGGCGATGCGGATTTTCAAAAGCTTTAAAAGTGTGGTTATCAGCTCTGCAATAATTGCAGTTGTATGCTCACTTTCGGGCATTTTTGCATCAATGATTTTCGACACACCCGTAGGTGCAACAATAGTTGCCGCAGATGCAATAGTTTTCGGCGTTTTCTGCATTGCGGGCAAAATAAAAAAGTAATGTAATATTTGTTCTGCTCCCGTAAATAATAGATGTATATTATTTATTAAGGAGCAAATGAAATGTCCTGCATCAATACAGACCCATTCGGTTTTACCACTCCCTCACCATATTCATCCGAGGAAAGAAACACAGCGTCAGAAAGTGATTCAAACGAAAACGCAGACACACCGTCGGCAGACGGCAGTGTTACGGTAAACAAAAACGGACACTTTATACATTGCCTTACAATAATCGGTCAGGTGGAAGGGCATTATATTCTTCCCTCGGGTACAAAAGCCACAAAATACGAGCACGTGATTCCTCAGCTTGTAGCTATTGAGGAAAGCTCAGATATTGAGGGACTTATAGTTATACTCAACACCGTAGGCGGCGATATTGAGGCAGGTCTTGCAATTGCTGAGCTTATTGCAGGTATGAAAAAGCCTGTGGTTTCGCTTGTTCTCGGCGGCGGTCATTCAATCGGTGTTCCCCTTGCCGTATCGGCGGACAAGTCATTTATAGCACCCTCTGCAACAATGACCATTCACCCCGTAAGAATGACGGGACTTGTGCTGGGCGTTCCGCAGACACTCAGCTATTTTCAGAATATGCAGGAAAGAATTGTCCGCTTCGTATGCGAGAATTCAAATATAGAGCCTGAACGTTTCCGCTCACTTATGCACGCAACAGGCGAGCTTGTAACTGATGTGGGAACGGTACTCAACGGCGACAATGCCGTAAAAGAAGGCATCATTGACTCAACAGGCTCGTTGAGCGATGCATTGGATTGTTTGTATAATTTAATTAAAAACAAATCGTAATTGATTACGAATGTACAATTTACAATGTACAATTTACAATCAGAACAGATATTTTCACCATTGTACATTATACATTGTAAATTATTCAAAGGAGTTACTTATGGCTGAAGATAAAAAGAAAAAAACTCAATCATCTTCAAAAAAGAATACAAATACAAAGTCACAGCCTAAAAAGAAACGTATGTCAAAGGCTGAGATGGAACAGCTTCGCATTGAAGAAGAAATCAGGCAGGCTGAGTACATAAAAAAACGCAATCAGACCTTTGCACTTATCGTTTTTGCCGTTTCACTTGCGCTGTTCAGCATCGTGCTGATTCCTGCATCACAGGGTACGGTATGGCATTCAATCCGAGGATTTTTCTTCGGTCTTTTCGGATATTCCGCATTTTTCCTGCCTGCCGTGCTGATTTACACAGCAATTATGATGACTCTTGAAAAACTTGAGCAATCAATCGGCAAAAAAATCTTTCAGGGCGTACTGCTCGTGTTTTTCGTAAGCGCGTTAGGCTTCGTTATAGGGCATAAGGGGGAAATATCCTTCGGCACGGACATAGGTAACGCATTTACACAGTATTTTAATTACAGCACCGTAGGCTGGGGATTTTTCGGCGCTCTCATAGGCGAGCTTTTACTGCTTATCGGCTCATCAAAAGCTCCTGCGGTTGCGATTCTTGTAATACTTATTTTCGTTGCATTTATGTTCCTTACCGGTTTTACGCTCATACGAATTATCAAAGGACTCGAAAAGCCTGCAAAAAAAGTGGGCGACAAAATCGAACAGGTAAAACAGGAATATGCCGAGCGTGAAGAAAAAAATGAATCTTCAAAAGATAAAAAAAGAGGACATCTGTATGTTTACACAGAAGATGACCTGCTCACCACTCCCGACGAAGAAGTGAAAGCACAACAGCCTGCGGCTGAGGTCATTCCCGTTGACATACCTGTTGAAGAGGAAGAAACAGTAATAGAAACAGCAGAGGCAGTACAAACAGATGAAACAGCTGAAATCAAGGATATTTTTGCTTTAGCGGCAGAAAAACAGGCCGCAGAGGAAGAAAAAAAGCTTACAAAATCTGAAATAGAATCTGCACAGGAAAGCGTTGCGGAAGAAATACAGCAGAATGAACAGGAAGAAGAGGACAATTATATGTTACCTCCCTTTGACTGCTTAAGACTGCCCGTAAGAAACACAAGAACCGCATCACAGGCTGACCTTAAAGCAACGGCGGACAAGCTTATTGAAGCACTCAACAGCTTTAATGTTTCCGCAAAGGTAATAGATGTTGTTCCCGGTCCGTCGGTTACAAGATACGAGCTTGCGCCTGCACCCGGCGTTAAAATCAGCAAATTCACAGGTCTTGCAGACGACCTTGCACTCCACCTTGCCGCTCCTGCCGGTGTAAGAATCGAAGCTCCCATTCCAAACAAATCCGCAATCGGTATCGAAGTGCCCAACAGAGGCAGAACAACCGTTACAATGCGTGAGATAGTAGACAGCGACATTTACTCAAAGGCAACGGCAAAGAGCAAGCTCAACGTTGCTCTCGGTAAGGATATTGCAGGCAATATAGTCTGTGCAGACCTTGCAAAAATGCCCCACATCCTTATAGCAGGTACAACAGGCTCAGGTAAATCGGTCTGTCTTAATGCTATGATTGTCAGTATTCTTTACAATGCAAAGCCCGGTGAAGTAAAACTGCTGCTCATTGACCCCAAGCAGGTTGAATTTGCAGTTTACAACGGCATACCCCATCTGCTTGTTCCCGTTGTGTCCGATGCAAGAAAAGCCGCAGGCGCATTGGGTTGGGCAGTTACCGAAATGCTCAACAGATACAAAACCTTTACGGACAACGGCGTAAGAGATATAAGCTCCTACAACAAAATGGCTGAAACAGACACTTCACTGCAGAAGATGTCGCAGATTGTCATTTTTATAGACGAGCTGTCCGACCTTATGTCCGTTGCACCCTCCGAGGTTGAAAACTCAATCACAAGACTTGCACAGATGGCACGTGCCGCAGGTATGCATCTTGTTGTTGCTACACAGCGTCCCTCCGTTGACGTTATCACAGGTCTTATCAAGGCAAACATTCCCTCAAGACTTGCACTTTCCGTTTCTTCACAGGTTGACTCAAGAACAATTCTTGACGCATCAGGTGCTGAAAAACTCCTCGGTCTGGGTGATATGCTGTTCTGTCCCGTCGGCACAAGCAAGCCCCACCGTGTACAGGGATGTTATCTTTCCGATGAAGAAATTGAAAAAGTTGTGGAATTCGTAAAAACACAGGAAACCACAAGCTACAGCGATGATATTCAGCAGGAAATTGACCGTCAGGCTCTTTCCGCCGCTCCCAAGAAGGGTGCAAAGGAATCCGACGGCGGTGCTGTTTCAGATGCTGATATGCAGATAATTATGAAAGCCGCAGAGCTTGTTATTGACAACCCCGACAAGGCGTCAATTTCATCATTGCAAAGACATCTCAGTCTCGGTTTTGCAAAAGCAGGCAGAATAATGGACGCTCTTGAAGAAAAAGGCATTGTAGGTCCACATTCCGGCAGTAAGCCGAGAAAAGTGCTTATGACAAAGGCTCAGTGGTACGAAATGAACGCTATGGCATCCGACGCACCCGCAACAGATGCAGATGAAGAAGATGCACCGTTTTAAGGTGATAAAAAATGGCAAGAAGAAAATCCAAAAATAAAAAAATGCCTTTGATTGCGATTGTTGCCGCAGTATTGGTATTTCTTGCATCCGTTATTGCAGAGCAGACAGGTATATGGGACGATGCTCTCGATACCGTTGCAGACAATCAGTTCGCCGCATCGGATATTGATGCGGACGGCACTGTTCTCGACGTGCATTTCATTGATGTAGGTCAGGGCGACTGCTCGCTGTTTGTATCGGACGGCAAAACAATGCTTGTTGACTGCGGTGAAAGTGAAAACGCAGATACCGTTATTCAGACAATATCGGATATGGGCATTGAAACGCTCGACTACGCGGTTATAACTCACGCTCATTCCGACCATATGGGAGCTATGGCTGATGTTATTACCGAGATCGGTGTTGAGAACATTCTTCTTTCTCAGCCTTGTGACGACAGCTCCGAAACAGCTACATACGAAAGCTTTATGGATGCGGCAGATGCAAGCGGTGCAAACATAATTCTCGCTCAGCCTGATTATACTTTTACGGTAGGATATGCACAGTGTACCGTGCTTGCACCCTCTGAGGTATCCTCCAACGAAAACAACAACTCAATAGTTATGCACGTTTCGGCAGGTGAAACCTCAT
The DNA here is from genome assembly GCA_017465825.1 of Clostridia bacterium. Taxonomy (GTDB): domain Bacteria; phylum Bacillota; class Clostridia; order Oscillospirales; family Acutalibacteraceae; genus UBA1081. The sequence continues at coordinate 11,854 of JAFTVI010000003.1, forward strand.
TTCTCCTGACAGGTGATGCGGAAAAGAAGGTTGAAAAAGAGATTATGGAGAAATATCCCAATCTCACAGCAACAATACTCAAGGTAGGGCATCACGGCAGTTCCACCTCTTCATACGGGGAGTTTATTGAGCAGATTTCACCCGAAACTGCAATTATTCAATGCGGTCTTAATAACAGTTACGGGCATCCTCACGAGGAAACCGTATCAACTCTTAAAGACTTGAATATCACATACTACCAAAGTGATATTCACGGCGATATAACCGTTTCCTGCACAGCTGACGGTTATTCGGTAAAAACGGAGAAATGATTATGTTTTACACTCTTGACCGCACCGAAGACAACAATATTGCCGTTCTGATTGACGATGACGGCAGAATTTACAATGTTTCTGCGAATATTTTATCGGATACCTGCTCTGTGGGCGATGTTTTCGTATGCAAAGACGGAAAATACATATTCGATGCTCAGGAAACCGCCCTGCGCAGAGCAAGAATCGCTCAGAAGCGGAACAGATTTTTCAGTAAAATCAAAAACAACAAGGAGGATTTATTATGAAATGCAGAGTTTGCGGATGTGAATTTACGGACGACAGAAGAAGCTGTCCCAAATGCGGAAGAATCATAACAGAGGCTGAAAAGAAGCAGGCGGCAGAAAAGCTTTCCGGCGCGGCAAAAAGTCCGGTGTACCGCCCTGCAGCGTCAAACAGATCAACGGACAATGACGAAGCCGCTTTTGTGCAAAGTCTTTTCAACACAGATCCGAATGCTCCCGAATACAAAGATCCTCACGCCTACGACCGTGCAACGGCTGATATTCTTGAATACGACAGAACTTTTGTTGCAAGAACTCCCAGAACGGAGGATTATGACACAAGAGCATTTACCCCCTCGGTTGCAAAGGATGAAAACCCCACAATTATTGCGCCCGCTTACGGCAGTGACGACACAACAACCATTGAAATATACCCCGAAGATGACAGCGACTACACTCCCGAGGAAACAAACAGAGCAAGAAGTGTGAACAATGCCAATGCAAAGCCCCGTCTTAACATAAATTTCAAGGTCGTTGCCGTGGTAATTGCCGCCATTATCGGCATTGTAATCATCGTTACAGGAATTACGCAGATCGTAAATCAGCTCGGTATTACGAATTCGGGCAATGAGGACTCCTCAGGTATTTCAGGTCAAAGCGTTGACAGCAACAGGAAAGATGATGACGGTGATATTGCAGATGAATTTGCATCACAATACAAAACAGGCTACTACACCGTTACGGTTGATGACAACGATATTTTTATGGTGAATGATGAACAGAAAATCATTGCAACAGTACCGAACAAGACGATTGTTGACATTACCGAAATCAAAGATAACTACGGCAAAACAACATACAACGGCTACACGGGCTGGCTGAATCTGAAGGAACTGACTTTCACGCCAAATGAAAAGCCTGAAACCACGTCCGAGGCGGAAACCACTACAGCAGCAGAAACAACCACCGAGGCGGAAACTACAACCGAAGCAGAAACCACTACTGCCGCTCCCGAGCAGGCAACGGGTACATACACCGTTACTCTTTCTGAGGGAGCAGATGTTCTCAATGTACGCGAAAGTGCAAATGCATCAAGTCAGGTTATAGGCAGTCTGCGCAACGGCGAAGAGGTTATTGTTGACGAAATAAAAGACGGCTGGGGCAGAGTATTCATAGGCGAAGTTGAAGGCTGGATAAATATGGACTATGTACAATAAACAATAATTTAATGTACAATGTACAATTTACAATGTACAATTAACGGATAATGTATAAATCGGGTTAAAGGGCGGAGCCCTTTCCTCCATTGTACATTATACATTGTACATTGTTAATTAGGTAATTTATTGTTTGTTTTTAACAAAAACTACTTTTTCCACATTACGAAAAATTTACATTTTACTATTGCATTGTGCGAAACAATGTGGTATAATTTACAGGCTAAAACTCACGCAACCTATTTGTGTGTTCCTGCATCACAGATGTTACACACGGAAGTGACGGTTGCGGCGGTTAAAAATAAGGAGGCAAAAAATATGTCAGTAGTATCAATGAAACAGCTTCTTGAAGCAGGCGTTCATTTCGGACACCAGACAAGAAGATGGAACCCCAAGATGGCTCCGTACATCTTCACAGAGCGTAACGGAATTTACATCATCGACCTTCAGAAAACGGTCAAAAAGCTTGAAGAGGCTTATATGTTCGTTCGTCAGATCGCAGAGAACGGCGACGAAATCCTTTTCGTAGGCACAAAGAAGCAGGCTATGGATTCCGTTAAGGAAGAAGCAGAGCGTTGCGGTATGCCTTTTGTTAACGCAAGATGGCTCGGCGGTATGCTCACAAACTTCACAACAATCAAGCTCAGAATCAAGAGACTCGGTCAGCTCAAGGCTATGGAAGAGAACGGCACATTCGACCTTCTCCCCAAAAAGGAAGTTGCTAAGCTCAAGCTCGAAATCGAAAAGCTCGAGAAGTTCCTCGGCGGTATCACAGAAATGAAGAAGATGCCCGCAGCAATGTTCATCGTTGACCCCAAGAAGGAAAGAATCGCAGTTGCAGAAGCAAAGAAGCTCGGTATTCCGATCGTTGCTATCGTTGACACAAACTGTGATCCCGATGAAGTTGACTACGTAATCCCCGGTAACGACGATGCTATCCGCGCAGTTAAGCTTATTGCAGGCGCTATGGCTGATGCTATTATCGAAGGCAGACAGGGCGAGCAGGTTGCTCCCGAGGCTGCAGCAGAAGAAGTTGCAGAGGAAGCAGCAGAATAATTTTCAACACCAAAAAGCCCGTGCATAATCAGTGCGGGCTGTTTTAAAATAATATTATTGGAGGAATTCACTATGGCATTTACAGCTAAAGACGTTCAGACTCTTCGTGAGAAGACAGGCGTTGGTATGATGGATTGCAAAAAGGCTCTTGTTGAATCAGACGGTGATATGGACAAGGCTATTGATATTCTCAGAGAAAAGGGACTTGCTTCCGCAGCAAAGAAAGCAAGCCGTGTAGCAGCTGAAGGCGTTGTTGCTGCTTGTTCAGATGCAACAGCAGGCGCTCTTGTTGAAATCAACTGCGAAACAGACTTCGTTGCAAAGGGTGCTCCCTTTATTGAGCTTTCAGCAAAGGTTGCAAAGACAGTTATCGCTGCTAAGCCCGCTGATCTTGAGGCTCTTCTCGCTACAAAGGCTGTTGATTCAGACAAAACTGTTGACGAGGAAGTTCAGGAAGTATTCCTTGCTCTTCGTGAAAATATGAAGATCCGCAGATTTGCTCTTGTTGAAGGTCACACCGCATCATACATTCACGCAGGCGGCACAGTAGGCGTTATCGTTGCATTTGATACAGACGATGCAACAGCAGCAAAGGCTGAGTTCGCAGAAATGGGCAAAAACGTAGCAATGCAGGTTGCAGCTATGAATCCCGAATATATGAGCAAGGATGCAATTTCTGCTGATGAGCTTGCAAAGATGCAGTCAATCACAGTTGACAGCGCATTGAACAAAGCTGATTCACTTCCTATGCCTATTCTTAACAGCATCATCAATGAAGCTATTTCTGAAAAGAAATGGAGCGATGAAGACATTACTGTTTACCAGGGTCTTGACCAGAAGCAGAGAAAGAACTTCACAAACTTCATTTCAAAGGAAGCATTTGCAACTCTTTCAGAAATCGCAGTAGCACACAAGGCTGAAATCACAGAAAACAAGATTTTCGGCGGTCTCGTTCAGGGTCGTGTTGCTAAGCAGCTCAAGGAAATCTGCCTTATGGAACAGGATTTCGTTCGTTCAGACCTTTTCGAAGGCAATGTTGCAGGCTACGTAGCATCAGTTGCTAAGGCTCTCGGTGCAGATATCAAGGTTGCAAGCTATGTTCGTTTTGAAAAGGGCGAAGGCATCGAAAAGAAACAGGACAATTTCGCAGCAGAAATTGCAAGTATGATGCAGTAATTAAAAAATTTTTGATGAGCTGTCTTTATTGACAGCTCATTTTTTGTTGCATTTGTGTACATTTTTGTATATAATAATATGTAAACAAAGGCGGTATGGTATATGAAAATTACAGGAGCAATTTTTGACTTTGACGGAACACTTTTTGATTCAATGCACATATGGAAAAATGTCAAAAACGAATTTTTTGAGCACATCGGCATCAGATTCACCGATGAAGACAAAGAGGCATTCAAAGGACTGTATCTGCGGGAAACGCTGATTCTTGCAATGGAACGGTTCAATATTGCAAGCAGTTTTGAGGAACTGTCACAGATATTTTTCAGATATATCGGCAACAGATATCTGCAAGAGGCAACCCCGAAGAATGACATTATTGAATTTCTTGAAAAACTCAGGCAGAATAATGTTAAAATGAGCATTGCAACCGCAACAGGCGAGATTGCAGTGCAGATGGCTCTTGAAAAATACAATATGAGCCACTATTTTGAATCAATCTACTCCGTTTACACTGTGGGCGCATCAAAGAATGAGCCTAAAGTTTACAGAACATCACTTGAATCAATCGGCACGGATAAAGAAACTACCTGGATCTTTGAGGATGCTCTTTATGCCGCTAAAACGGCTAAAGCAGACGGCTTTCACGTGGTTGGAATCTACGACGAAAGCGAAAAAAACACCGACGAGCTGAGAAACCTCGCCGATGTGTACATTCATAATTATAGTGAGATTGATATTTAAACAATAATTTAGCGGCGTTTCGTAGGGCGCGTCGCCCCCGTCGCGCCGATTGATAAAAATGTACCATTTTTATCAATAATATTTAAAAATTTGACTTGACCTGTTGTAATTATCCAAATCATAGATTTGGATAATTCGGAGCGACGAGGGCGTCGCTCCCTACAACAAACTTACTGATAAATTATTGTTTACCCATTATTCTGTGTAACAATATACGGGCTTAAGCTTCCTGCAACGGCGTGAACAGGCATTGTCTGCAGATACACTCTGCCGGGGCCTGTTACGACGGTATTAAAAAATCCTTCGCCGCCGAAAAATACATTTTTCGCGCCCTTGACAGGCACAATGTCCATTGAGCAGGTGGCGTCCATAGCCGCAAGGTAGCCGGTATTCACAATCATAGACTGACCTGCGGAAAGCACATATTCACAGCAATGACCGTCAATCTCTATAAATGCCGTGCCGAAGCCTGACAGCTTCTGCATTATAAAGCCTTCACCACCGAAAATGCCTGAGCCGAAGCGTTTATGAAAATGCACGGAGAGCTCAACACCCGATTCTCCTGCAAGAAATCCTCTTTTCTGAACGATCATAGGTGTCTGCGGTGTTATGTTGAGCACCTTTATTGAACCGGGGAAGCTTGCTGCGAAGGCAATCTGTCCTGCACCGCCCACTGCGGTGTATCTGTTCATAAAAAGGCGTTCTCCTGCAAACATTCTACCCAGAGCCTTTCCGATGCCGCCGTTGCTCGTGGTTTCCATCTGCATATTCGGGGACATCCAACTCATAGAGCCGCTTTCTGTAAACAGTGTTTCCCCTGCCTCCACATCGCAAATTACAACTGATAACGGTTCTCCGACTATTTTATATTTCAAATCGGGTCATCTCCTTTCTTTTTCTCTCATAAATATAATACTATATATATGCCCGATTTTCAATATTATTTTATTGCTAATTTCAAACTTATATGATACTATATACTAAAGGTGATTTATATGAATATATGCATTTACGGTTCGGCAAGCAACGACATTGACCGAATCTATATTGAAACTGTTGAGCAACTGGGAAAGACCCTTGCAAAAAGAGGACATTCGCTTGTTTTCGGCGGCGGCGCAAACGGTCTTATGGGCGCGGCGGCAAGAGGATTTTATTCCGAAAAAGCAAAAATCACAGGCGTTGTACCGAGATTTTTCAATGTTGACGGTATTCTTTTTGAAAACGGCGAGCTTATACGCACCGACACAATGAGAGAGCGCAAACAGATAATGGATGACCTTGCTGACGCATTCATTGCAACTCCCGGCGGCATCGGCACGTTTGAAGAATTTTTTGAGATTTACACCCTCAAACAACTCGGTCAGAGCAAAAAACCTCTCGTCGTCTTTGATGTAAACGGCTACTACAAGCCGCTGCTTGCTATGCTCGAAAACGGCATCAAGGGTAACTTTATGCCGGCAAAGTCTTTCGGTCTTTTCCACTATACAGACTCCATTGAGGATGCTGTTGATTACATAGAAAATTACGATTGCTCCGATTTTGATATAAACGCAGTCCGCAATATAACAAAAGAGTGAAAATATTAAACTTTACTATTGAAGAAACCGAATTAATATTGTATAATTATAGCTTAGAAAAAAAATAAAAGAAGGTAATTTTATGCAGCTTCTCGTGCTTATTTTAACAAAGACGGAATGTATGCCGCAGATTGTTTCTGCAATGGTTGGCGAAGGATTGGGTGACCCCACCGTAATCAACTGCGAAGGTGCGCTCAACGTTATTGACAAATCTAATGTTGAACCGCCACCCATATTCGGTTCTCTCCGTTACATACTCGGTCAGGCAAGAAAAGAATCAAAAATGATGTTTGCCGTACTTCCCGATGAAAAAATCGAGCAGGCAAAAAAGCTTATCGACAAGCAGGTCGGCGGCATTAAAAATCCCAACACGGGCATTATGTTCACACTCCCCATTTCAAGTGTTGACGGCTTAAGCAGTTAAGGTGCAGACAGATATGGATATTTTATTATATTTGGGAATTGCAATGACGGCTGGTCTTATCTTCAACCGCATTGTAAAAAAATTCAACCTGCCTAACGTTACGGGCTATCTTCTGGCAGGTCTTATTATCGGTCCTTATGTTCTCAATCTTGTTCCCGAAGTGGCAGTAGAACAGATGGGTATAATTACAAATGTAGCCCTCGGCTTTATTGCATTTTCAATCGGCGGTTCTTTTAAAATTTCAAACATAAAGGCTATCGGCGCAAAGGTTCTTGTTATAACGTTTTTTGAAGCGTGTATGGCTTCCCTTCTCGTAACTCTTGCGGTTATGCTGTTCGGCTTCCCCGTTCCCGTTGCACTCTCGCTGGGAGCAATCGCCGCCGCAACTGCTCCTGCAACGACACTTCTCGTTGCAAGGCAATATAACGCAAAGGGACCCGTTACAAGTATGCTTCTTCCCGTTGTTGCAATGGACGACGCTATCTGCATAATCCTTTTCTCGATTATGACTTCAATTGCATCTGTCATAGCAAACGGCACGGAACTCTCTGTCGGCGAAATGATACTCGACCCGATAAGAGAAATAGGACTTTCACTTGTTCTCGGTGCGGCTGTAGGTTTTGTGGTTGCGCTATGCTCAAAGTTTTTCAAATCAAGAGCAAACAGAATATCGGTTATCGTCTGCTCAATATTCCTTTGTGTTGCCCTTGCGGACAAGTTTGATCTTTCATCACTTCTTGTATGTATGATGAACAGCGCAATAATGGTCAACTTTTCAAAAGAAAGCGACAAGGTTCTTGACGTATGCGACCGCTGGACTCCCCCTCTGTTCCTGTTATTCTTTGTAATATCGGGCGCTGAGCTGAATCTCTCCGTACTTAAGGACATCGGTCTTTTGGGAATTATATATCTCGTCGCAAGAACATTAGGTAAATACTTAGGTGCAACATCAGGCTCTGCAATAGTTAAAGCAGATAAAAACATCGTAAAATATCTCGGACTTACACTTATCCCTCAGGCAGGTGTTGCAATTGCAATGAGCCAGCTTGTAATCACCGTACTGCCTATGTACGGCGAGCAGATAAGAGCAGTCATTCTCGCCGCAACGCTTGTTTATGAGCTGACAGGTCCGCTTGTTACAAAGGCGGCACTCACAAGTGCAGGCGAAATACAAAAAAGAGAAAAAATAAAGGCATAAAGGAGAATCATTATGTTACCGATTGCATTACAGTTTTATTCCGTAAGAGATGAAGCAGAAAAGGACTTTTACGGCACACTCAAAAAGGTAAAGGATATGGGTTATGAGGGCGTTGAGTTTGCCGGACTTTACGGTCACACGCCCGAAGAAGTAAGAGATATGTGCAAAGAGCTTGATATCACACCGATTTCAGCGCACGTACCCGTTGACGATATGATAAACGATATTGAAGGCAGTGTTGCCGCATACAAAACCATAGGATGCAAATACATTGCAGTTCCCTATGTTACCGAGGAAAGACGCCCCGGAGCAGAAAAATTCGCAGAAACAGTAGAATACATAAAGAAAATCGGTGCTGAGTGCAAAAAGAACGGTATGACACTTCTTTATCACAATCACGATTTTGAATTCATTAAAATTGACGGCGAATACGGTCTTGATATTCTTTACAAGAGTGTTGATGCCGACCTTCTGCAGACAGAGCTTGACACCTGTTGGGTAAACGTAGGCGGTGAAAATCCTGCCGAATACGTACTTAAGTACACAGGCAGAGCACCCGTTGTACATCTTAAGGATTTCATTATGAAAGGCAAGGACAAGCCGCAGAAGCTTTACGACCTTATCGGAATCGACGATGAAACCGAATCTGCTGACGAAGAAGATTTCAGCTTCAAGCCTGTAGGCTACGGCGTTCAGGATATGCCTGCAATTATCGCTGCTGCCGAAAAAGCAGGAGCAAAGTGGCTCGTAGTTGAGCAGGACCAACCCGACAAGGGTAACACACCTCTCAATGCAGTTAAAATGAGCATTGACTACCTTAACACATTAAAATAATTTTTTAGCGAGGACACTTTTATGGAACAGAAAACCTGCAGAATTGGTTGTATAGGCTTAAGCGGCAGAGGCGCGGGAATGATGGAGCTTCTTCTCGACGTGCCCGGCGTTATTGTACCCGCAGTCTGCGACCTTGTTGAAGAGCGTATGGACAAGGGCGTAGAGATTGTAAAGAAAAAAGCTAAAGGCGAATATGACGTCAGAGGCTACATTGACTACAAAACAATGCTCGATAACGAAGACCTTGATGCTGTTTTTGTGGCAACAACCTGGATAACACATATTCCCATTGCAATTGATGCAATGAAAGCCGGCTGTCACGTCGGTATGGAGGTAGGCGGCGCATCCTCAATTGAAGAATGCTTCCGTCTTGTAAGAACAAGCGAAGAAACAGGCAAATTCTGTATGCTTATGGAAAACTGCTGTTACGACCGCAAGGAAATGGCTGTTTTCAATATGGTAAAGCAAGGTCTTTTCGGTGAAATCATTCACTGCGAGGGCGGCTACAGACACGATTTAAGAGATGAAATCGTACTTGGCAGAGAGAATATTCACGGCAGACTCAAAAACTTTATGCACAGAAACGGTGAGCTTTATCCCACCCACGAAATCGGACCTATCGCAAAGATTCTTGACATAAACAGAGGTAACAGATTTGTTTCTCTCGTTTCCGTTTCAAGCAAATCAAAGGGACTTAACGAGTGGATAAAGAACAACAAGGGCGAGGATTACGACCTCTACGGCTACGATTGGTGCTGCGGTGACATCACAACTACCATTCTCAAGTGTGCAAACGGCGAAACGGTTACAATCAATCACGACTGCTGTCTGCCCAGACCCTATTCAAGAGAGTTTACGGTACAGGGCACAAAGGGTGTTGTTAAAGAGCTTGAATCGGCAGAGGGCGATGATGCAACAATCTACCTTGAGGGCATTTCCGAAAAACCTCATTGCTGGGAGTATTTCAACGAGAAATACAGAGCGAAGTATGAGCATCCGCTCTGGAGAGATGACGATACAGTCAACTTCGTAGGCGGACACGGCGGTATGGACTACCTTATCCTTGCCGCATTTGCAGAGAGCGTTCAGCTTGATGCAGAGCCCCCCATTGACGTTTACGACACTGCAACCTGGATGGCAATTACAGCGCTCTCGGAGCAGAGTGTATCAATGGGCGGTTCGGCTGTTCCCTTCCCCGATTTTACAAACGGAATGTGGATTGACAGAGCGCCTGCAAGACGAGGCAAATTCTGCCTTGAACAGGTTTGTGATGAATTTTTTGAATAAAGGAGATAATAAATGAGCTACTATATAGGAATTGACGGCGGCGGCACAAAAACCGCATACGCACTTTTTGACGAAAACAAAAATATGCTTTCTATGGTTAAAACCAAGGGCAGCAACCACGAAAACCTTGAAGGTTCTTTTGATGAAGCAACCGACATAATTATGGAGGGGGTAACAAATCTTCTCAAGGAAAACAACCTTACAATCGACGATATTGACGGCATCCTTATGGGACTTGCAGGTATCGACCACCCCTTCCAGCACGATGCAACAGCTGAATTGCTCACCAAAAAGGGACTTAAAAATTTCCGCATCTACAACGACGGCTTTATCGTTACAAAAGCAGGCACACCCGACGGAAAAGGCATCGGCTACAACTGCGGCACAGGCACCTGCTGTAATTCAATCGACTCCGACGGCAATATGCTTCAGGTTGCAGGCTTCGGTGTTCTTTCAGGCGATACAGGCAACGGCTACTGGATTGCAGAGCAGACCTTTGCATCAATTTACAGAGATATCTGTCTTAAAGCCCACTCAACGATGATGACAGAGATTTTCTGCGCAAAAGTCGGCATCAGCGCAACTGCAGAGGACTATCTCCCCTGCGTTACAAAGTTTGAGGAAACAGAGAGAGAGCAGTACTGTATGTATCTTACAGACACATTCTTTGAGGCTGCAAACAAAGGTGATAAAGCGGCTCTCGACATAACAGAGAGAATGGCACAGGCAGGTGCAGACTGCATATGCGCGCATCTTAAAATGCAGAACTTCAAAGAGGACACCGTAAACGTTGTTCTTTCCGGCTCAATGAACGTAAAAATGCCCAACGAAATCTATCTTGGACTTCTTAAAGAAAAATGCGAGAAGACAAGCGGCAAAAAGCTCAATTTCATCAAGCTCACCGCCGCACCCGTTACAGGTTGCATAAACTGGCTTCTTGAAGACAAATAAGAAAGACTAACTATTAAAAGTCAAGCCCCAAAATAGAAAAAAAATCAAAAAATATCCGTCGCCCTTGACAAACAGAAATTAAATGCATTTCAAAACGAGCGAAGGTGATGGATGACACAGCAAAAAGACGTAACCACCTTCACCAAAAAATTTTAGCATTTAATTTCTTCGGTTTGTA
>JAFTVI010000037.1 GCA_017465825.1 Clostridia bacterium
AGGCTTCTTCGTCTTCAATGAGAAAACTTGCAAGACTTCTAAGTTCAAGCATAACAATCTGCTCCAAAGAATCAGCTCTGACATAGTGTGTGCCCTCGCATGTGCCTCTGCGACCTTTGTAATTGGAACACATAAAATACTGGATGTCAGTATTGGGATGATTGACATTGAACCATAAAGGACTTCCGCAATCAGCACAGTACAACAATCCGCAGAACATATTCTTTTCAGCATGTTCGGGATTAGGTGCTCTGCGTTTACCTTTGGCTTTCATCTTCTGAACAGTTTCAAAGGTATCTCTGTCAATTATCGGCTCGTGAACATTCTTGAATATCTTCCAATTCTCTTCGGGATTCTGAAGTCTTTTCTTGTTCTTGAAATTCTTTGAGTAAGTCTTGAAATTGATAACATCACCGCAGTATTCCTGTTGACATAGAATCTTCTGAATAGTAGTCTTACACCACTTATATGGGTCAGGCTGTGTTTTCTTACCGCCTTTGTTAAGACCTTTGCTCTGCCAATATGCCATCGGTATCATCACTTTGTTTTCCTGTAAGATACGAGCAATGGTTTCATTGCCTTTACCCGCAATACACATCGCAAAGATACTTTTAACAACTTCCGCAGCTTCGGTATCAACAATCCACTTCTTTTTGTTTTGCGGGTCCTTCATATACCCGTAAGGCGGTTGAGATAAGGGTTCGCCGAGATTTCCTCTTATGCGGTGAGAGCTCCTGACTTTTCTTGAAATATCTCTTGCATACATCTCATTCATAATATTTTTGAATGGTGCAATTTCATTATCACCTTCATTACTGTCAACCAAATCATTGACTGCTATGAATCTGATGTTATGCTCAGGAAAGAAGTTATCCGTATAATGACCAACCGAAACATAATCTCTTCCGAGACGAGATAAGTCTTTTACCATTACGGTAGTTACATATCCCATTTCAATATCTTCAAGCATCGCCTGAAATCCCGGTCTGTTGAAATTTGTTCCCGTATAACCGTCATCAACATAAAACTTTGTGTTCGTAAGTTTTAACTCTTTTGCTTTTTGTGACAGCAACTTTTTCTGATTACCTATTGAGTTGCTTTCGCTGTCTGTACCGTCATCACGGGACAAACGGCAATAGATGGCTGTTATGCCAAAATTATCTGACTGCATTTATCCTCCCTTCTCCGGCAGTCGAATTTACATATTCTGTATTAAGTGTATTTATATTATCGGCATTTGTCAAATGTGCAAAATCGCTTCCGATAAAAGCTGATATTTTTTCTTTCATTGTTTTGTTTTCTTTTTTGCTGAAACGAGTGGTAACAATATAACGGACACCGTTGATAACGTATTCATTTGCATTATCAATTTTTCTTGGGTCATATTCTCCACGGGTATTGTCCATTGTTCTGTGAAATTTTAATTTACAATACTCCCAAAAGGAAATTATTTTTCCTGACATTTTTCATCACTCACTTTCTGTTTTCTCTTATTGAATGAATCTCTTCTTTCATTTTATCTTCTATGATTTGCAACTCATCACAAGCACTCTGCACTTCTTTTGTATTCATAAAACCCTTTGTACGTGCCGTTAAAAGTATATCATTGAATTTATTTCCCACCTCACGAAGCTCTCTTATGTGAGTTTCATAATCAATTTTCGGTGCAGGTATCACCTCACAATTCATAATCATATGACGAAGAATCACAGCTTTAGGTAACTTTGTACGCTCACTTAAGTTGCAAAGAATTTCATTTTCTTCTTCATTAAAATACACATGAACTCTTTTATTTCTTTTTCTCATTTACTCTTTTCATCTCCTAAAAATTTATTTTTGATTTTTATCTCGGGGTTTCAGGGGTGATAAAACACCTGACAAGCGGATTTGTACCCTCAAATCCAATGCTTGTTAAGACTTATGCCACAGCATAAAAAAGTCGGAACAAGCGAATTTGTACACTCAAATTCAGTGCTTGTTAAGACTTTGCACAGCATAAAAAGTCGCAACAAGCAAATGTGAGTACACAAATTCAGTGCTTGCTAAGACTTATCCCGCGACTTTTATCGCTCCCACTGCCGTTGTTTTTGAAGCACCATTGCATAACGTGCAAGAGCTTTTTCTGTAATTTCTTCCATCTTTTTAGGCGGCATATCTTTCTTGAAATACTTCTTAAAAGTTTCAACCGGGATTTTCACATACTCCTTTTGGTTGGCTTTTTGCTCCTGCATAATTTCAAAGATTACATCCATAGTGAGTTTCTTTTCATCACTTAACTTATGCATACGCTGTGCCTGAGAAAGTGACGGAGTGCAATCTTCACTTTCAATAGTTTCAATTAAGTTGCACTGTTCCTCTTCTGTTAAATACGAAAGTTCAACAGCAGGTATAAAAGAAATTCTTTTTTCGTCCACCATATCAAGAAGTGCAGGTTGTAAATTGTTCAAACGGATATACCTTTGAATCTGCATTCGTGAATCGGGCATTGTTGCTGCAAGCTTTTCATCACTACGGAACTTCGTCCCAACTTGTGACGAAGTTAAATCAGTCCTTGCACCTTGCTTTTTAATTGCATCATGTTTCATTTTGTAAGCACGGGCTTTTTCACTCGGCAAGATTTTTTCTCGGCTGAGGTTACAGTCAACAAAATTTATTACCGCTTCTTCTTTTGAAAAATCTCTGACATAAACGGGAACAATTTCAAAATTTAATTCCTTTGCAATCTGCCAGCGTCTGTGCCCGGAGATGATTTCATAACCGTTATCAGACTTATTAACAATGAGTGGCGTAATAATTCCGAACTCTTTAACGCTGTCACGAAGCTCGTCATACTCTTTTTCATCAACACTCTGAAACGGATTGTTTTCAAAGGGGTGAAGCAAATCAAGATTTAAATATTCAATTTTTTCGTTTGACATATTTGTTCAAGCTCATAAAGTCTTTCGCTGAGTCTGTTTATGCGGCTCTGTAAATCCCAATTTACTTCTCGTAGCCTTTTGTTTTCTCGTTCAAGGTCGAATATCTTGCTCCTTGCCGCAACAGATTGCTTTGCCATTGTACTTAAATCTTCAAAATCCTTCGCAGAAACAGTAACCTTACCGGTTATGGACTTTTTACCCATACTGTCAATCTCCATAAAGGTTTTGTGTACCATGTGAACATCCTCATAATGAAGAGTTTCCTTTTCTACCTGATTTTTGATTTCTTCAAGTCTCTTTTTATCCTGCTGAATCTCATATTGCAGACAAGAAAGATGCTCAGCCGTACTGCCTTTTTCACCACAGATGAAATCATTGAAACCAGCTCTTTGCATATGATTGAAGAAATCATCCTGCAGGATACTATAAGAAGGGATCAGCACAGGCTTACCTTTTTCGTTGTATATGACATTACCATTTTCATCAATCGCCTGAGGTGATTTCCATTTCTTTGAATGGCTTATCTGATTGACGGTTTCTTTCACAGTACCCACAAGAGATTTATCCTTGCAACGCTTTGTCCATAGGATTTGCTTTTCTACAACAGGCAGAGCAACAAGGTGCATATGATAGTGA
>JAFTVI010000004.1 GCA_017465825.1 Clostridia bacterium
ATAGCTGCCTGAGCTGCTGCAAGTCTTGCAATCGGTACTCTGAAGGGTGAGCAGGATACGTAGTTGAGGCCGATCTTATGGCAGAACTCAACTGAAACGGGGTCGCCGCCGTGCTCGCCGCAGATACCGTAGTGAAGGTTCTTGCCGCTTGCCTTGCCCTTAGCAACTGCCATTTCCATAAGAGCGCCAACGCCGTTCTGGTCAAGCTTTGCGAAGGGATCGTTTTCGAAGATCTTGCTGTCATAGTAAGCAGTGAGGAACTTACCTGCGTCATCACGGCTGAAGCCGTATGTCATCTGAGTAAGGTCGTTTGTACCGAAGCAGAAGAAGTCAGCTTCCTTAGCAATCTCATCAGCTGTGATACAAGCTCTGGGAATCTCGATCATTGTACCAACTTCGTACTTGAGGTCTGAACCTGCTGCTGCGATTTCAGCATCAGCTGTTTCAACAACAACCTTCTTTACGAACTTGAGCTCCTTGATGTCGCCAACAAGGGGAATCATAATTTCGGGAACGATGTTCCAGTCTGCGTGAGCCTTCTGAACATTGATAGCTGCACGGATAACAGCCTTTGTCTGCATTGCAGCGATTTCGGGGTAAGTAACTGCAAGACGGCAGCCACGGTGACCCATCATGGGGTTGAACTCGTGAAGACCTGCAATGATAGCTTTGATGTCTTCAACAGTCTTGCCCTGTGCATCTGCAAGGAGCTTGATGTCAGCTTCTTCTGTGGGAACGAACTCGTGGAGAGGGGGATCAAGGAAACGGATTGTAACGGGGTTGCCTTCAAGAGCCTCGTAGAGCTTTTCGAAGTCGCCCTGCTGATAGGGAAGAATCTTCTCAAGAGCTGCTTCTCTCTCTTCAACTGTATCGGAGCAGATCATTTCACGGAATGCTGCGATTCTCTCTGCCTCGAAGAACATATGCTCTGTACGGCAAAGACCGATACCTTCAGCGCCGAGCTCGCGAGCCTTCTTAGCGTCAGCAGGTGTGTCAGCGTTTGTACGAACCTTAAGAGTTCTGTACTTGTCAGCCCAAGCCATAATTCTGCCGAATTCGCCTGCGATTTCAGCGTCAACTGTGGGGATGATGCCGTCGTAGATGTTACCTGTTGAACCGTCGATTGAAATATAGTCACCCTCGTGGTAAACCTTACCTGCGAGTTCAAACTGCTTGTTTTCTTCGTCCATCTTGATGTCGCCGCAACCGGATACACAGCAAGTACCCATACCACGTGCAACAACAGCTGCGTGAGAGGTCATACCGCCACGAACTGTGAGGATACCCTGAGAAGCCTTCATACCTGTGATATCTTCGGGAGATGTTTCAAGACGAACAAGAACTACCTTTTCGCCTCTTGCGTTCCAGGCTTCTGCGTCTTCAGCTGTGAATACAACCTTACCGCAAGCAGCACCGGGAGATGCGCCGAGACCCTTACCTGCAGGAGCAGCTTCCTTGAGAGCCTTAGCATCAAACTGGGGATGAAGAAGAGTGTCAAGGTTTCTGGGGTCGATCATTGCAACAGCCTTCTTCTCATCGATCATACCCTCGTCAACGAGGTCACAAGCGATCTTGAGAGCAGCCTTAGCAGTTCTCTTACCGTTTCTTGTCTGGAGCATATAGAGCTTACCGTCTTCAACAGTGAATTCCATATCCTGCATATCTCTGTAGTGGTCTTCGAGAATATCGCAAACCTTCTTGAATTCAGCGAAAGCTGCGGGGAACTTGTCAGCCATTTCTGCGATGGGCATGGGAGTACGAACACCTGCAACAACGTCTTCACCCTGTGCATTTGTAAGGAACTCACCCATAAGGCCCTTGTCGCCTGTAGCGGGGTCACGTGTGAAAGCAACACCTGTACCGCAGTTGTCACCCATATTACCGAAAGCCATCATCTGTACGTTAACAGCTGTACCCCAGGAATAGGGAATATCGTTGTCACGGCGGTAAACGTTAGCACGGGGGTTGTCCCATGAACGGAAAACAGCCTCAACAGCGCCCATAAGCTGTTCTTTGGGATCGGTGGGGAAATCCTTGCCGATCTTTGACTTGTACTCAGCCTTGAACTGTGTAGCAAGCTCTTTGAGGTCATCAGCAGTAAGCTCAACGTCCTGCTTAACGCCCTTTTCTTCCTTCATCTTGTCGATGAGCTCTTCAAAGTACTTTTTGCCGACTTCCATAACAACGTCGGAGTACATCTGGATAAATCTTCTGTAGCAGTCCCAAGCCCAACGGGGGTTGCCGGACTTTGCAGACATTGTTTCAACAACTTCTTCGTTAAGACCGAGGTTGAGGATTGTGTCCATCATACCGGGCATAGAAGCTCTTGCGCCTGAACGAACGGAAACGAGAAGGGGATTTTCCTTATCGCCGAACTTTTTGCCGACAACTTCTTCCATCTTAACGATGTATTCCATAATCTGTGCCTGAATTTCATCGTTGATCTTTCTGCCGTCTTCATAGTACTGAGTACAAGCTTCAGTTGAAATTGTGAAGCCCTGAGGAACGGGAAGACCGATCTTTGTCATTTCAGCAAGGTTAGCACCCTTACCGCCGAGAAGCTCACGCATTGAAGCGTCGCCTTCGGAGAACAAATAAACATACTTTTTGCTCATTTTGGTTTCCTCCAAACATAAAATGTAAATTTCTTTTTACGGGATTTTCCGTAAAAGGTATAGTTAACCACAGAGTATTATAACAGGTATCAATAAAAAAATCAATATCTTTGAAAAAACATATGCAGAAAAATTCATCTAAAATTCTGCTGTTTTAGGCTAAATTGACAATCAGAGCTCAATTTTTACGGTTTTTATCTCCCAGGGGCGGAAGCTGAGTCTGCCGTCGGTGATTTTTTCCGTTTCGTTGCCCAGAAGGTCCGTTACTGCACGTACGTTGCCTGCGGCGGTACTGAAAACAGCCGTTGCGTCTTTATCGGAGTAGTTGCAGAAGCGCGCAAGCAGATAACCGTTTTCGGGATACATTGAGGTGAGAATAACCTCTCCGCCCTCTGTGCTGAGCCTTGCGGATGTGAATTGCCCGTCACCGTCTGCTTCTGCAGATGTTACAACAGGCTGATAGTTGTAGGATACAGCATTTCTGTGAACGTCCGCATCACTTGCCGATGCATCAAAGGGATATATTGCAAATTCTGATGAATAGGTGCCGTCGAGAATCTTTGTGCCGCACATATACTCGTTTGAGTAGAGCAGAGGAATTGACAGCCTGTTGCCGCTGACAAATGAACCCATACAGCCTCTGTTCATAACGGCAAGACCGTTGCTCTTATCACGCATAGCAACCCAGTAAATGCCGTTCATATAGGTAGTGCTGTTAAAGGATTCCTCAGGTGAAACCTCTTTATCTATAATAATAAGGTCTTTTTCGTACCAGTAGTCCTCGGTGGTGCGGATTGCGCCGTTCCAGTCGGAGATTGAATAGGGCAGGTCACGGACCATTCTGCGGTTGCTGTCAAGGCACAGGTTCAGGTTAAGATTCAGCTTGCCCTCGTGGCGGTGACCGTTGACTGTAAGAGATTTTTGAAGTCCCATTTTTTCATCGGTTCTGCCAACGCGGTCATTTTCAGTGAGCGTGAAGGATGATTTGCAGTCAATTCTGGCGCTGTTTCCGTTGAATCTCATTTCAAAAACAAAGCTTACTTCGCCGATTGTGCCTTTCTGAACAGCGGTTGCGCCGCAGGAATCAATATCTACGGTCCATTTGCCGCAGGAGATGCAATCTGCTCCGTTTACGTAAGCGGAGAATAACTCACCCTCGCCGTTATCAACGATTTTTCTGCCCGATGCTTTATCATAAACGTAAGCAATACCACTGTCGGTGAGCTTTACCGTGTAGCAGGGTGTTTCGAGTATGCCGCTGTCCTGAGACCAGCTGTAATCATAGACTGTACCGTCATTTTTAATCACAGCTGTTGTGAATGCAGGCAGTTTGACGTGAATATATCTGCCGTTTTCGTCTTTTACCCATTCGTCAACGGGGAATGAGTGTGAGTTTACTGCAAGCTTTGCTTTTTCAGTGCCCTTGAAATGTGCTTTTATGGCTTTGAGGGATTCTGATTTTACGTAATCGGATGCATTGAGCGATGTGGGAATAAAACGCCTTGAAAGGTCAAGAAGTCCGCAGATTGTTACATCGTGATGCTGTGCGGCAAGAGCGTATTTCCAGGCTTCGTCAATTTTTTCGGTTTCAGCCTTTGCACCAAGCATAACTGCAAGGGCGTTGAGCTGTTCAGCCTGTACGGATGCAACCTCCGACTGTCGTACGCCGTTGAAGATCTCATTTCCGCAGTAACCCCAGGGCATCTGCACGTGGAAATCGTTGTCATCGGTTTCGAGAATATCTTTCGGTTCACCGTAAAGAGCAGGAATGTCCTCAAGAAGTATGTATTCGTAGTTATCCTTTGTTTCGATGTATTCGGTTATTTCCTTTACCTCCTGTGTGAGGTCGTCGTAGCGTGACGCCAACAGGGGAGAGTATTTTTTGAACATCTCCTCGTATTTTTCAAGAGATATATCGGTATCCTGCGGCCAGCGTGAAAGAATCCAGTTGTCAACGGTGGTGCAGTTGTAGCCTCTGCCCTCTTTGTCGTATGCGGGGACGGCAGGAATGGCGGTCTTGTCTTTGCCTATCCAGTTTCCCCAGGGGGAATCAAAGGTTTTTGTGTAGCCGTAACCCATAACGTGGGAGCGGAGAATTGCCGCCTTGTAGCCGCACTGCTTTATGAGCTGCGGTGTCTGGTTGTTCAGCGCAAATTCCGAAATTGCGTAAACATTGGGAGTTTTGCCGAAATATTGCATATTTGTGCGCACCGCATAGGAGAGCTGACGGGCGTTTGACTCCTCGGAAATAGAGAGAGAAAGGGGCTGCCCGTATGTGGTCGCACCAAGTCCGACCCTGTCGGGATATTTTTCAACGAGCTTTGTTGCAAGCTCCACCACCTCGGGGTCGCACTTTGAAAATTCATCAAAGGTAAAGGATTCGTAATCAAGTCCTACTCTCAGCTTGGGATACTTTTCCATCCATTCAAAAAGCTCCTTAAGACGGGGCTTGACAGCGTCCTTCCACAGCACGTAGCCGCCGTGGTCGTAGGTTAAGATATAAAGCTTTTTCTTGTCCATAATTATGCACATCCTCAGTAAGATAATTGCAGATTTATATTAACATAAACGGTTCAATTTGTATACATAAAAATAAAAATATTTATTAACCCGACATTCGTTTTGTTTTGTGTTGTTGTAAAAGCATAAATATTATATTACAATTAAACTAAGGTACTTTATGTTAAAAAATTAAGTAAATTTCAGCAATATTTTAACATTATATTAATTTCTATGTTTTAATATCTGTATCACAAAGAAAATGTTCAGTTTTATGCAAGAGGTGTATTTATGAACGCAATTGAAATCAGAAATTTGTCAAAAAGCTTTCGCGGAATGTATGCGGTCAACAATCTTAATATGACCGTTCCCGTAGGCGCAATATACGGATTTATCGGCGAAAACGGAAGCGGAAAATCCACAACGGAAAAGCTTATCTGCGGTCATCTCGTTCCCGACAGCGGAGAGATAAAACTCTTTGGCAAGGACTACACGGATGCGGGAGTCAGGGTAAGAGTGGGCGCACTTATTGAAAATGCAGGCTGTTTTCCCAATTCAAGCGTATGGATGAATCTTAAGATGCAGGCAATCAACCTGAATCTTAAAAATGCCGATGAGGAAATCAACAGAGTGCTCAGAATCGTCAGAATGGAGGATTCGGCAAGCATCAAATTCAAAAGCTGTTCCCTCGGTATGAAACAGCGCATCGGTATTGCTATGGCGCTCCTCGGTGACCCTGCTTTGCTCATTCTCGACGAGCCTATCAACGGACTTGATACGGACGGTATGAGAATTATGCGTGAGATTCTGGTGGATATTACAAAGAACTACGGATGCACAGTTGTCATTGCCTCCCACATTCTCGGCGAGCTTGAAAAAATCGCAACTCATTACGGCATTATCCGTCAGGGCAGAATGATTCAGGAAATCTCCGCTGAAGAAATGGAAAGCAGAGCAAGAGTTTTCGTTTCTCTCAAAACAAAGGATATGCAGGGTGCAAAATCTGTTCTCGGCACAAAATTCGGCAGTGTCAGGGAAGAGGACGGCTATCTTCGTGTGTACGATGCTGATAATACGGAAATAATCGTTGAATATCTTATCAGACACGGTCATATCGTAAATGAAATAAAGAAAAACAAAATCGGTCTTGAAGAATACTACATCGAGCTGATGTCAAAAAAGGAGGGTAAATAATATGTCAACAGAGCGTGAATTGAAATTTGAATCACCAACCTTTTTCAGCAGATTGAAAGGTATGCTGGGTGTGGACTTCTACCGATTGTTTCACACTCCGATGTATTACATCTTTCTTGCAATTGCCGCAATTATCCCTGCAATGATACTGGGTACTGCAGGTATGCCCGGACCTGACGGCACTGTAGCCGCACCTCTGTATACGAACACCTGGCACATCATTGCCGCAGAGTCTCCGCTGTATGTTGTTTCAGGTATCGGCGAATACGCCAATATGAATATGGTTTTCATTTTCGGCGGTATTATGGTTTCAATATTCATCGGTCACGATTACAAAAGCGGATATGTCAAGCAGCTGTTTACCACTCACGCCAAAAAACAGGACTATATGATGTCAAAATCCATCACCTGTGCTTTTGCTATGGCTTGTATGTGCATAACGTACCTTATCGGTGCGGTGGTTGCAGGCTTACTCACGGGAGCATCTATGGAAGTGAATGTGGGGTCATTGATTTTTGCTGTTCTGGGTAAAATGATTATGAGCCTCGGCTGGGCAAGTCTTTATACCTTCCTCAATATCATTTTCAGAAGATATTTCGGCATTTCCATAGCTTCATCCTTCTTCTTCGGCACGGGTATTCTCATTATCGGTGCCGCGGCAATAATCGGCAACAATTCCGCACTCAATATTTTCCTTTACGGTTCATCTGTTTATGCGTGCCTCGGCAGTAACGCGTCAACGTTGCTTGTCTGCCTTGTATGCTCTGTTGTATGGGCGGTTATTTACAATGTTCTGGGCACGCGCATCCTCTCAAAAAGCGATGTATATTAAAAGGAGGCGGTCATAATGAATGCAATTGAAATCAAAGGCTTAACAAAAAACTTCGGAGCAAAGCAAGCTCTCAAAGGGCTTGATATGACCGTTCCCGTTGGTGCAATTTACGGCTTTATCGGTGAAAACGGAAGCGGAAAATCCACCACCGAAAAAATTATATGCGGACTTATTCATCCCAATGCAGGACAGGTCAGACTGTTCGGTAAAGATTATACGGATGCCGATGTGAGGGCGAATGTGGGTGTGCTGATTGAAGAACCCGGTTGCTTCCCGAATTACAGCGTCTGGAACAATATGATGCTGCAGGCGGCAAATTTAAGCATCAAGAATCCTGAAAAAGAAGTAGTAAAGGTTCTTAAAACCGTAAGAATGGAGGGTGCCGCCTCCAACAAATACAAAAACTGTTCTCTCGGTATGAAGCAGAGAATCGGCATTGCAATGGCTCTGCTGGGCAATCCTGCATTGCTGGTGCTCGACGAGCCTATCAACGGTCTTGATGCCGACGGTATGCGTATTATGAGAGAGGTTCTTACCGATATAACAAAAAATTACGGATGCACGGTTGTGGTTTCATCGCATATTCTGGGTGAACTGGAAAAAATCGCAACTCATTACGGAATTGTACGGGGCGGTAAAATGATTAAGGAAATGACCGCCGCCGAGCTTGATGTAAGCTGTCGCACATATGTTGCTCTGCAGACAAAGGATATGAACAGAACCAAGGCTCTGCTTGCCTGTAAATACTCCCGTGTGGAAGAGGACGAAAGCGGATATATCCGTGTTTATGATGCAAAAGAGCCCGAAGAAATCGTGTTGTATCTGTATGAAAGCGGTATTACTGTAAGTGAAATCAGAACGGATAAGATTGGTCTTGAGGAATATTATATCGACCTTATGAACGAAAAGGAGGTCAGATAATATGAATATGAAATTTGAACACAACAGATTCGGCAAAAGGCTTAGAAGTATGCTGAAGGTGGACTTCAGAAGAATGTTCACTATGCCGTTGTTTTATATAATGGCAGGAGTCAGCCTTGTTATTCCCGTGCTCATACTCGTAATGACCACAATGATGGACGGCTCAGTTTCCGTTGACCCGACAACAGGCGTGGAAACAGTTATTGAAGGCTTTGATAACGTATGGCAGGCTATCGGTACGCTCAGCGGCGAGGGCTCTGCAATGTCAATGGATCTGACGGGAATGTGCAACATCAATATGATGTATTTTATTGCCGCAGTTTTCGTTTGCCTGTTTGTTTATGATGATTTCAGAAGCGGATATGCAAAAAATCTTTTCACTGTCCGCTCAAAGAAAAGCGATTACGTTATATCCAAAACTCTGATTGGTTTTGTGGGCGGAGCGTGTATGCTGATTGCATTTTTTGCAGGCGCAATGCTCGGCGGAGCTGTTGCAGGCTTGCCCTTTGAAACAACAGCAGGTGTCGGCGGAATTGTTATGTGTATGCTGTCAAAAATATTCCTTGTGGGTGCGTTCGTGCCGATTTACGTGCTTATGAGTGTTGTGGGCAAGCAGAAGCTGTGGCTTTCACTTATCGGCTCCCTCGGAATAAGTATGCTGTTCTTTATGATGATACCGTCGCTGACACCCCTTGATGCGGGAGCTGTGAACGTTATTCTCTGTCTTGCAGGCGGAGTGCTGTTCAGCGTAGGCTTCGGTGCAATCAGTAATCAGGTTTTAAATAAAACAAGTCTTGTGTAATTTATAAAAAAATTAACGGCGAATCACTTCGCCGTTAATTTGTGTCTTAAAACATTATAAGCACCGTTGCCGCAACTGCAATCACAACGGATATTATTGTTCTTACGGAGGGTTTTTCCTTGCGGATAAAGCTTATCAGCGTTGAGAATGCCATAACACCGCCCGTTACAATAGGGAACTGCACCGATGCAGGCAACTCTTTGAGCGCGATAAGCGAAAACAGATTGCCGATTCCGTTGCTTGCGGCATAACCGGAAAGTGCGCCGAATTCCCTGATGTTGACCGAGGGCAGTTTTTTGTTCTTTATCAGCAGATAAGCAAAGCAGAATATAAATACAACTGCATTCACCGTTGCCATAAAGGAGTAGCTGTCAACCGCCAGTTCAGTATTTGACTGATGCATTTTTGACAGCACGCCCACCATACCGTTGAGTATGAATACGGATATGTAATACTTCATATTGTTGCCCTTGCGCTCGCTCTTTTCAAAGGTCAGAGCAGTTGAAACAATAATCAGCACAATACATATGATTTTCGGCAGGGTAATATCCTCTTTGCAGAAGATAAAGCCGTAAGCGGTGGGGAGAAGTATACTGCCCAGCATTGTGAAAATTGAAAATACGGACAGATTGGCAGTCGCAAGGGATTTAAGGCTTGCGTAGGAGTAGAGAATCAGCACAATGGCATACAGCACCCCTATAGTTAAAGAAAACCAATTGATGCTGAACTGAAATCTGCCCAGAATGAGCATAATTATACAGCTGAGTCCGTTTGTGTACATAGAGAATTTCAGCGTGGAGTCAATTCCGTCACCGTTGTATTTGCGGAACTGCTGATTGAATAAAAACTGAAGCGCGAATAATAACGCCGCTGCAATAAGTAAAGCGTACATAATTTATTGTCCTTTTAAAAAGCCACCTTAAACAGAACAAGGCGGCTTTTTTACTTTATAGGAAACTGCGTTACCTATAAAGTAGAAAAATTATATGTCCCTCCGAACGCCCGCTACGCGTGCTCGGAGATGGACTAACCGAAAACGGTCGCCGCGATACGGCGAAAGCCGTTTTCTTGTGATTTAGTAATTCAATAATTGTACATCGTAAATTGTAAATTGTACATTGTTAATTGTACATTGTTAATTACAAAGAATATCTGTTTCAATATATCTTATGCCCATATCGTAGAGCATTTTTGCATCTTCAACTGTGTTTACCGTCCAGAAGGATACGCCGATACCTGCGTCAACTGCAAGCTGGATTGATGCTGTATCATTATCCTCATAGTTTGCGGAAAGCCATACGTTGTCACCTATTGCCTGTGCTTCGGCAATGTTCTCTTCGGTTATTTCATCAACAAGATACCACAGCTCAATGTCTGAGTTAAGCTTGTTGATAACCTTAAGCTGTTCAAGGTCAAAGGATATGATTATTGACTGCTCAATAAGACCCTTTGCTTCAACGGAATCAACCACCGTATAAAGCATATCGTAATTATCGCCCTTGATTTCAATCTGAGGTCTTGTCTGTGTGCCGACGAAAACATCAAGGTATTCGTCAAGAGTGGGGATTGTAATATCCTGATATTCCCAGAAGTTTGCACCGCTCATATAGTTGAATGTGCGAAGCTCTTCGAGGGTAAATTCGCTGATATTGCCCAATCTCATAAAGTGTCCCACGTCATCATTGTGGTTGAGTACCCAGTAACCGTCGCTTGTAAGTCTTATGTCGCACTCGGCAGAATAATAGCCAAGCTCAACAGCCTTTTCGTAAGAGGGGATGCTGTTTTCGGGAGCGGCTGAGTTAACACCTCTGTGTGCAGTCAGGTAAATGGGGTCAGCTTCGCTGCCTACATTGTTTTCTGCAAGAGAAATAACCTCCTGCGGCTGATTGAAAAGCTGAACGATTGAAAGCACCGGAGTGTTGAGCATAAGGGGAACGAGCACCAATGCAATAATTTTGTTGATAAATGTAATCATAAAACATCACCTTTCGTTTTTTCTATGAAATTATACTACTTAATTTTTTTAAGGTCAATAGGGTATTTCCAAAAATTCAATGCACTGAGTTTTGGAGATACCTAAATAAAAATGAAAATATTGACATTGTTACACAAAAATGTTAACCTAAAAAGCGAGGTGTTCAATATGAAAGATTACAAACATACTATAAAAGTTCTTGATAAACTCAATTTCCCCGAGGATGCAAAAGAAGCAATCATTGCCGCTGAGGAAAAGATTCTTGCAAGCGAAAAGGCAAACAAGATTTACGAGTCAATGTACAGAGCATACTGGCTTAAGAAAAAGAATTTTGATAAGTTCAGAGATAAGGTGGATGCACTTGCTGAGGAAACGGGCGTTCACAAATATACGCTTCATCTCGTGCTTCTGCTCAACTGCACAAAGCCCTTGCTTGCAGAGTACAAAAAACAGGGCATCAGCGAGGATGTTTACTGGAATACGGTCGTTGACCTGCGTTCCAAAGCCTACGAGTGCAAGGAGAATTATAACATCTGGGGTACGTTCGTTGAAGGCTGGTTTATCAGATTCTATACGCTTGAGCGTTTCGGTCTTGGCAGATTCCAGTTTGAAACCAACGAGTTCGGTCAGAATTATTATAATGAATTCGGCGTAGAGCTTCACGAGGACGATTTCCTGCTGGGTATGCACATTCCCTCACATCTTGAACCCATTACATACGAGGTAAGACTTGATTCCTACAAGAAAGCGGCAGAGTTTTTCAAAGACAGATTCCCGGGCGGCAAAATGCTTGTTGAGTGCGGCTCGTGGCTGCTTTATCCCGACAACCTCAACATTTTCCCCGAAAAGTCGAACGTAAGGGATTTTGTGCTTGACTGGGAACCTCTTGATATCAAGAGAACCTACGATTTCGGTGATGCGTGGCGTGTTTTCGGCGTGGAAGAAGCAAAAAAGCCACTCAATCAGCTTAAAGGTACAACAGGTATGCAGAAAGCATATATGAATTGGTTCGCGCAGAATAAAAAGGTGGGCACAGCCTCCTGCCTGTTGATTTTCGATATGGAAAAAGGCGAAATCGTCACACGCTGTACAAGAGAAGAATATAAAGAGAGATACGGTTATTGATTTATCGGGGCAGGAGAGATCCTGCCCCTTTTTTTGATAAATAATAATTTGGCGCACCGTAGGGCGCGTCGCCCCCGTCGCGCCGATTGATGAAAATGTACCATTTTCATCAATTAATAATATAATGCATATTGTAAAAAATCGTAATCATCAAAATCGCAGATTTTGATGATTCGGAGCGACGAGGGCGTCGCTCCCTACAATTACAAAACAAATTCACTGATAAATTATTGTTTACATTTGACATTTATATTGTTTTTAATTATAATAAATTTATAAAATTCCCCTCCGGAGGTATATTATGAAAAACAAGATTCAGCTTGACACCGGCAAAAAGGTATTTCCGCTTATACTTATGTGTATCGGTGTTGCAATGATGCTTGCAACCCTGATATTAAGGCTCAATATGGTATGTCTTGTGGCTGTTGTATACTGCTGTATTATGGCGGCAGCTATAGTTATCAGCCTTATTGCAAAAAACAAGGTCTATGCACCTATGGTTTTAGGCTATGCGGCGGCAAGCCTCGGCATTGTTGTTTATTATGTGATATGGGGCGCAGATGCAGGCTTCGGCGCATTTACATCGGGTCTTGCAGGCTTTTCTTCTGCCGAACACCCCTGGCTTACTGGTGAGGGTAACTTCTTTACAAGACTTCTGGGCAACATTCTCCTTGTACTGCCCTCTGTGGCCTCTCTCTGTGGACTTTTCTTTATTGCCAAAAAAGAGTTTAAAAAGAACGGTGCAAAAACCGCCCTTTCAGGTGTATTCGGCGTATTGCTTGTTGCAACGAGCGTAGTTTACGTGCTTACGATGAATCTTCGCTCTGAGCCCAATACTCAAAGACTCTGGGAAGGTCATGACGATTATCTTGATAAAATTGACGATGCAAAGTCAGACAGTCCCAATGTCCTTGTTATTATGATGGATGACTTAGGCTACGGCGACGTATCACTCAACGGCGCAATTTATGACACTCCCAATATCGATTCAATCGGCGAAAACGGACTTAATTTTGAGAATTTCTATTCATCATATTCAGTTTGTTCTCCTGCACGTTTTGCCGCTCTTACAGGCAGATATCCCTACAGAGGTTATGCGGATAACGTTATTTATCCCACCGTTGATACGATTTCACCCTTTGCGGCTACAAGACTTTTCAACTCCTTTGAAATGGGCGCAAACGTTGACGGTATGCTGGGTGATGAAATCACCGTTGCAGAGGTTTTTCAGAATGCAGGCTATGCAACGGGCGCATTCGGCAAGTGGCATCTGGGCGATTACGGCGAGTATTTGCCCACAAATCAGGGATTTGATTACTTCTACGGCAGTCATCACGTTAACGATATGACACCTTTCTACCACGTAACTGAGGAAAACGGCGAATGGGAAATCGTTCACGGCACAGACGAGTTAAAGGACCAGTCACAGGCATCGGAGTGGATTCACGGGGAAATCACCGACTGGATAACTCAGCAGGTAAATTCGGGCGAAAGCTTCTTTGCATATTATGCATCTCCCTGGCCTCACGCACCCGTATATGCAGGTGACGATTTTGACGGCACAACGGGTATGGGTACGTATGTTGACTGCGTAACGGAGTTTGACTGTTATCTTGGTGAATTGTTTGATACGCTCGAAGATCTCGGCGTGCTTGAGGATACGATCATCGTATTTACAAGTGATAACGGACCTGCGCTTGAAGGCTCAACCGATACTCTCCGCGGCGGCAAATACCTTGCATACGAGGGCGGACAGAAAGTGCCCTTTATGATTCGCTGGGATAACGCAAACGGCGCTCTGGGTGAAACAGGCACAACGAGAACACAGTCTGCAACGCTTGTTGATTTATTCCCCACACTTATTGACCTGTGCGGCATTACCGTTGAGGGCAAGGAGAACGTTCTCCCCTCCGACAGAGAGCTTGACGGCATTTCAATGACCTCACTTCTCAGAAATGATTCCGTTATACATACCGAGGAGTACCCCATTCTTCATATGAAGCGTGAGGACGTAAAGGCGATTCAGTACACGGTTAAAACAGATGACGTGCTCGAATATTACAAGGACTACGATTACGGTGTTCTTACAACCAACGATTATGTAACATTCAAGTATTTCAAGAGAATTCAGAATGACAACTCCGCATTCTTTGATAAATTCCGTAAGAATTGGCTCCATATCCTTACAGACGACGAAGGCGAAAACTACAACCGCTCAACGGTCTATCCCGAAATCGCAGATTATTCCAAAGAATTGCTTGATTCCGTTATGTCCGATTTCAAGGATAACAGACGAGGAATCGTCAGTGTGCCTTTACAGAAAAACGATAAATTCAATTCATAATTATACAATTTATAATTCATAATTGAGGAAAAGGCTTCGCCTTTTGAACCATTGTAACATTTGAAAACTAATAACTACGCACAAAATTAAATTTTATTTAATTATGAATTATGCATTATGAATTATGAATTAAATTATGGTTGCAAATGTATTAAATATATGTTAAAATTAATCAAATCTGTAAATAAAAGGAGAAGTACATATGAAAAAGATCCTTTCCGTATTTTTAAGCGTTATGCTTGCATTGTCCTGCTGTACACTCTTTGCATCAGCAGCTGATGCCGACGATTCAATGACGTTTGCAGTTGCATCAGACCTGCATTTTGCTTACACAAGAACAGAGGCGTTTGACATTTACACTCCCGACAGCGAGCTTTTCTGGTATGCAAACCGCCGTGCACAGATGGAGGATGAAAGCGGCTTCATTATTGATGAATTCCTCAGACAGTGCGCAGAAAATGATGACGTTGAGTTCGTTCTCCTTTCAGGTGACCTTGTAGACGACGGTAAAGCCGATATAACACAGCATTACGGCGTTGCTGCAAAACTCAAAGCATTTGAGGCTGAAACAGGTAAGCCCGTTTACGTTATCAATGGTAACCACGACGCGGCTATTCACGAAAACTGCGCAACAACATTTGACCAGTTCAAAGAGATTTATTGGCAGTTCGGTTATGACGAGGCTCTCACAGTCCGTCAGTCCGATTGCTCGTACGTAGCAGACCTTAATGACGAATACAGACTTATCGCACTTGATTCCTGCCACGAAACCGCATCCACAGAGGACGGTATGACAACCGATAAGGTTGAATGGGTCGTAGCACAGGCTGAAAAGGCAGTTGAGGACGGCAAGCATCCCATTCTTATGATGCATCATAATCTTCTCGACCACCTTCCCGCACAGAGAATTTTAAGCCGTAACTTCATTGTCAAGTATCATTACACAACTGCAACACTCTTTGCAAATGCCGGCATTAAAATGGTATTCTCAGGTCACGAGCATTGCAGTGACGTAGCAGATTACACCACTCCCAACGGCAACACAATTTACGATTTTGCCACAACATCTCTTACAATGTATCCTCTTACGTACAGAGTTATCACCTGCACGGACGATGAAATTACATACAAGGCTGAAACCGTCAACAGCATCGACACAGCCGCACTTAACGAAGCATCAGGCGGTCAGTACACAGATGCTATGCTTGCGGCTATGAACGAGGGTATGAATGAATACGGTCTCGGCTACCTTAAAACAGGCGTTCAGTACAGACTTGAGCTCTCTCTTTCAATGGAGAAAATGGGCATCAGCGAGGATGCAATTTACTACAACCTTGTAAAAACAGCAGTTGATATGCTTACGGGACTTCTTGAAAAGCCTCTTTACGGTGAGGATTCAGTACAGGAGCTTGCTAAAGAATACAACCTTGTAATTCCCGACAGCGATTATGAAAATCT
Organism: Clostridia bacterium; assembly: GCA_017465825.1. Classification (GTDB taxonomy): domain Bacteria; phylum Bacillota; class Clostridia; order Oscillospirales; family Acutalibacteraceae; genus UBA1081. The sequence continues at coordinate 15,766 of JAFTVI010000004.1, forward strand.
CTGGGACCTTGCTATGACGCTCGTTTCAATGCATTACGCAGGTGAAGAGAATGTTGACCTTTATTCTCCTGAGGTTACAATTCTTCTCCGCTCCGTTGCTATGATTCTGAAAGACGTTCTTGCAGGTGTGCAGGATGAAGTCATCTTCGGCTGGGCAAACGACTATATGGATAACGTGGGCGAGGACGGTATGGTAACAGAGGTTACAAAGCTCTGCACAGAAACTTTCGGCGGTGTTACTGCTGTGGAATATTTCCTTTGCGCAATCGCATCTCCCATTCTTTACGAGTTTGCTTTTGACAGCGACGGCGTAAACGACAACAACGGCTCAATCGAAGGCTACGGCACAGAAAACGAAAAGAGCCTGCTTGAAAACGTTGCGGATTGGTTCAGTAATCTCATTTCAAAAATCAAGCTCTATATCCAGATGTTCTTTTCAATCTTTTCAAAAGCTAATGTAATGTAAAATTAAGCATCCCTTGAGTGGGATGCTTTTTTGTTAAGTAATAGGTAATAAGTAATAGTGAATAAGTGTTGAAGGGGCTTTGCTCCTTACCCCAATATAATGGTTTAAAAGGCGGAGCCTTTTCTACACTTATTCCTTCTTCACTATTACTTCTTACTTTAAACAATAATTTAGCTCCGCTAAATTATTGTTTAAAGCATTCATTATACTCCTTAACCCATTTAAGCACGGCGGTGCGGTCATACTTTTTCGGCATTGCGGCGGTAACTGCCGTTGCTTTTACAAGCTCAAGTCCCATTCTTACAACCTTTTTAAGCACGGTTTTATCATTAATAAGACCGCCGAGTTTTATTTTTATATCGTCAAACGACATACCGCCGAGCATTGATGCAAGATTGGTTGAATCAGCACCGATTGTCATATCGTCAGCATTAAGTATTCCCGTTGCAAAAATATAATCAAGCTCGTGCCCTTCAAGGCGTGTAAGCATAAGCTTTACGCAGGCAAGAGGTGCAAGACCGCTGCCGATTCTTTTGTAAAACTCCGTCTGGTATTTCCAGAGTGATTCTGCGCTGTACGCCTCATCCTTATCCGCTACGATCGCATCTGCAAGGATTCTTGCCGCTTTGAAGCTGTTTGCAATGCCCGAACCGATAATGGGAACCGTCATAAATGCGCTGTCACCGATTGCCGCATAGCCGTCAGCAACAAGCACACCCAGAGGCTGTCGGACGGGAATTTTAACGAACTGACCGCCGCGCAGGATTTGGGTACCTATACTCGGATTGGACAGACGGAGTACATCCATTGTTCTGTCGACTTCATCCGTATCCAAGGGCAGAAATCTGCCTATGAGAACGTCTGTGTGCTCCTCCTCGGTAGCAATCCAGCTGATGCCGAGCTTACCCTCGGGCAGCATAAGAACCTTGAATTTATCAATATCCTCAACCTCGGCAGTTTTGTTCCAGAATGCTCTGTATACATAAAACTGCTCGTATTCTATGGCTTCATTCTGTATGCCCAGCGATTCGGGCAAAGCCCTTCTTACAGGTGAATCCATACCGCAGGCATCAATAACAAGATCGGCAAATTCATCACCGCCGGAAGTCTTTATACCTACAACGCGGTTGCCGAAAAGAATGGGTGCAACAACTTCGCAGTCATACACAAGCTTCACGCCTGCGTCTTCGGCTTTGCCGATTATGTAATTGTAAATATCCCTGCGTTCCATCTGTATCTCAAGCTGGTCAGCGGGCGTGTTCTGATGAAGTGCCGTCTGCATTGCGGGACCGTAAAATGTCATATCGTGCTTAAGCTTGTAAAGCTCTTTTGAGGGCAATTCAAGTCCCAGCTCGGTAAAACCCTTTTTGTCAAAAATATCGGTCCAGTCGTGACCCATATTTTCTCTTGAATTTTTTTCAAAAACAGTCACATCAAAGCCGTTTTTCGCAAGCAGCATTGCCGCTGTTATGCCGCCGTGTCCGCCGCCTGTAACAATAATTTTTCTGCCCATACAGATCCTCCTCAAAAATGTTAATTTTATGTTAACACAACACAAATGATTTTTCAATAGATTCTTCCGTTATAAAAATATTTATTAAATGTTGAAAAATTACGGCAGATTGTGTATACTGTATATATTAACTATTGGAAGTGAAAAAAATGAATTACACAGGAATTGATTGCCCTGTATGCAATCAGAAATTCAACGCAGATGACGATGTGGTTGTATGCCCCGTTTGCGGCACACCGCATCACAGAAGCTGCTGGAATGAAACAGGCATTTGTCAGAATGCCCACAGACACTCGGAAGGCTTTATCTGGCAGACTGCTGCTCCCGCAACAAACAACGCGCACACAGCACAAACAGGCGGTGAAGCCTTAAAGACCTGCCCCCGATGCGGCGAGAAAAATGCAACTTACGAGCCTGTATGCACACGTTGCGGTGAAAGGCTCAAGGCAAACCGCGAAACCATTCACGACAGATTTCCTATGGACGAGAACCGCAGAGGATTTGATTTCGGTCAGTCCGAGTTCGGCAATTACGACGCTCCGCCAAATCCAAACAACTTCTCACCCTATCAGAATGTTTATGCGGCAGATGCGAGAACGATTTACGGCGCAGATACCACAATTGAGGATATCTCCGTAACGGAGGTTGCAGAATACGTTCAGAAAAATTCAAATATGTACATCGGCAAATTCCTTGATATGCAAGAGAAAAAGTCAAAAGTCAACTGGAACTGGTCGGCGGCAATCTTCTCCGTGTTCTGGTGTTTTTACAGAAAAATGACGGCTTGCGGCTGGGCGCTTATGGCAATTTTCCTCTCCTGTTATATGCTCTCATCCTTCGTGCCTGCCACCGTTTACGAAAACTTCAAGCCTGAGATCTACAACGAATACGTGCAGTACACCGAGGCGTTCTACGAGGAAGCTGAAAAAGCGGTAACATCAGGGGAAATCACCGAAGAATACTACGCTTATTATATGGCAATTCTCACATCTCCCATCACCGTAACGTCATACCTTATGATGGGTGTGCTGTTCCTTTTAATAAACGTTATTTTCGGCTTGTTTGCGAATCATTTTTACAAGAAAAAGGTGCTCAAGGATATTCGGGCAATAAGACAGGTATTCGTTGACTCACTCTCATATCATATGTATCTCAGAGGCAAGGGCGGCGTATCAAACGCAAACGCCATACTCCCCATACTCATTTTTATGGCGTTCAGTATGCTTTTGTCGTATATTTAAGGAATTATGGAAAAATACCCTCTTACTAAAAATCAGGATATCGAAATTGAAATAACAGGCATCACAACGGAAGGCAGCGGCGTCGGTCACTATGACGGCATAGCTGTCTTTGTGCCTAATACGGCGGTGGGCGATGTTATTGAATGTCATATCATCAAAACAAAAAAGAACTACGCAATAGGCAAGATCAAGAGCATTTTAAAAGCCGCAGATGCGAGAATTATCCCCGACTGCGAGGTTTTTGAAAAATGCGGCGGCTGTGCGTTCAGACATATGCACTATTCTGCAGAATGTGAAATGAAGCGTCAGCGTGTTAAGGATGCATTTGAGCGGATAGGTCATATTGATGTTGAGCCTGATGAAATTATAAAATCGGGCAGGACAAACCGCTACCGCAACAAGGCGCAATTCCCCGTAAGAAGCGATAAAAACGGCATTTCAATCGGATTTTTTGCCGCAAACAGCCACAGAGTCATTGACTGCCGCGACTGTCTTTTACAGCCTAAGGAATTTGCAAAGATTCTCGGCATTTTTGATAAGTGGATTAAGAAAAACGCCATAACCGTTTACAACGAGGAAACGAAAAAAGGCTTACTGCGGCACATTTACATCCGCAAAGCCTTTGAAACAAATCAGGTTATGGTCTGCGCCGTCATCAACGGGCATAATCTGCCGAAAAAGGATGAGCTGATTATTTCACTAATCAAAGAGTGCGACAATATCGTTTCAATCACCGTCAACGAAAACACCAACGACAGCAACGTAATCTTAGGCAAAAAATGCCGCACAATATGGGGCGCGGACTACATTGAGGACATCCTCTGCGGTGTAAAAGTGAGGATTTCGCCCCTTTCTTTCTACCAGATAAACCACGACCAGGCACAGCTCCTTTACGAAAAAGCGGCTGAATACGCAGGTCTTTCAAAGGATGATACTCTCCTTGACCTTTACTGCGGTGCAGGCACAATCGGTCTTTCTATGGCGGATAAGGTAAAGCAGATTATCGGCGTGGAAATCATCCCCGAAGCCATTGAGGATGCAAAAATCAACGCACAAATCAACGGCATAACAAACGCGGAATTTATCTGCGGCGATGCTCCCGAAGCGGCGGAAATCCTCAAAAACAGAGGCATAAAACCCGATGTTATCATAGTTGACCCGCCGAGAAAAGGCTGTGCACCCGAGCTGCTCGACACAATAGTGGAAATGAGCCCGAAAAGACTTGTCTATGTGTCCTGCGACCCCGCAACACTTGCAAGAGATTGTGCAATTCTCAAAGAAAAAGGCTACGAAGTCAGAAAAGTCACTCCCGTTGATATGTTCCCACGTACAAGCCACGTAGAATGCGTGTGTGTGATGACAAGGAAAGGATAAAAATGACAGTTATTGAAGAAGTAAGAGAAACTTTCAGGAATGTGCCCAAAGGCTCTGAATTTACAACATCTCAGATAAAAGAAATGGTTAATAAAAAATTCGGCAGAACTTACGGAAGTGTTATACCGAGTGATTACTGTTACAATATGACAAACAAAGGAAAAATCGGCAGTCTTGAGAATTTCAACATATTCATTCAGAAACGCAGAGGATTGTTTGAATATGTCGGAGAAAATTACAGATATTGAAAACAAACGATAATTTAGCAGAGAATTTGTTTGGTATTTGTAGTACTTTGTTTCATTTAAAACTTTACATTTCTATAATAGGGTAAAGATGTTTTAATTTGATTCTGGCATCAGCCGTTGTGAATTGCCAAGAAACTCCTTTTTGCATTGTATTTCTATTGTATGACCATTGTTTAAGCAAAG
>JAFTVI010000005.1 GCA_017465825.1 Clostridia bacterium
TGAAACAAAGTAGTAGGGAGCGACGCCCTCGTCGCTCCGAATTATCCAAATCTGCGATTTTGATAATTATAACGGATTAAGTCAGATTTTAATATTATTATTGATAAAAATGGCACATTTTTATCAATCGGCGCGACGGGGCGACGCGCCCTACAAAACACCGCTAAATTATTGTTTATTAATTTTCATACAACCTTTGTAAAGAAAAAGGAGAATCAATATGGACAAATTTTTCAAGTTAAAAGAGCGTGGAACTACGGTCAAGACCGAGTTCGTTGCCGGAATGACTACCTTTTTTGCAATGGTATACATACTTATGGTCAATGCCAATATGTTTGCCGACCCATTCGGTGACGGTTCGAATCCGCTCGGTGTTTCCTACGGTGCTATCTACATTGCAACGGCGATTGCCGCCGTTATAGGAACGGTTCTTGCAGGCTTGCTTTCAAATCTGCCGTTGGCTCAGGCAAGCGGTATGGGACTCAACGCATTTTTCGTTTATACCGTATGTATCGGCTTTGGTCTGTCCTATGCAAACGCGCTGGTGCTCATTCTCATAGAGGGTGTTGTATTTATCCTGCTGACGGTAACAGGCTTACGCAAAAAGATTTTCGACGCATTGCCCGATGCTGTCCGAGTTGCTATTCCTGCAGGTATCGGTTTGTTTATCGCGTTATTGGGACTTCAGAACGCAGGTATCGTTGTGCCGAGTGAATCCACCTGTGTGGACCTCGCGTCATTCAACATTTTAAGGCAGAGCTGGGGCGACATTATGCCTATGATCGTTACCCTGTGCACATTCCTTGCAATCGTTATTATGAGCCAGAAAAAGCTTAAAGGAGCCGTTCTTATAGGCATTATCGGCGGTATGGCGATGTACTATCTTTTAGGCTTTACCGTTGACGGCTTCTATGAACAGCTGAACATTCAGCTCATTAGTCCCGTACAGGCTTTCAGCGAGTTCAGCTCACAGTCATTATTCAAGGTTTTCACCGAAGGCTTTGATTTCTCCGCTTTTGCGGCTGAACACGGAAATGCGAACCTTATTCTCACAATCGTTACAACTGCTCTGGCATTCTGTATGGTTGATATGTTTGACACGCTCGGCACTCTCTATGCCGCTTGTGAGCGCGCAGGTCTGCTTGATGAAAAGGGCGAGCCTCTGAATATGAACCGCGGAATGCTCTCCGATGCTATTGCAACAACGCTTGGTGCGATCTGCGGTACATCCACCGTTACAACATTCAGCGAAGTCAATGCCGGTGTTGCGGCAGGCGGCAGAACAGGTCTTACATCTGTTTTCTGCGGCGGATTCTTCTTCATTGCAATGTTTTTAAGTCCGATAGCTCAGCTTGTTCCCGGCTGTGCTACTGCGGCGGCACTTATTTACGTAGGTATTCTTATGATGGCATCGGTCAAGAACATTGACTGGAGCGACTATAAAATCTCCGTTCCCGCATTTCTTACCCTCGCGGTAATGCCTTTTACATACAACATTTCCTACGGTATAGCGTTCGGACTTATCTCCTATATCGTTATCAGCGTTTTCTGCGGAGATTTCAAAAAAATCAAGGGCAGCTCCTGGGTAATAGCACTTTTGTTTGTGGCAATGTTACTTTTAACACATTAAAAAGGCAGGTTGATGATTATGAGCGAAAACAAGCTCTCAAAGAAAGAAAACATTTTACAGGTGATCAAGTTCGGATTGTTTTCGATTTCGGCAGGACTTATCCAGACTGTTGCATTCACCGTGCTTACGGAAGTGCCGCCCCGTCTTTTTGACAAGGAGCTTTCATACTGGGCGTGCTATCTGCCTGCGCTGGTGCTGTCCGTGCTGTGGAATTTTACACTCAACAGGAAATTCACATTCAAATCTGCAACAAATGTACCCATTGCAATGCTCAAGGTTGCCGCCTACTATGCGGTTTTCACTCCATTGTCAACCGTTCTCGGAAATATGGCGGCTGAAAGATTCAATGCGGCTGAAAACCCTGTAGCAGATTACATAATCCTTGCAGCAACAATGGCAACAAATCTTGTAACCGAATATCTGTATCAGCGGTTTGTGGTATTCAAGGATTCAGAAAAGAATGAGCAATGATCAATTAAGGAAGCCGCAAACGGCTTAAATTAAAAAAATGAGTCAAAGGGTAACGCCCTTTTCACCATTGCTAATTGCTGATTGCTACCTATTCATTAAAACAACTCAGTCCCTTTTATTATAAAATACTTGACGAAATATGTTTGCAGTATTATAATACATATCGTGGCAGGAGGTAAGTCAATGTCGATGTATCTGCATTGATTGTGAAAGATTTATTCTTCTTTGCTTTCAGCGATTAGGCGGTTGCTCCTTTTCTTTATGAAAGGAGTAAAGTGTTTTTTTGCTCCTTTTAGTATTTTATGAAAGGAGCGGGTGTTTATGAATTTACATATTCACCTATTCATCAATAATGAATGTGGTGATGATTTTTGAAATCATCAGTGCTGTTGTATCCATTATCGCGTCAACAGCAACTATTATCACGATTATTATAAGCTGTTATAAAGACAGCAAATGAATAAAAAAATAACCGCCCGAGCTTCCAACTTGGCGGTTATTTTTTATTAACCAAACTGTGGAGTAATCGTCTGATTGCCTCCTGTTACGATTTCATTATATCAAATAAAGTCTTATTTGTCAATCATTTTCAAAAAAAGCTCCTGAGACGGGAGCTTTTATTTATTTAGCAAATCGTGTTCTTTTACAAAATTCACGACTTCGTCAACTGTTGTGAATGCAAGTGCTACAACAGTATCGGCACCGCCGTAATAAATTGCAATTCTGCCTGTATCGGCATCTGCAAGCGCGGCACAGGGAAATACAACATTCGGCACATCACCCACACATTCGTACAATTCGTGGGGAGCGAGCAGAAAGCAGTCTGCTCTGTGAAGCACTTTCCAGGGCTCGTCCTTATCGAGAATCGCCGCACCCATAGCGTATGTAAAGCCGTTACAGCTTGTGAGAACACCGTGATAGAACATCAGCCAGCCTTCGTCTGTTTCAATGGGTGTCGGGCCGGCGCCTACCTTCGTCATTTCCCAGTTTTTTTCGGGTTTCATAACAAATCTGTGTTTTCCCCAGTATGTAAGGTCTTTACTGTGGCTGAGGAAAATATCGCCGTAGGGAGTATGACCTCTGTCGCAGGGTCTTATAAGAAGAAGATACTCATCATTTACTTTTCTGGGGAAAAGCACGCCGTTTCTTGCAACGGGATAACAGGCATCCTCAAGCTGTGTCCAATCTTTAAAATCCGTGGTATACGCAATGCCTATGGTTGTGCCGTGAGGAGTGAGATTTACCCAGGAAAGATAGTATTTGCCGTCGATTTCGCAAAGTCTGGGGTCATAGCCTCTGAAAATAACCTTTTCTTCAAGCTCCCAATTTATTGCATCCTTGCTGTAGCCTGCAACAAGTGTATGATCACGGCTCATAACATCAACTCTGAAAACACCTGCAAAGCCGTCGCCGTAAGGCACAACTGCAGAGTTGAAAATGCTGTTTGCCATATACAGATTATCTCTTGTGATTATGGGATTGCCGCTGTAACGCCAGACGGGATATCTGTAACCTTCGGGCTTATCCTGCCAGGGGATATTCGGAATTGATGCACCGATTATTTTTGCCATAATAATTCTCCTTAGTTAAGATTAAGTCCCTTATCCTTAAGCACTTTTCTTGCATTGAGGGTCGAGCGTTTCTGTGAAAAGATATACTGCTTAGCGAACGCAGGCGCTTTTGTTTCCGCCGTTTCACGCAGAGTGCGGATATCCAGCGGCGGCTCACCTTTTTTGATTACGAAGAAATATTTTGATCTTGCAATTTTTCTCGCCTGTGAATGGAAGCCTTTATCGGGCAGAACGGTCAGATTCTCCATATTTCTGAATTCTTCGGGGAATTTGCCGAATTTGCTCTCGCTTACAATCACCTCAAAGAAAGGATATGTCTGCGCATAAAGTGAGCGCAGGAAAGGCTTGTATTCCTTTTCGTTTGCGATATCGAAAAGAATGGAAAACTCAGGCTCGTTCGCCGCCTCGGTTTTGTCAGTATATATGTAAGGAAGGCGCAGATCGGTGTTTGCCTGCTGCAATTTTTTGAAACGCTCAGGCTGAACAAGCTGTGCGTATTTTTCAAAATCGTCCTTCATTTCGGCAATGGCATCCGCTGACATATACCAGTACTTGCGGTAGAAATTATCAATATAAAAGCGGTAAATCATATAGATAATTTCCTGAATATACGCCTCGTCGCCGTCAAAATTGCCCGTCTGCTCAATGATTATCTCCTTGCCCATTTCAAAAAGCTCGGAGAGCACGTATTTTGCAGATTTCACATTTTCAAGAGTGGGCATTTCAAACTGTGAATAGCCGTCCTCAATGTGTTTCATAGTTTTTTCAAGTATAAAATCGGGACATCCGCTGATTTTACAGCCTGTGAACACGCATTGCATAGTAAAGAGTATCTCTCCGTAGGCGGTAAGATCAAGAAAACGGATATTGTAAAGGTCAAACAGCTTTTTTCTGAATGCCTTTGCACCGATATACTGACTGTAAAGCAGTCTGCTCTCCATTGTTTCGATTTCAGGCTGTGTTGCAAGAATGTCAAGTGATTTGTCGTACTCGTATTCGATATCGCCGTTTTTCCAGCATCTGCCTGTTACGATGTCGGCATCCTGTTTATCGGAAACCTCAAAAATGGCTTCAATTGAGCCATCCGTGATAATATCTCCGCAGTCGAGAAAGAGAAAATACTCGCATTTTGCCTTTTCGATGCCTGCATTTCTTGCGGCGTAAACGCCCTTATGCTCCTGCTGAATATAATAAAAACCGTCGTAATCATCACAATAGCGTTTTGCTATTTCAGCCGTTGTATCGGTTGAGCCGTCGTCAACGATGATAACCTCAAAGTTGTCAACAGTCTGTGTGATAAGACACTCAAGAGTTTTTTCAAGATATTTTTCACCGTTATACACGGGAATGATTACAGATAAACGATTCATCAGCCGTTCTCCTTGTTTTTGATTATATTTTCAGCCTTTTCCATATCTTCGGGATATGTGAGCTTAATGTTGTTTCTGTCACCCTCGACAAGAAAAACCTTTTTGCCTGCAGAAACAAAAACCGAACATGCATCGGTAAAGCATTCAAACTGTTCCTCGGTCATATTGCCGTAAAGCTCAAGAAGTGTTGCGATGTTGAAGCTCTGAGGGGTCTGTCCGTGATAAAATTCACTTCTTACGGGGATACTATTGATAAATCTGCCGTCTGTGCTGTTTACAAGGGTATCCACCGCCGGTACAACCGTATTGCAGGCGCCGTATCTGCGGACAGCCTCGATGTTATCGGCAATAATGCGGCTGTCGATAAAGGGGCGTACTGCATCGTGAGTGAGAATAACATCGTCTGCACCGATGCCGCTTTCTTTCAGCATTTTAAGCACGTTGTAAAGGGTTTCGTTTCTGTTTTTGCCGCCGCAGATAACGTCAATTTCACATTTGGGCAGAAACTTCGCAATCAATGATTTTGTGTAGTCAATATAATCAGCAGAAACGGCAACCACGATTCTGTCAACAAGACCGCTGCTTATGAACGCATCAATGCTCCTGATGATAACAGGCCGTCCGCCTATGCATAAAAACTGCTTGGGCAAATCGCCGCCCATACGAAGTCCGCTTCCGCCTGCCAGCACCGCCGCACAAACCATAAGCTCACCCTCCATACACAAATTATATATATTTTATCATAATAAGATAAATTAATCAAGACAGAGAAAAGATAAACAATAATTTATCGTTATGCGATAAATTATTGTAATGATATATTTTTCCTGCGGAAAAATGCGATATATCCGCCAATGGCGGATACGATATATTTGCTTCGCAAATGCGATATAATTTGCCATAGGCAAATTATTGAGGAAGCCGCAAAGCGGCTTGAATTATAATGGGTAAGGGCAACGCCCTTCTGCAATGTTTGCCGAAAGGCAAATATATCATTTGACCGCAGGTCATATATCATTTTGCGTAGCAAACCATCATATGCCGTCAGGCATCCATCATCACAATAATTTAGCGGTACGCTAAATTATTGTTTGTGCGCATTTTTTATCATTTCAATTTCTTTTTGGTAACCGTCGATTTTGTTCGGTGTTTCGAGGTTTATGGGCAATCCCTCAAGCTGAGGCATTTTGATGAATTTCATCAGCGCGTCAAAGCCTATATGACCTTCACCGATTTTTGCGTGTCTGTCCTTGTGTGCACCCATAGGATTCATACTGTCGTTAAGGTGAATCGCCTTGAGCCTGTCAATGCCTATTACCCTGTCGAATTCCTCGAGCACCGCCTCGGGCTGATTGATTATGTCGTAGCCGCCGTCGGAAATATGGCAGGTGTCAAGACAAACGCCCAATTTGTCCTTAAGCTCAACGCGGTCAATAATTGCTCTGAGCTCTTCAAAGCTTCTGCCAATTTCACTGCCCTTACCCGACATCGTTTCAAGTAAAACTGTTGTTGTCATTTCGGGAAAAAGCACCTGATTGAGTACGTCTGCAATCAGCTCAATACCTGTTTCCGCGCCCTGACCTACGTGACTGCCGGGATGAAAATTGTAATAGTTGTGCGGTACATATTCCATACGCATAAGGTCGTCTTTGAAGGTTTCCAGCGCAAATTCTCTTACCCTTGCCTCTTTGCCGCAGGCGTTGAGAGTGTAGGGGGCGTGGGCTACTATTTTACCGAAGTCGTGCTCCTTTGCGAATTCCAGATATGCTTTTACGTCAGTCTCGTCAATGGCTTTTGCCGCGCCGCCTCTGGGATTGCGTGTAAAAAACTGAAACGTGTTTGCGCCTATCGCGTCAGCCTGCTTTCCCATTGCAAGAAAGCCCTTTGATGCCGATAAATGACAGCCTATATATAACATAAATTTATCTCTCCTTTGTTGATAATGCTCGGAATGAGTTTAAAACAGCAAGTACCATAACGCCCACGTCGCCGAATACCGCAACGCCGATACCTACCACATTCAACGAGCAAAGCACAAGTATACCCAGCTTGATTGCTATTGAAAAAATGATGTTCTGCTTTGCAATGCTTATGGTTCTTTTTGCCGTTTTTACAGCGGTAATAATTTTTGAGGGCTCGTCGGTCATAATTACAATGTCAGCCGCTTCAATCGCCGCATCCGAACCGAGTGCACCCATAGCAATGCCCACGTCTGCTCTTGCAAGCACGGGTGCATCGTTTATGCCGTCACCAACATATACGGTTTTGCCTTTTGCTGATGACATAACTTTTTCTAAAATATTTACCTTGTCACCGGGGAGCAGATCGCTGTAAACGGTGTCAATGCCTGTTTCGGCGGCGGTTTTTTCAGCGGCAGATTTTATATCACCCGTGAGCATAACGGTGTTGCCGATGCCTGATTTTTTAAGCTGAGCAACAAGATTTTTCGCATCTGCTTTTAATTCGTCCGCAATAATAATACTGCCCTTGAAGCCGTTGTCAACCGCAACGTAAATCACAGTGCCGCCCGAGGCTTCGGTAAATTCAATATTGTGCATCTGCATAAGCTTTGCATTGCCTGCAAGCACGGTTTTTCCCTCAACAACTGCACTTACTCCGTGACCTGCAATCTCCTTCGCATCCGTAACGAGGGAAACGTCAAGCTGATTGCCGTAGGCGGAAATTACTGACTTTGCAACAGGATGGGATGATATGTTTTCAGCGTATGCGGCAAATCTTAGCAGTTCGTCAGCGGTGCAGTTTTCGGGATTTATCTGCTGAACTTCAAAAACGCCCTTTGTGAGCGTGCCCGTTTTATCAAATACTGCGGTGTCAGCCTTTGAAAGCATTTCAAGATAACTGCCGCCCTTTATAAGTATGCCCTGCTTTGCACAGCCGCCGATGCCGCCGAAAAAGCTCAACGGTACGGATATTACGAGCGCACAGGGACAGGAAACAACGAGGAATGACAATGCTCTGTAAACATAATCGCTGAATGTTGCGCCTTCAATGAGCAGGGGAGGGAGTACCGCAAGCAGAAGCGCCGCAACAAGCACGCAGGGAGTATAATATTTTGCGAACTTTGTAATGAATTTTTCCGATGTGGATTTTCTTGCGGATGCGTTTTCGACCAGCTCAAGAATTTTGCTTACCGTTGAATCCTCAAAGGTTTTTGTAACCCTGATCGTCAGCACGCCTTCGCAGTTTATACAGCCGCTTAAAACGGTATCATCAGCGTCAACTCTGCGCGGTACGGATTCGCCTGTCAGCGCCCGTGTATCAATGTACGAGCCGCCGGAAACAACAACTCCGTCAAGGGGGATTTTTTCGCCTGCCGCAACGGTGATAAGGTCACCGATTTCAATATCCTCGGGGTCAACTCTTACTGTTTTGCCGTCTTTGAGAAGATTTGCATAATCGGGACAGATATTCATAACTTCCTTTATGGATTTTCTCGATTTTCCCACGGCATAATCCTCAAACAGCTCACCCACGCGGTAAAAAATCATAACGAATATCGCTTCGGGATATTCTTTTATGAAGAATGCGCCTATTGCCGCAACCGCCATAAGTGTGTTTTCGTTAAAGATGTTACCCTTGATTATGCCTTTGAATGCGTTTGCCAGCACCTTGAATCCGCTTAACAGGAATGCGGCAATGAATAAAATTATTTTAATTATTCCCAAGGCTTTGGGCACAAGCAAGGCACCAACCAATACGGCGGCGGAAATGCTTAAAAGAATTATATCTTTTTTCATTTTATATACCTTCAATTTTTACATCCGGCTCGATTTTGTGAACGATTTTTTCAATCTCGGCATAAATACTCTCTGCTTTTGCTTCGTCAATGTCGAGAATCATTTTCTCTGTAAGAAAATTCACCGTAACGGAGTTTACACCGTCAATTTTAGCTGTTTTTTCTTCAATTTTTGCGGCGCAGTTTGCACAGCAAAGGTCAATAAGCTTGATTTTTTTAGTCATAATAAAAACCTCTCAGTCTATTTCTTTTATGTGTTCAATGCCCATTTCAAAAATGAGCCTTACGTGGTCATCTTTGAGTGAATAATATACGTTTTTGCCCTCACGCCTTGATTTGACGAGCTTGGCATCCTTTAAAACCTTCAGCTGATGTGAAATTGCGGATTTTGTCATTTCGAGCAATGCGGATAAATCGCACACGCACATTTCACCGCTGTCAAGAGCCGCCATAATGCGGATTCTTGTGCTGTCGCTGATAACCTTGAAAAAATCGGAAAGGGAGTAGAGTACCTCCGTATCCTCCATAACCTCTTTAACCCTGTCAACAACTTCGCTGTGTACTTCGTTGCAGTCGCACATCTCGCTGTGCTTGTGTAATTCCATAAAGCACCTCCATATTTGAATGGTTGAACAACTGTTCAACTGTATTATAGTTGAATGACCGCTCAATTGTCAAGAGGAAAATAAAAAATAATTCAGCTTTATTCCGTAGGGCGCGTCGCCCCCGTCGCGCCGATTGATAAAAATGTGCCATTTTTATCAATAATAATATTAAAATCTGACTTAATCCGTTATAATTATCAAAATCGCAGATTTGGATAATTCGGAGCGACGAGGGCGTCGCTCCCTACTACTTTGTTTCA
>JAFTVI010000006.1 GCA_017465825.1 Clostridia bacterium
CCGCAACGGATATAGTTCAGTTCCTGCATCATATGTACCTCCAATAAGATTCAAACATTCTGTTAAAGATAGAAAAAGGCGATACCTGGTTGTGAAAACCAAGTATCGCCAATTTTTCTTGTCGCACTCCTGTACGGCAGCCACCCTATGCCAGCAATGTTCTCATACTGTCTTATTGGAAACTACCTTGTTGGGCGCCTTATTTTTTTGGCAGAGGAATAGGGATTCGAACCCCAACAAACAGAGTCAGAGTCTGTTGTGCTACCGTTACACCATTCCTCTAGGACGAGAGTTATTATATACCAACAACTCTCATTTGTCAAGTGTTTTTTTAATATTTTTGTATTTATTTTTATATTTTATTTATAAGAGTTTTTCAACAATGGTTCTTTTATATTCAAGAAACTCTTCTGACAGATTAAAATTATCCGGACGCGGCTTTTTACGGTTGATAACAATTTCCGCTGTAATCTCGCCCGGCTTGCCTGTCATAATATAAATTCTGTCCGATAAAAGGATTGCTTCATCAATATCGTGGGTGATAAAAACTGTTGCAAGGTCAATTTTAGCCATAATGTCAAGATACCACTTATGCATTGCAGATTTTGTAAGTGTATCAAGGGCAGAAAAAGGTTCGTCAAGAAGTGCAATTCCGTCAGAGGACAAATATGTTCTTAAAAGCGCCGCACGCTGACGCATACCGCCTGAAAGCTGTGCAGGATATTTCTTTTCACAGCCCTCGAGTCCGAACTGAGCAAACAGCGCTGATGCCTTTGCTCTTGCATCCTTTTTCTTCATACCTTTTATGATAAGCGGCAGAGCAGTATTATCAAGCACCGTTTTATAAGGCAGAAGCAGATCCTTTTGCAGCATATAGCTGATTTTACCCGGCTTGCCTGTAATATCCTCACCTTTGAGATACACCTTTCCGCTGTCGGGCAGATAAATACCCGACAGTATATTGAAAAGCGTTGACTTGCCTACTCCGCTCTGACCTAACAAAGATACAATTTCTCTGTTTTTCAGATGGATATTGATATTGTCAATTATTAAATTATTATCGAACGACTTGCTGACATTTTCAGCAACGAGAATATTATTTTCAGTTGAGATACTCATTTGTAAAGCCTGTTCCTTCAGGAATATCATTTTCAACAAGGTCATTTTCATTAAGCCAGTTATAGAAAGCATTCCAGCGGTCAGCATCAATTACGCCCCAGCTTTCAGCATCTGCAATATACTGGGTTGAAATCCACTTCTGGCTCTGCTTTACAAGCTCCTCTGAGCCTTTGAGAGAGCCTGTGTTATCGGCATCAATAAGAATCTGTGCAGATTCATCGGGATTCTGAGCCGCATATTCATAGCCTTTCTTAGCAGCGGCAAGAAATGCCTTTGTTGTTTCGGGATTTGCTTCCATATATTCGTTATTGCCTATGATAATGGGTGTATAATAATCAAAAACATCGTCAATATCCTTAAAGAAGAAGAAATCATACTCAAAATCCTGAACATCAGCATTGATACCGCCCCAGCCGTAGAATACCCATATTGCATCGGTCTGTTTTGCGGCAAGCGCGCCGGGCTCGTCAGTAACTGTATTGGGAATGAGCTTTACGTCATCAAAATTGCCGCCGTCTGTTTCAACCACAGATTCAAGCATTGCAAGCTCAACAGGAGAATCCCAGGTTGAATAGGTTTTGCCTGAAAGTCCCTTGGGAGAGTCTATTCCCTCGCCTTTTCTTGATATAATACCTGACGTATTGTGCTGAAGAATTGCAGCTACGGCTGTAATACCCAAAGGTGAATCACCCGTAAGAGCCGCCGCCATTGTGTCCTGTGCTTCAATGGCAAACTGTGCATTGCCTGTTGCACAGAGAGTTGTGGAACTGCTGTCAGCAACATAAACAATCTCCACATCAAGACCGGCATCCTCAAAATAACCTAATTCCTTTGCAACATAAAGACCTGTGTGATTTGTATTGGGTGTCCAGTCAAGAGCAAAAGTGATTTTTGTAAGGGATGCGGTGTTTCCTGCATCATCAGATGATGATTCTTCGTTATTGTTATTTATTTCGGAACAGCCTGCAAACGCCAAAAGCATTATAACGGAAAGCATTAAAGCTATAAACTTTTTCATTATTTTTTATCTCCTTTTCTTTCCCAGGGCATAACTGCTTTTCGTATAAGAGAAACAGCAACCATAAGAAGTAAACTGATTATGATTATAAAAATTATCACAGCGAACATCTTGTCAAACTGATATGCCTTACGCACTCTTGTCATATATACACCAAGACCTTCAAAGCCGCCGAGCCATTCAGCAATAACACCGCCGACAACCGCATAGGATACGGAAATTTTAAGTCCTGCAAAAAACTGACTTAATGAAGACGGCAGTTTAACGGTGAAAAATATTCTGCTGTTTTTAGCACCCATACTTCTTAAAAGTGAAACCGCATCCTTATCTACACTTGCATAGCCGTCAAGCAAGCTTACGGTTATGGGGAAGAATGTGGTTATTACAATAAGAGCAATTTTGGGCGCCATATCGTAGCCCATCCACATTATGAGGATAGGTGCAATTGCTACTGTGGGAATTGTCTGCGAAATAATAAGCAGAGGATAAAGTGCGGTATACAGCAACCTGAATCTGTCCATCAGGGATGCGGTAACAAAAGCAAGAATGATACCTATTCCCAAACCTATACCTGCTTCCGCAAGAGTTGTTGCAGAATGCTCTAAAAGAAGAGGAAAATCCTCTATAAAAGCTTTTGCAACAGACTGCGGTGATGGCAGCATATAAGACGGTACAACATCAAAACCGCACACAGCCGCCCATACAGCCACTATCAGCATAAGAGCCGCCGCAGGTGAAATTTTTTCAGTGATGCTTCGTAACCTTCTGGTCAATTGTAAGAACACCGCCTTCGGGTTTATATGAAACCTTAATGTACGCTGAAACAGCGGGACAGCCTGCTTTGATTGCTACGTGCTGACATTCCTTTACGATGTCCATAAGCTGATCGTAGCTGTCACCCTCAATGGTTGTTTCAAAAGGACCTACATAATAGTTAAGTCCCGTACTCTTGATGTAGTCGATAACTTCATCAACTATTCTGACTACCTCGTTTGTGTCCTGCGTTGCCGGCAGAACCTGAATTGCTACACTTGCCTGCATTTTAAAATGCCTCCTGAAAATATATTAGAAAAAAGAAAACGCACCACATACCAATGCAGTGCGTGAATTGACAAATCAATCTATCTGTATATTCCCTACGCCGGCATTATCCGTATCAGGTTAAAGGGTTCGCACTTGCGTGCATCTCAGCCTTTTAAAGCACCCCTATATGGTGTGTATTCTGTTTTTCGTTTACAGTATATCACATTCGGAGAATTTGTCAATAGCTGTATCACAAATTTTTCCATTGAAATAAATAATGAGCGTACCCTTTCTGACGGCAACCGTACTCTCCTGTCCTGTGAATGAATTGCTGACGCCCATTGGGTTACTGTTTTCAAGAACACCGTCATAAAGAGTGTATTTCAAGCCTTTTTCATAAACTCCGACAGCTTTTTCATCGAGCGAAAAAACGGAAATATCCCCCTGTAATCCCTCTCTAAAAGTGATTTTTGCATCGGTGACGGCAGTTATTGAATAATCTCCGCAATCAAGATATGCTGTGCCGCCGTTTTTTGAAACATAGGCAAGCAGAGCAATATTTGCAAAGGTGTGGTCTGCTCTTTTACCGCCTGCACCGCCGAATATAACGAAACGCTCAAATCCCTTTTCCATTGCGTATTTTACGGCAAATGCGGTGTCGGTATCGTCCTTTTCCACGGGAAGAACGAGTGTATTTTTGTCTGCAGGGATGTAGCCGAGAGAATCAAAATCACCGATTACAAGGTCGGGAGCAATATCGTTGCGCTTGCAATGCTCAAGACCGCCGTCACAGGCAATTATGTAATCACCGTCGTTTTTGATTATTTCAATTTTATCCGCATCTCCTGCGCTTATTATGTAACAGGTTTTCATAGTTATCACTACACTTATAAGTAGCGGACGCCCAATGGGCGCCCCTACAAAATCAATTTAAGTTTTACAGTACAATTTTATCAGTAATCCGTCGGAACCTTTAATTTCTGACCGATTGAAAGGCTTGCAGAAGTGGGAAGTCCGTTGAAATCACAGAATTTCTGGACGTTCTCACGGGTATCCCTGATGCCGTATTCGCGGAGAATACTGTAGAAATTGTCACCGTACTTAACAGTATGAACGATATATTCCACATCATTACCTGCTGTTGTGCCTTCTGTTGTACCTGCCGTTGTTGCGGCAGTTGTTGACGCTGTTGTATTTTCGGTTGTCTGCTCAGTTGTAGAAGCGGTTGTGGCAACTGTGGTGCGTTCGTCTGAGGAATCCTCCTCGCTTACGGGTGCATTGACATCGTCGTCAGTCTGCTCAACAATAAGATTATCACCATTATCGGGTGTTTCGTTGTTGTTATCCGCCGCATAGAGCATAATCACAATACCTGCAACGATTGCAACGGCAATAACAGTTAAGAATATTACAAGACCGAGTCTTTTCTTTTTGGCTGATTTTTTATCGTCTGCCGAAATTCTCGGTTTAACGGAAACAACATCGTCCGTAGCCTTTTCAAACTCCTCAAGAACATCCTCAATGGACACGTCCCCGTCGGATATATCAACAAAGCCGTCATCATCAGTTGCTTCTGTTTCATCGGAATCATTTTCTTCCGGCTGTACTTCTTCGGCAGTTGCGACTTCGGGAGCGGATTCTTCCATAGACTTTTTAAAGAAGCTTTCTGCCTCAGCAAGAGCGGCAAACCAGGATTCGTCCGCCTCGGCGCTGAACATATCTTCGGTTTTGGCGGCTTCGAGCTGTTGCTCAAGCTGAGCCTGTTCAAGCTCTCTTGCAGCTGTGATTTCTGCCTCTGCGGCTTTATCTCTCCACATACCGAGTGTGAGAATATCCTTTTTAAAGCTCTCTGAGAATACGAATCTCTCTTTCTTTTTGAGAATGAGAATAATTATAAGAAGAGCAAAGCCTGCGAATGTAATAATAAGACCTGCAACAAGACCGCCGGGAGTGTATTTGAACTCAACAGTATGCTCGCCGGATTCCATCTTAACGCCCATAAGAGCATCGCCGACTTTTACAATATTTTCGTCACTTACTTCAACGCCGTCAACGTAAACGTTCCAACCCTTGTCGTAAGGAATGGATGTATAAAGCATTGAACCCTTTGAAAGATTGACTGTACCCTTGATATAATCCTCTTCGTTTTCGGTGACGTCAAGTGTGCCGTTTGCAAGTATTGAGTTGTATGCCTCGTCCATTTTGGATTTTTTAAGTCCGTAAACATACTGCTCAATATTGGAGCTGACAGCATCCTCCTTGAGCTCGTATGAAATATAAACCTTTGAACCTGCCTCAACGTTACCGACGTTAAGCACATAAGGCTTGCCGCTTACTGACTGATTATAGGTAAAGCCGTCTGTTGAAACAAGGATTGATTCAACATTGCTGTTACCTGAGAAAAATACATAAACATTCTGCGTTTCGGCAATATCGTAAACATATGACATACCGTTTGATGATGCGGCAGTATCGGTTTTGTAAACGCTGAAAGAGCCTTCGCTGATTTCTTCATCGCTTACTGTATCAATATTTGTAAACGTATCAATTGTGCCTGCAATGGGCTCAAGAAGATCTGAAACGCCTGATGCGAGATAGTAGAAATCATTCTGCACTGCAAAGGGATTACTGCTGTCATAATCCCAATCGGTGTCAAGGTTTTCATCCACGCCGAATGCAACGGGAAGCCAGTAATTGTTGAGATATACGGTCATATCGTCGCCGTATTCGCCGACTTCGGTATAGAGGAAATCACCCTCAAAATTGGGTTTATAGTTATCTGTACCAACATAGCTTGCGTTATTTACAACATACTTGATTGAAACCATTGAGTTGTAAAGACCCGTCTGCATATTGTAGGTATAGCTGTTGATTTTGTTGCCGTAAAGACCTAACTTATCCTGCAATGCGGCAACATCCTCGTATGCCATTGACGTAAACGCCGATACACCGGGGTAATAGAACCAGGAGTTGTCCATTCTTGTAAGCAGAGTTACAAGCTCCATACGGTAGAAGGTATTTTCACCTTCTTTTTCTCTTATAATATCAATTGCACCCTCGGTGTCCTCATAAGAGCTTGTGTATGCAGACTTTGTCTGAGTAACCTTGTAATTGGGTGTGTCAGCAATAAGAATCTCTGCGCATACGCTTGTAAGGAGCAGAAGAAGAATTGAAGATTTTACATATCTGGGATTCTTTATAAAAATAAGAACAACTGCATAAACAATTGCAAAAATAACGCTTGTCCATACGACCTTGAGGTCAACATTTGCTGAGCCGATTTCCTCAACAAGAACCGCGAAGCCTGCAACGGCAGAGGCGGATACCAATATGGATTTTGCAGGAATTTTGTCTATATTAGTAAATACTCTGTATGCAATATAAAGAAGGAAGAAGGAGTAAGCAAAGGAGAAGCGGTAGGGCAAATCATTGGGAAAATGGAAGCCGTGCCAGATAAAGTTAAGATAGTTTATATTAAAGCTGAGGAAGAACACTGCACCCACTGCCGCTGTTGCAATCTTCTCTCTGTGTGTAAAGCGGTTAGAAAACATAAACAGAGGCACAAGCACAAGAGTGATGATACCGCAGTAGATATTGGGATATACCGTGTCACCGCTGCTTCTGATTGTGGGTGTAACGCCTGCCAGGTGGTTTGCGAAGAAATCAAAAATTGAAAAATATGATGCAAATGAGCTTGGGAAGTTTGAAGACGTAGCTGAAGAATTCTGTAAAACGAAGAATACGGGAAGCAGGGCAAAAGCCGCAAGCATAGCCGCAAGAACCGAGGATGCGGCAAAATTCGCACCGCGCATTAAAAACGTTGAATTGAGCACTCTCGTTTTTAATGACTTCTGATACTTCTCTTTAAGGATGATATCCTTATTGAGCTTATCACCCAGAGTTCTTGTTGAAAAATAGAAATAGATAAAGAATATTACAGAAAGAATACAGGTCATATATGCCATATAGTAGTTTGTCATCATTATAAAGGCAAGAGAAAGCACATAGGTAAGGCTTCTGCCGTCATTGATGATATACCATATACCAAGCATAACTATGGGGAACATAACCATTGCATCAAGCCACATTATATTCCAGTAATAAGCCACAAAGTAGCCACAGAAGGCATAAAGCAAACCGAAAGCAGTGGTTGAAAGGTCAGACTTCTTTGTGATTTTGGAGAGGAAATATGTGAAGGTATATGCTGATGCAGCAGCCTTTACGAGCACTACGCCTGCAACGGCTTCGGGAATATTGAAATGCCCGAAAATCATAATTATCAGTGCGGTGGGGCTTGAAAGGTAGTTGAAATAGTTACCTAAAAAGCCGCTGCCCAGTCCCGATGTAAATGAATACAGCAAGGAGTCACCGCCGAAAATTCGCTCGTAAAGCTCGGCAAGAAGCGGAGCATACTGATGATATAGGTCCATTCGGAGAATGATATTTTCGCCTACGGGGAAAAACTCCCACACGATATAGGCAAAAATCATAATAACAGCGGCAATTATTGATGCTGCAAAGCAATTTATATTGCGGCTGAATATGTTTCCCTTTTTTTCTGTAAGTTTAGTCTTCAAAAATTATCGCCCTTTCCTATATATACATAATCCATAACATTCTACCATAAAAACAATTGATATTCAAGTGAATAAAGTTTTTTTAAGTCGAATTTTTATAATTTTTTTGCTATTTGGGCACATCTAAAAAATAATTTCTCAAATTGTTGATTTTTAGTTTATGTTATGTTAAATTATTGTTAAATTCAAATACTTCGGAGGCTTGACAAAATGAATTTAAAAAATATCATTGACAAAAAAGATGATGCCGCAAAGTATATGCAGAAAGAAATTGAGTACATCATCAAAAACTTTGAAAAGCGCGACCCCGGCTCTGTAGGTGAAAAGCAGTCCTGTGACTATATGGCAAAGGTGCTTAAGGATGACTGCGGCTGTGAAACGGTATTTACCGAGTCCTTCAAGGAAAATCCCGGTTCCTTCTTCGGCTGGATATTCTTCACTATTTCATTTGCACTCATTTCAATTCCTCTGTATTTTGTATTCCCCGTTGCATCGGTTATTCTCGTTGCAATCGGCTTTGCGATTATGTTTTTCCAGTTCGGTCTTTACAAAAAGGTTGTTGACCGCTTCTTCCCAGAAAAAACGGGGCACAATGTAACTGCAATCAAAAGCTGTAAGGGCGAGGTCAAACGCCGTATTTTCTTCAACGGACATCCCGACGCCTGCTGGGAATGGCCTGTAAACTACGCACTCGGCGGTATCGGCTTTGATTTACATATAGGTCTTGCAATAATCGGTGCACTTTACTATATGGTGCTTGCAATAATCAACGTATGCGTAAACGGAATTAAAATCGGTTTACTCGATACATCCTCGGGGCTTTTCGTTGCCGGACTTGTGGGACTTATCTTTGTGCCGTTCCTTGTGGGAATGTACTGGATGTGGAACAGAAAGCGCATCGTTGACGGTGCAAACGACAATCTCTCCGGCTGTTATATGGGCATAGCCATACTCAAAGCACTCAAGGATGAAGGCATTGAACTTGAAAACACAGAGGTAGGCGTTATTATTTCGGGCTCGGAAGAAGCAGGTCTGCGCGGTTCAATGGCGTGGTGCGAGGCTCATAAGGACGATTACAATGATGTACCTACCTTCATTTACTCATACGATACAATTCACGACCCTAAATATCTTATGACGAACTACCGCGATTTAAACGGTACTGTTGAGGTTGACAAGGATGTTTCCGACCTGTTTATGGAATGTGCCGCTGAGCTTGGTATTCCCTGTCAGAAAGGTATGGTTCCTCCTCTTGGCGGTGCAACGGATTCAGCCGCATTTGCAAAGGCAGGCTTCAGAGCAACGGGTATAACAGGTCTTAACCACGTGCTTGAAAGCTACTACCACACAAGGCGTGACACATACGACAATATGAACCTTGAAGGCCTTGCAAACTGCTATGCGGTAAGCGTGAAGGTGCTTGAGAAGTTTGACGAAGGAGCAAAACAATAATTTATCGGCAAGCCGATAAATTGAGTAAGTAGCAATTAGCAATGAGTAATGGTGGAAAGGGCATTGCCCTTTGACCCATTTTATATAAATCAAGCCTGTAAGGCTTCCTCAATTGCTCATTTCTCACTGCTCATTGCTCATTAAATAATAATTTGCTACGCTAAATTATTATCTATTTTGCTTAACATCCATACAATGCAAAAAAACGGACACCGATTGGTGTCCGTTTCGCATTTTATTAACCGAAAAGCTTGTAAGCAAGGTCGGAAAGTGTTTCCCAAAGTCCTACGCTCTTGAGGAATGACTGGAAGAATTCGATGAATTTGTCAATGAGTTTATTAATGATATCCATTCGTTTTACTCCTTTCATACTTTTATTTTTCTTTGATTTTATTAAACCATTTAAACATTGCAGTGCTGTGTATCAATTGTGAATAAATTGTGAATTTTCTATTAAAACAGCACATTTTTTTATACCGTAGTACCTGAATATCTCAACAGCCTGTGATGAAATCACCTCACCGCTTACAACAACAGGCACGGCAGGGGGACAACCTACTGCAGGAGAAGCGCAAATTCTGCCAACGGCATTATACACGTCAATACATTCATAATCCGCAAAAATCGCCTGTCGGACCGACATTTTCTTTTGCGGAACAGGCATTTTCAGCTCATTCGGAAGATGCTTGACTGTATTCTGAGCAAAAAAGCGTTTTACCGCATCAAAATCCGATTCCGGATTACAGGGAGTAAACATCATAACAGTAAAATCGGGGTCCTGATATTCACACTCGATGCCGTATTTACGCATTTTTTCAGCATAACTCCCCTTTACCGTAAGCTTGAGCGGGTCTGTTTTTATTGCACTTGTAACTGAGCTTTTGAGCTGATTGAGCTTGGCAACACATAAATTTAGCAGTTCGGGATAATCCTCACTGAGCAATTTGTTTGCATAATCCAACGACTGCAGAATAAGGTAAGACGGACTTGTTGATGCAAACACAGCCATCATACTTTTTGCTTTTTCGCAATACTTTACGTTATTTATGTGCAGATATGCTCCGCCCGTCAGCACGGGAAGTGTTTTGTGAGCGGAATCACAGCACATATCGGCGCCAAGATCCATCGGATGGAGTTTTTCACCGAGAAAATGCAGATAAGCACCGTGGGCATTATCCACAAGCAATGGCACACCGAATTTATGAGCAACATCGGCAAGCGCCTTAATGTCGAGCATATTTCCGAGATAATCGGGACTTGTAACATAAACTGCACAGGGCAATTCCTCATATGCCGAGAGCCTTTTTTCAAGAATTTCGGGAGAAATCTCACATCTGCACAGAGAGAACGTGTCATTCTCATCAAAAAGCCAGTCAATGTCAATATCGAGCTGAGCACAGCCGTAAATCAAAGCTTTATGGCTGTTACGTGATGCAAGAATCCTGTTGCTGACACCGTTTTTACGCACAAGTGCGAGCATTGTTTTGATGCAGAGAGTTGAGCCCTCGGTGGAATAAAGTGTTTTCTTTGTTCCGAAAAGCCGTGATGCGTTGTTTTCGCTTTCGGCTATGATGCCGTCTGCCTCAAACAGGCTGTCAGCGCCCTTTATCTCCGTTATATCGTACATTTCACAGCCGAGAACATTCTGTCCCTTATGACCGGGCATATGTAGTCTTACTGTATTGCTGTGTGCGTATTTTTTTACAAAATCTACTATGGGTGTGTTCATTATGCTTTTTCAAGATCCTTTGCGACCTGTATCATTATTGCACATTCCATTCTCTTGCGGAAAAGCTCACAGCCGTACTCATAAACACCTCTTATTGAGCCTGTGGCGTGATACGCATTGGCGGCACATCCGCCTGAGCAGTAGAGCTTTGCCCAGCAATCCTTACATTCCTCTCTTGCGTACACGTTACAGCTTCTGAACTCCTCACGGACACCGTTGTTTGTGACGCCGTCAAAAACATTGCCGAGTCTGAATTTCTCCTCACCCACAAACTGATGACAGGGGTACAGATCACCCCAGGGAGTAACGGCCATATATTCCGTACCCGAGCCACAACCCGATATACGTTTATAGATGCAGGGACCGCCTTTAAGGTCAATCATATAATGATAGAAGGTATACCCTTTTCCCTCTTTTTCACGCCTGAGCATATCCTCTGCAAGCTTTTCATATTCGCGCAGAACAATGGGTAGATCTTCCTGTGTAAGTGCCGCCGCATCATCGGGAGAGCAGACTACAGGCTCCATACTCAGCTGGTCAAAGCCTAAATCGAGCATTGTGTTGATATCTTTTGTGAAATCGGGGTTTGCGTGGGTGAAAGTACCCCGCATATAGTAGCCTTTGCCGTTTCTTGACTGAACGAATTTCTGAAATTTGGGTACGATTTTATCCCAACTTCCCTTTCCGTTATAATCAACGCGGACAGCATCGTGAATCTCTTTTCTGCCGTCAAGGCTTAAAACAACGTTATGCATTTCACGATTTGCGAATTCAATAACGTCATCATCAACAAGCACGCCGTTGGTGGTGAGTGTAAAGCGGAAATTCTTATTTGCCTGCTTTTCGATTGAACGGGCGTACATAACGAGGTCTTTTACCACCTGCCAGTTCATAAGAGGCTCGCCGCCGAAGAAGTCGACCTCAAGATTGGTTCTGTTGCCCGAATTTTCCACAAGGAAATCAATCGCACGCTTACCCACTTCAAAGGACATAATTGCTCTGTCGCCGTGATATTTGCCCTGACTTGCAAAGCAGTAACCGCAGTTAAGATTACAGGTATGGGCAACGTGAAGGCACAGCGCCTTGATGATATTGCCGCTCTTTGCCTTGAATCTGTCCGCATCTGGCGCAAACGTATCGGGCGTGAACAGCTTGCCCGCCTTTTCCAGCGCAGAAATGTCCTCAATACAGTCAAGCACGTCCTGCTGAGTTACATCCTCATACTTTGCGAGAATTTCGCTGACGATTTCGTCTGAATTTTTATCTTTATACATAGCGATAATATCGTAAGCAACCTCATCCACCGCGTGAACAGAGCCCGAGCAGCTGTCAAGCACGATATTATAGCCGTTGAGTTTATACTGATGTATCATAAATTTCTCCTGTTAAAGAAAAAATGCCGCCGTAACAGCGGCAATTATTTCTGAGAATTAGTCATTGCTCTTATTTTCGCACTGCTGATTTGCGATGCCGCAGCTTGTTTTGCAAGCGGACTGACAGGATGTCTGGCATTCGCCGCAGCCGCCGTTCTTTGCGCTGTCGCAAAGGCTGCGAGTGTCAAGAGTTTTGATTCTTTCCATAATTCATATCTCCAATTCATAAAAAATTACAAGCAAAGTATACCACATAGGCAACCGCTTGTCAAGACAAATCGGACGGATAATTTATCGAATTAACAATGTACAATGTACAATGTACAATTTACAATGAAAGACGAATAATTTATAGTTCTGCAAGAAATCGGCTTGATTTTGTATTTGGAGAGATGAAATGGGAACGGTTTTTAGCCATTCCCTGAAATTTTAATAATGAGCTTTACCGCATTCACATACGGGATTTAAACCGAAAATTCTGTTGAAGAAATTTATAATCTTCCAGAAGAAGCCAACAAATCCGCTCTTATGACAATTACAATTACATTCTTTTAGATATATTCCGCAATCATCGCAGAAGTCGTCACCGTTTTCGTCTGTGTGTGCAGCAGGATCTGCATCAACATAATTATCTACATAACTGTCACCGCAAGCGCAGGTATATGTTGTGTAGCCTTGTTCTGTGCAAGTAGGCAATGTGATTGAGGATGTGTAGCTGTGACATTTTGCATCAACATAATCAGAAACATAGCTGTCACCGCAAGCACAGGTGTATGTTGTGTAGCCTTGTTCTGTACAGGTGGGGGCTGTGATTGAGGATGTGTAGCTGTGACATTTTGCATCAACATAATCAGAAACATAGCTGTCACCGCAAGCACAGGTGTATGTTGTGTAGCCTTGTTCTGTACAGGTGGGGGCTGTTACAACTTTTTTATATGTATGCTTTTCAAGTTTTTCAATTGTTTCTGTGTAATAATCACCGCACAAAGTGCAGGTGTATTTTCTGATACCTGTTTGTGTATGTGAAGGGTATTTTGTGACTGAAGATGAATATGAATGTGTGAGTTTTTCAGTATAATCGGATGAATATGAATATCCGCATTCACAGGTATATGTTGTATACCCCTGTTCTTTACAGGTAGGTTCAGTTACTTCAGAAGTGAAACTGTGTTCAGAATATGCATTTAAAGAACAACAATTATAATGAATTGTTGCATTATTGAGAATTTCATTTCCACTCCCTATTTCAATAAGTGCCCATTCTTCTTCAGTACCGGCATAGTAAACATCAGAAAGAGATATACACTCTTCAAAAGCAGAATGTCTAATTTCACTTACCGACCCGGGAATATAAAAAGTTGAAACTTTATCAAATCCGTCAAAACCATAAAGATATGTTATACCATTTTTAACAACGATTTTTGTTACCATGTTATGGTATTTATACAATAGGCTCCAAGTACCAAAACCGGTAACCTTACCTATTCCTGATATAGTCAAAACACCATTTTTTGTAAGAAGAACTTCTATATCAGAACTGTTATCATATTCAAATTCATCACCGCGAAACAAAACATAAAAATCTGTTTCATCAATCGGAACAAAAGGACGAGATGCATCTGCTGCATATTTTGCTGTAGTTGAACCTGATTTGCAATAAAAGATTATGTCGTCAGCGAAATCAGAGTAATCGTCCGAGATTACACAATCATCACTCAAAATAGTTATACTTTCAAGCGGCATAGTAGGAATTGCATCAAATGCTCCCAAATGAATTTCTGAAGCACCTTCTATATATAAACTTTCAAGAGAATTACAGTAGTTGAAAGCTCCGTCAGATATGACTATATCACCATCACCGATATGTATGCTTTTGATATTTTCACAATCACCAAATGCTCTGTCCTCAAGCAATTTAACATTCGCAGGGATATAAACAGATTCAAGTGCTGTACAATCATAAAAGGCATACCTTGAAATTGTTTCAACATCATCACCAAATGTTACATTTTCAAGGGAAGTGAAAGCAAAAAATGCGTATTCACCGATACTTGTAACGCCTGAATTAATTTTAACGTTTGTAACAATAGCTCTGTACTCATGCCATACATCCGTAGAAGTTCCGGTATAATCATACATTTCACCCGTGCCTGAAACGGTAAGTGTACCCTCACTGTCAAGCGTCCAGGTGAGATTATCTCCGCAAGTGCCGCTTGCAACTGTTGTTTCCGAAAATGCTGTTAACGGCATAACAGTACACAGCATAATCAATGAAAGAATGATTGATACTGTTTTTGTAAATTGTTTTTTCATTTTTTCACCTTTCTTTTTTTGTTAGTGAAAACAGTATAACACACAATATCAACAAATGTAAGATGTTTTTTATCCAGTATTAGTTGATGTTATTTTTTTGTAATACTAGTAATATTGTATGTAGAGGTGATAGTATTGCATTTAAGAATTAGAAACGCCCGTGAAGAAATGGGATATACAAGAGAGCAGTTTGCAGAGAAATTGGATGTCAGCGTCTCATACCTTGCTGAGCTTGAAAGAGGACGAACAGGAATATCCGTAAAATTGCTTACAAAAGTATGCAGTGTACTTGGACTTTCCTCTGATTATGTCCTTTTCGGTGAAGAACGGACAAAAGACAAAATGCGACTTGATGCCATAAACAGAATTGCACCGGAATATCTGCCGTTGCTTGACAAAATTATCACCGAACTGCTGGCATTAAGCGTAAATAAGTAAAAGCACAAAAAAATCCCATTCGCTGACACGAACGGGATTTTTATGTTCTGTGACTGATTTGGCTGAAAAAAAACGAATCAAGGCGTAGCCTTGTATGTAATCCGTCGTAAGACGGAATGTAATCAACACGAAGTGTTGTATGTAATTCTTTCGCAGAAAGGTATATAATCAATCCGAAGAAGAAATGCACCAAGGTGATGCCATACGCCTGCGGCGATTACATACACGCTATGCGTGATTACATACCAATCCTTCGGATTGGATAAAAAAATTCCAAGTCAAAAGACTTGGAATTTTTTGGAGCTGCTAACCGGATTTGAACCGGTGACCTCATCCTTACCAAGGATGCACTCTACCTACTGAGCTATAGCAGCATTTACAACGAAATATATTATACACATACCGACGCTGTTTGTCAAGAGAAAAGAATAAAATAATTTACAATGCCGTCTATCATTAACCCTACACAAATACAGGGGATGTCATTGCGGCATCCCCTGATGTATCATTCTGTTAGATTATCCCAGTTTCTCAATACTTGATTTAAGAAGTGCGATTTTTTCCTGCAGCTTTGCGCCGTCCTCTTTCTGCTGTGCAACTACCTTTTCGGGTGCTTTTGCAAGGAAGCCGGGGTTATTGAGTTTATTCTCGATAAAGCCCAATTTCTTCTCGGCGTCTGCAAGCTCTTTTTCAAGACGTTTCTTCTCTGCGGCGAAGTCAACAAGCTCTGCAAGAGGAAGATAGATTGTTGCGTCCGCTGTAACAACGCTTACACTGCCCTCAATATCAAAGCTGTCATTCACCTCAACATCGGATGCTGATGCAAGGCGCTTGAAGAACTCTGTTCCCATTGAGAATGTATCTTTATATGATGTAGCAACATAAACCTTTGCTTTCTTTGAGGGGGCAACATTCATCTCTGCGCGGCGGTTACGGATTGCCTTGATAGCGTTCATAATACGCTCCATCTCTGCCTCGTCCTTGTCAAACACGAGTGCATCGGAGAATACGGGCCAATCTGAAATCATAATGCTCTCGCCTGCGTGAGGAAGTGTCTGCCATATTTCCTCTGTGATAAAGGGCATAAAGGGATGCAAGAGCTTTAATGTATTTGACATTACATATACAAGCACGCCCTTGCAGGTTGCCTTTGCCTCGGAATCTTCACCGTTAAGACGGATTTTGCAAAGCTCGATGTACCAGTCGCAGAGGATATCCCAGATGAAGTCGTAGAGTTTCTGAACTGCAAGACCCAATTCAAACTTATCAAGTGAGGATGTAACATCACTTACAAGAGTGTTGAACTTGGAAAGTACCCATTTATCCTCGATTGCGAGCTTTTCGGGTACGTAGGGTGCAGGCTCGTTTTCATCAAGGTTCATAAGCACAAATCTTGCCGCATTCCAGAGCTTATTTGCGAAGTTACGGCTTGCTTCAACCTTTTCATCGGAGAAACGCATATCGTTTCCGGGGCTGTTGCCTGTTGCAAGAGTGAATCTCAATGCGTCTGCACCGTATTGGTCGATAATCTCAAGGGGATCAATACCGTTGCCGAGAGATTTGGACATTTTTCTGCCCTGTGCATCACGTACAAGTCCGTGAATGAGAACTGTATCAAAAGGAACCTTGCCCGTATATTCGAGCGCAGAGAATATCATACGTGATACCCAGAAGCCGATGATATCATAGCCTGTTACGAGGGTATTTGTGGGATAATAATGCTTAAGATCAGCTGTTTCTTCGGGCCAGCCGAGAGTTGAGAAGGGCCACAATGCTGATGAGAACCAGGTGTCAAGTGTATCTTCATCCTGAACGAGATGCGTACTGCCGCACTTGGGACATACTGTTACATCTGTCTTTGAAACAACTGTTTCGCCGCAATCCTGACAGTACCAGGCGGGAATTCTGTGTCCCCACCAGAGCTGGCGGGAAATACACCAGTCGCGTGTGCCGTTCATCCAGTTGAGATAGTTCTTTGTAAATCTTTCGGGAACGAACTTTGTTTCGCCCTTTTCAACAGCCTCAATTGCAGGCTTTGCAAGAGGAGCCATACGTACAAACCACTGCTTTGAAACCATAGGCTCAATTGTATTGTGACAACGGTAGCAAGTGCCGACTTCGTGCTTGCGTGGCTCAACCTCTTTAAGATAGCCGCCTGCTTTGAGGTCCTCGAGAATTGCTTTTCTTGCCTCAAGAGTTGTCATACCTGCATACTTGCCGCAGTCGAGAACCTCGGGCTCATTCTCCGTTGCTCTGCCGCTTGTGATAAGCTCGTCGGCGATTCTCTTATCCTCTGCGCCTGTCAAATGACCGTCATAAGTGAATGTGCGGACAATGGGAAGATTGTTTCTCTGACCTACCTCAAAGTCGTTGGGGTCGTGAGCGGGAGTGATTTTAACAACACCCGTGCCCTTTGTCATATCTGCATGTTCGTCACATACAATGGGGATTTCCTTATTAAGCAAAGGAAGGATAACGTGACAGCCGTGAAGATGCTTATATCTTTCGTCATCTGCATTGATAGCAACTGCAGTATCACCCAGCATTGTTTCGGGACGTGTGGTTGCAAGCTCGAGCTGTTCGCCTGTTTCTTTAACTGTATAAAGAAGATGCCAGAAGCTGCCGTCTTTCTCTTCGTACTCAACCTCAGCGTCGGAAATTGACGTATTACAGCAGGGGCACCAGTTAACCATACGGTTACCTCTGTAAATCAGGTCCTTTTCATAAAGACGGACAAAAACCTCGTTAACAGCATTGTTACAGCCTTCGTCAAGAGTGAAACGCTCTCTGTCCCAGTCGCAGGAAGAACCCATTTTTTTGAGCTGTTCAACGATTCTGCCACCGTACTGTTCTTTCCACTTCCAGGCTCTTTCAAGGAATTTTTCTCTGCCCAGATCCTCTTTGGTAAGACCTTCTTTTTTCATAGCCTCAACGATTTTTGCCTCTGTTGCGATTGAAGCGTGGTCTGTGCCGGGGAGCCAGAGTGTATCGTAGCCCTGCATTCTTCTGAAACGGATAAGAATATCCTGCAGAGTGTTATCAAGAGCGTGACCCATATGGAGCTGACCGGTAATGTTGGGTGGGGGGATAACGATAGTGTATGTCTGTTTGCTTTCATCACGCTCAGCGTGGAAATATTTGCCGTCGAGCCAGGATTTATAAATTCTGTCTTCAACGTTTTTAGGATTATACTGTTTTTCAAGTTCCTTACTCATATTAACCTCCAATTAACAATTTACAATTTACAATGAAATTCATTTGTAAAAATTCTCAATTCACAATGCCCAATGCTCAATTGTTGAAGGGCTTCGCCATTACCCATTATATAATGGTTCAAAAGGCAAAAGCCTTTTCCGCAAATTACGAATTGCGCATTACGTATTGCGAATTAATAAAAAAAACTCCGTCCTGAAAAATCAGGACGAAGATAATCTCCGTGGTACCACCTGAATTCGGTAAAATTACCGCACTCAAAACCTTTAACGCAGAAATACGCCGGAGTCTACTTGGACAAAACCGTTCTTTCCGGAGCTTATGGGCGACATTCGCAAAAATCATCTCAAAGGCTCGCACCGACCGCCTTCTCTCTGAGAGAATCAAGAAGCTACTCTTCCCAATCACAGCAATTTATGATATTGGATTCATTTTAGCATAAGAAAAATCAATTGTCAACAGAAAATTATTGATTAGCACGACAATATACGTTATAATAATACATATTTTTTATAGGCGGTGAGATAATGCTCAAGGATGAATTATTGCTTGAAATTGACAAATTCAGAGCTGAAATTTATCCCGACAGATGCTGTTTCTGCTTTACTCCAATTGATTATAAAACGGAAATTTGCCCGTCCTGCCGCAAAACAGTTAAGATAATTTCAGGTATCCGGTGTATGTCCTGCGGTATGAGCAAAAATGACTGCGACTGCAAAGGCAAATCCAACTTTTACAGCGGAATTACTGCGCCTTACATATACGACGGTGTTGTACGTGACGGAATAATAAGGTGGAAATACCGTGAGAATATTCACGCACTCCCCTTCTTTGCAAAAGAAACCGCAAAATGCATACACGAAAGCTTTTCATCCGTAAAATTTGATGCAGTTACGTTTATTCCGCAGACAGCCGCAGAAGAAAAGGAAAAAGGCATAAATCAAAGTGAAATTCTTGCTCAAGAGGTGGGAAAATATTTAAAAATTCCCACCGTAAAGCTGATTGAAAAGATTTTTGAAACCTCACGCCAGCACAATTTGCCTATGCATATGCGAAGCGGCAATGTATTCGGTGCGTTCGGATGCCCTGCTTATGAATCGGTTAAAGGAAAAACTATTCTTCTGATTGATGATATCAAAACCTCGGGCAACACGTTGAACGAATGTGCAAAGGTGCTTCAGCTCAATGATGCGTCAGAAGTATACTGTGCAGTTATTGCAATAGCAAGAAGTAACAAACGTAAAAAGAAATAAGCTACCACGCTCTTACGCCGTCTATATGGATATAACGTATTGTTTCATAAACGTATGAATCAAGCCGTCTGTTCAGTGAATCGTATGTATGAGCTGATATGCGAATGTGCGGAGCTGTCTGTGTCACGACAAGGGAATGATAAAAGCTGCCGTCATTCCTGCCAAGCTGAATTATATCTCCTGTCCGGATTTCATTTTCAGCAACCGTATGAGCAAAAGGTCCTGCGCCTTTATTGTTTACAAGAAACTTATACAGATACTCAACACCTGTCCACGCGGCGCTGCGGTCATTGACTGAACGGTAATACCAGCCTGTATCGGGAGTGAAATTCATAATTTTTGCGCCTGCATATATACATTGCGATGCAAAATTAGTGCAGTCACCGCCGATTGAGTCAAAATTATAATATTCATCATTTCTTGACAATGCCCACTTTTTTGCATACTCTGCGGCGGCGTATCGGTTATATATAATCTCTCTCATAAAATAATCACCCGTATATAATATGTAAAACGCACCCTGATTATCAGAGTGCGTTATTTTAATTATACCTTGATTTCGGGTTTTGAGATTATGCCTACAGTTTTGAGTCTGTACTCGTATGTCCACTGTTCCCATCTTGTTCGCCAGGCGTCGGGGCCGTGCCACGAACGGCGATCATCCGCACAGTGAACAGCACCGAAAGAATTGAATCTGTGGGTGTACAGTTTGATATCCACTTTATGACTTTCCTTTGAAAGTCCTTTAACAAGAAGCGTATTGGGAGAATATACGATATTGCCCTTGTCCTCGCCGTCAATATAAACCTTGACGAGTGCGCCTCTGTACTGGGGAATCATTATCTGCATCTCACCGTTCGGAGCTTCAACATCGCCGATATGATATGTGATATTACCGCCGTAGAAAGGAAGTCCCTGATTTACGATATCACCGAAAACAATCCTGTCTGCCTTAGCTGTGATAACGGACTGACAGCCGGCTGTTCTTACGCCGAAGTCACCCAGCAAATAGCACCATTCGGTGTTAGTATGATTGCCGAGCGGCAATTTAACAGTAATGACATTTGCTCCCTTTCTGATTGCGGGAAGTGCAACTGTTTTAATTGATTTATCAACATACCAGCCTGTAACGGTATTATCAACCGCTTCGCCGTTGAGAGTGATTTCTGCTGTTTCGGCATCTTCAAGGGCAAGCGATGTGCCGTCAACATCAATTTCCGACTCAATTGTAAATTTAAGAGTGATTGAATGTTCGGGAATTTCGGGCGGAATAACCCAGGGCTGTGCAACGGAGCCGCCGCGTTCGGGCAGACCGACAATCTCTCTTGCAATGTTATCTGCGCGGAGAATTTCTTCTTTCGGAAGATACTCGCCGTCATCAGCCTTGAATTCGCACATATCAAGAAGCACGACATTCTGCTCGTCAAGAGTGTAAGAAACACTGCTATTGAAATCGACTTTATTTTCAGGCTCTTCATCACAGCCACAGGCAACACATTCATTTTTGCCGTCCTCGATTTTAAGAAGAAGACTGTCGTAATCAAACATTTTCTTTTTGACTATTGTGCTTCCGCCTGCATAATCCACATCAGCAGGATAAGTTTCGCCTGTTATCGTATCGTAAACCGTAACCTTATTTTCGCCTTTGAGTGTAATTCTTAAATTCTTACTCTGGAATATATCTTTATTATAAGGCTCGCAGGTATGAGCAATAAACAGCCATTTGCAGTCGTTATCCTGACGCATCTGATACATATATCCGTCAGTAAGACTGCCGTTAGCAAAACGGAGAGTTACCGTTCTGTTATCCTCAAGTGCAGTAAGAAGTCTTGCTCTGTCAAAGGTTATAACGGTGCTGTCATTATAGAGCTTTCTGCCCCTATCGGACGGAATTGCATTTTCGTAAGCAGGAGCATCACCCATAAAGATAAGCTTGCCGCCGTCTTTGCGGAACTGTTCAAGTCTTTCAAGAGTGGATGAACGGAGAGTTTCGCAGTCGGGAACGACAATTGCATCGTACTCCATAACGCCGACCTTAAGCGGATTTGAGCCCTTTTCACACTGAATGGGCAGAAGTGATTCGCTTATGAAGTTAAAGTCGATACTGCCGTTAAGAAGCCAGTCAGTCACATTGCTGAATTTTTCATCCATAGTTTCACGGATAAGATTGGATTTATCGTTTGGTCCCCAATGAAGCCAATAGCTCTCAACAGGATGAATAACGCCGACCTTTACAACAGGCTTACCTCTTGTCATAGCGGTGTTGACTCTTGCAAAATGGTTCTCTATGTATGAATATTCACCGTACCAGGGCGACTGATAATGTATTGATGCGGGATAGTCACGCTTTGCCTCGCCTGCCATTGAAACCCAGGAAAGGTGCGGAACTCTGACCGTTACGCCGAGAGCCGCCTGCCAGTCGCCGTGAAGCTTATGACCTCTGAAATCGAAATCCCAGCCCGTTACGCCGTAAAGCTCGGAAAGAACACCTTCGCAGCCGAACTGATGACAGGCTGACTGTGCCTGTTTTGCGGTTGTAAATTCGTGGCTGTTGCAGAGCATATCAATACCGGGCAGGTCAAAGCCTCTGTAGGAGCGCATAGCTTCGCCGAGAGCCGCTGTCTGACTTCTCAGAGACGGTTCTTCCATCATATGACCTGTGAGCGCAAGTCCGTTCTCTCTGCACCAGTTGCCGCAGGTATCTGCAAAAGCTTCGGCGAAACGCTCTGCAATATGGTCGTGATAATGATAACGGTGAACGCTGACCTTACCGTCGGGAAGATCCCAGAAAAGCTCGGGAATATGCTCTAAAATATCGTCACCGTACATAGCCTTGTATGTTTCGGGGATATCGTCTGTCCAAGGAAGTGTTACATCATCGGTATCGGTGGAATTTTTGAACGTCTGTTTGTGTGAGAACTGAGGCTCATCGGTAAAAATTGCAGGCACAGCATCACCGAAATCATCACTGACGACCTCTTTATAACGCTCGTGAGTAACTTCAATAAACTTTTCGATTGCCTTTTTGTTGAGAGTGTCTGCATATGCCTGATTGTTGTACCAGCTCGAATCGGAATTAATCTCCATATAGGCATACCACTTATTGCCCTCGGCAACGGTATCTTTGCCGATTTTTTTGTATGATTTGAGATATCCGTTTTCATCGAGCACAACGTCATACACGGCAAGAAGAGTGCCTTCGCCGTTTCTGCCGCCGTGTGATGCTGAATCACCGTCTACTTTTATTTCATTGCTTTCCTCATAGGATTTATTTGTAAAAAGCAGATATCTTGCCCTGTATTCGGGATTTTTTGTAACGTAGCCGCCTGCCGCACCTGAGGGCCATCTGTCCTCATCGTAAAGCCAGGCAAGCATATTTTCTTTTTTGGCTTTTTCTACGCAGCATTTTACAATATCCATGTACTCATCGGACAGGTATTCCGTTGCCATACCTGTTCTTACGTGCATATGGAAGCCGCCAAGTCCCATTTCCTTGAAAACGTCGATCTGTCGGCAAAGCTCGTCTTTTTCGAGCTTGCAGTTCCACGCCCAGAAAGGTGTACCTCTGTATTCACTTGTGGGATTTCTGAAAAGCTCCTTTGCAAGAACTTTTTCACTGTTCTTTTTGTAAAGCATAAACGAATTCTCCTTTAAAATCCGAATTTATTTTCTTTTCTGATATTTTCCATAATATTGCAGACATCCAATGAGATTTTTCTGCAATAATCAAGGTACGATGTGTTTTCACCTTTTGTAAAGTTCACAAAGGCTTCGATTTCCTTTGACATAACAAGATTTTCGTCAACCGTGGGATAAAGCTCAGTAACCGTGCCGTCGTTATAATATCTGTTTACACCTGTAAGCTTTGACACGGATTTTACAGTAACTGCGCCCTCTTCTCCCAGAATTTTGCTCGGAACAAAGCCGTTTGCAACCTTTGAATATGTAACGGTTACTGTTTTATCGGGATAAACAAAAATCAGCGTACCCGAATAATCCGCCCCCGAAGCGAGAAAATCGGAATGAGATATGACTTTTTCGGGATTGCCGAACAGTTCGAGAGCAAAATACACGCAATATACTCCAAGATCCATCAGTGCGCCCGTGCACAGTTCGGGATTGAATATATTGGGATTCTCTCCTCTTTTGTAAGCGGGATATTTTGATGAAAGCTGTGAGAAATCAATATGTGCGGTCCTGATATCTCCGAGTTTTTTAATTTCCTCACGGATTATTGCAAGTCCGTCGGAATGCATTGATTTCATAGCCTCAAGAAACACTATATTTTTACTGTCGGCAAGTGCATATAGCTCTGCAAGCTGAGCAGATGTGACAACTGCAGGCTTTTCGCAAAGCACGTGTTTGCCCGATTCAAGACACTTTTTTGCCTGCTCAAAATGAGCGTAATTCGGGCTTGCTATGTATACTGCGTCAATGTCCTTATTGCAAAGCATTTCATCAAGTGAACTGTAATACAGCTCCACATTATGCTCAGATGCAAACTTCTGAGCGTTGACAATGTCTCTTGAATATACAGCGTAAATTTCCGCATCGGGAACATACTCAGCTGATTTTATAAAGCTGTCGGTAATCCAGGAAGTACCTACGGTTGCAATTTTCATTTTCTTCCTCTTTTCATTTGGTTGTTCAGTCAAACTATAACACATTACGCTGAAATTTAAAATACTTTTTTAATAAAAAGTAAAAAAAGAGTAGACATTTACTGTTATTTTTTGTATACTTTATGTTGAAATGATGTGATATAAAATGAACGTAAGACCTTACAAAAGCACAGACAGAGCGGATTTTATCAACATATGCCTTAAAACAGCCGGTGAAATCAATTATAAAAAGAATGAAGATAAGTTCATCACCGCACTTTACTGTGAATATTACATTGAAAACGAACCTGAAAACTGTTTTGCACTCACAGACGATGAAGATAATGCGGTGGGATATATAATCTGCAGTATCAATTACGGTCATTACAGAAAAAACATAAATAAGCAACTTAAATATATACATTCATTGGGAATCAGACATTATCTGTTTGCGCTGGGTGAGGTTATCGGTCACGGATTATACAAAAAGAAATTCCCTGCACATCTGCACATTGATATTCTGCCCGATTATCAGCACTCGGGCGGCGGCACAATGCTTATGAACGAGTTGAAAAAGCATCTTAAATCAAACGGGATAAATTCAGTACATCTTATGGTCAATTCCGGAAACAAAAACGCCGTAAAATTTTATAAAAAGAACGGTTTTTGCATACATTCCGATTTTAAAAAATTTTATGTTATGGCTTGTGATTTTTGAGGTGTAATATGGAAATTCTGAAATTGATTTTATTTTTTGTATTCATTACTGTCGGAGCGTCCTACTGCTGGGGAATGAGAGGCACGATAATCGGCGGCGAAAAGGGTGCAATGCTGCCGGGTGCATTTCTCGGATTATTGCTTGCTCTGTTTTCGGGCAGTGAATTTTTGCAGCAGAATCCCC
Organism: Clostridia bacterium; assembly: GCA_017465825.1. GTDB lineage: Bacteria > Bacillota > Clostridia > Oscillospirales > Acutalibacteraceae > UBA1081. Next base: position 25,011 of record JAFTVI010000006.1, read on the forward strand.
ATCTGCTTGCAGGTATAGGTGCTGTGTCAATGTACTGCGGCGGCAATATGACCTACGGCGAAACACTGAGCCTTTCAATGGCTTCATCACCGCCCCCGAATATGAAAAAGGGACTGCTTGCTTTGTTTATCAAGGGCGGTATATGGTTCGGTCTTTTCGGCGGTTACTCTTCCCTTTACATATCCGTACTCAGCGGTTATTATTCGCTTTTGTCGGTTATAATTTTCTTTGTGCTTCTGCCTGTTTCGGCAACAGTATTTTTCCTTATTTTCAACAAGCCTTACAAACCGCAGGAAAACAGATTTCCGAAAATCTATTTTTCAATAACGCGCAGGGAGACCTGGGGCGGATTATTGGGAATGCTTATTGAGATTATAATCTTTGCGCTGATTTTCAAGGATTGGTCAACACTATCTATGATTCTCGGCACATTCCTTTCGGGCGGTATCGGTTGGGTTATCGGTCAGATTTTTCAGATATATTCAAAATTCCCCACAAAAAAAGGGCATATTCTTTTCGGAGAAACAAACACCAACGGTCTTATTGATGCCTGGAAGGTTATGGAATGTGTGCTTGGTGCAATCGGCGGATTGGGTACGGGACTTACGTTTATGCTCTCGGAAAATCTGTTTGCAGATAAATTTCTGACACTTGACACCAACGGTGCAAGCTCGTTTATTTCTGCAGGTGTATCGAGGGCGTTGCTTGCAGTGTATGCAATTATTCTGCTTGCAGACTGCGCGCAGTATTTTGTATATCCCTCGGTAAACAGAAAATATTATAAAAAACTGCTCAGAATGAAGCTTATTACAAAAGAGGGATATGAACTGGCAATTAAAAACGAAAAACCGCACAACACCGAAAGCGTAGAGCGATACAAAAAATTCTGCGAAAAAGCAGAGTTTGCGATTTACTCGGTCATTCCGATGATGCTGTGCTTTTTCGGTTCAACAGATTCGGCAATTGCGCTGTCGTTTACCGTTATAATACTTGTACTGTGTCAGGAAGTGATTGAAAAGCTGTTTAAAAACAACCGCAACGCTTACATCTGGAAGATTATGTTCTTACTGCCTGCTTTTGTACTTACTGCAGTACAGTTTGCAACAAGCAAGCCTTTCAATTTAAGGCTTACAATGTTCGTATACTCTTTCTTTTACGAAGCAGTTTTCTTCATTTTAAAATTTGCAGAGCCTGAAAAGACTCTTGCAAAAGCCACATACAAAACCGTACACGGATATTTTCTTATCTGCTGTCTGGTTATGAATATTTCAATACTTGCTGTTTAGGAGTGTAAAAAATGCTTAAGAATGTTAAATATTTTATTATTGATATGGACGGTACGTTTTATCTCGGAGATAAGATGATTGACGGAGCATCCGATTTTACTGACTGTTTAAAGGACAAGGGAAAGGATTTCTTCTTCTTTACCAACAACTCGTCCCACGATGCTGAGGAATGTCTTACAAAGCTTAAAAAAATCGGTTATCCCGTACCCGACAACAAGGTTATCATATCCTCTCACGTTGCTATTGATTTTATAAAAAGACACCGCGACGGCAAGAGAATTTATCTGCTTGCAAATGAGAATTTCACAAGAGATTGCGTAAAAGCTGGACTTAATCTTGTCAACGAAAATCCCGACATTGTACTTTTAGGTTTTGACACCACACTGACCTACGAAAAAATAACAAAAGCCGCAAACTTCATTGCAAACGGCGCGGAATACATTGCAACACATCCGGACAAAAACTGTCCGCTTGCAGAAGGCTTTATGACAGACACCGGCTCTATGATTGAGATGTTCTACGCTTCGGCAGGCAGATATCCCGATATTATCGTCGGCAAGCCTTATGAATACACGGTTGATTATGTGACTCATATGCTCAATTGTACAAGGGATGAAATCTGCTTTGTAGGTGACAGGCTTGAAACGGATATTGCCATAGGAATGAAAAACGGCACTTCAAGCGTACTTGTCTATTCCGGCGTTACAACTCCCGAAATGTATGAAAAATCCGACATCAAAGCGACTTTAGCTGTCAAAGACCTTAAAGCGCTGAGCGATTATATTTAATTTGCACAATAAACCACAGGGCAATTTGTAGAGTTCTTATACTTTACAAATTGCCTTTTTAATGTTAAAATATATTATGTATATATTTACCATAAAATATAGCAAATATTGCAATGAAAGGACGATTATTATGTCTGCAAACATTACAAGAAACTGGTACAAAGAGATGGCTGTTTATCAGGTATGGCCCCGCAGCTTCTGCGACGGCAACGGTGACGGCATAGGTGACATCAAGGGTATTATGTCCAAGCTCGATTACATAAAGAGCCTTGGTGTTGATGCTATATGGTTCTCACCTCTTTATGTATCTCCCTTTAAAGATCACGGGTACGATATTGCCGATTACAGAGATATCTCTCCCGATTTCGGTACTCTTGACGAGTTCAAGGAGCTCCTTGATGAGGCTCACAAGAGAGATCTCAAGGTTATTATGGACCTTGTTATAAACCACACATCCGACCAGCACAAGTGGTTTATTGAAAGTAAAAAGCCCGACAGTCCTTACAGAGATTATTATTTCTGGAGAAAGGGCCGTGCAAACAACAAAAAGCCTCCCAACGACTGGAAATCAAACTTTGCAGGCGATGCCTGGACTTACGATGCTGAAGCTGACGCCTGGTATCTTCACCTGTTTGCAGTAGAACAGCCTGACCTTAATATGGATAACCCCAAGGTCCGTGAAGAAGTCAAGGACATTATGCGTTTCTGGCTCGATATGGGTGTTGATGGCTTCCGTGAGGACGTTATTACATACATTTCAAAGAGAAAAGGTCTGCCCAACGGTTTCCCCCTGCCCATCGCCGCAGGTATGGAGCATTATATGGACGGTCCCAATCTTAAGCAGTATCTTATGGAGTTCCGCAAGGATGTTTACAATCACTACGACTGTATGACCGTAGGTGAAGCTCCTATGATGACACCTAAGAAGGCTCTCAAGCACATTGAGGAAGGCCCCAATCAGTCACTTAATATGATGTTCAACTTCCAGCATATGGAAGCTGACTGTATGTTCTTAAGCTGGATAAAAATGCCCTTTAACCTTAAAAAGCTCAAAAAAGTCTACAACAACTGGCAGACACAGCTTTACGGCAAGGCATGGAACGCAAACTATCTTGAGAACCACGATCAGCCCCGTGTTATCAACAGATACGGCAGCCTTAAATACAGAGTTGAAAGCGCAAAAATGCTTGCTACAATGTACATCTGTCAGAGCGGTACTCCCTTTATCTATCAGGGTCAGGAAATCGGTATGACAAACATTCCTCTTTCCTCACTCAATGACTATGATGACGTTTCAACATACAACAACTGTGATCTCTTCCGTAAGTTCGGTATGAAAGAGGATAAGATCCTTGAAATTGCAAACTACGCATCAAGAGATAACGCAAGAACTCCCGTTCAGTGGTCAGCAGAAAAGAATGCAGGCTTCACAACAGCAGACAAAGCCTGGTTCCACATCAACCCCAATTACACCGAGATCAACGTTGAGGCTGCAGAAGCAGATCCCGATTCAATTCTTCACTATTACAGAAAGCTCCTCAAATTCCGTAAGGAGCACGATATTGTTATCTACGGTCAGTACAAGGAGCACTATCACGAGCGTGAGGATCTGTTTGTATATTCAAGACATTATGAGGATCAGCGTATGCTTGTTGTCTGCTCATTCTCAGACAAGGATATGATCTTCAAGGCTCCCGAAGGCTTTAACCTTGCTGACGGCGAAGTTGTACTCAACAACTACAAGGATATAAAGACAGACAACAATATGTGCGTTCTCAAGCCCTACGAAACAAGAGTTTACTATTTTAAATAAGAGGTTAATTAAATGGCGACAGTCAAAACAGAGGCGTATTATCATTCAACCGACGGTAAGTCGATGATACACACGCTCATATGGCGCGATGACGAAACCGAACCAACGGCAGTTCTGCAGATAGCTCACGGCTTTGTTGAATACGCAGACAGATATGACCGCTTTGCCCGTTTTATGGCAAAAAACGGCTTCATTGTCTGCGGAAATGACCATATCGGTCACGGCAAGTCCGTAAAAAGCGAAGCAGAGCTCGGCAATTTCGGCGAGCCTGATACCGACATAAGAATGGTTGACGATATGCATTTGCTCCATAACATTATGAGCAAAAAATACCCTGCTCTGCCCTATTATCTTCTCGGTCAGAATTTAGGTTCTTTTCTTGCAAGAATTTATGCGGCAAACTTCGGTGAAGAGCTTTCGGGACTTATCCTTTCGGGTACGTCCTATGTAGGCAACAGATTATCCGTATTGCAAGATTATTTCTATCCTCTCGGCGATATGCTCGGTAAGGATAAATGTAATTCAACGGTAAGCGATATTTTCGGAAATATCACAGCAAAGCTTTTAAAAGAGGACGACACTTCTGCATGGCTGACTCTGAGCCGTGAAAACAGAGAAGAGTCCGACGCTGACCCGTACTTTGATTTTCCGATAACCAATGCAAGTGCGATGATAATTGAAAAAGCGCTGTTCAGAGCATCCTCGGAAGAATGTCTCGGCTCAATTCCTCAGGGACTTCCCGTTATGCTCATTTCCGGCGCAAAGGATATTGTAGGTCTGTTCGGCAGATGCGTAACGGAGCTTGCAGATAAGCTTGATATGTTGGGCATCAATACTGAGGTCAGGCTTTATCCCGGACTTCGCCACGAAATTCTCCGCGAGGACGACAATGAGCATATCTATAACGATATTCTCAGATGGACACAGCAAAATACAACACAATGGAGTGAATACATATGAAAAAACCTGCGCTTTACTTCGGTGAGTTCAGACAGTACGATAAAAAATTCATAACAAACGAAAACGGCATTGACGCAGAAAACGTGCTTTCCGTTGCATTCTGCGACGAAACACTTTACATCGCTCAGCCTGATTGCCTTATAGAATACAACGACGGCAAAATCAAAAAGACAACTGCAAACGTTTCAAAGCTCTTTTCAAAAGAAGGCAGACTCTATGCCGCAGTCGGCAACGCTCTTGCAGAAATTAAAAAGGGCAAATTAGCTGTTATTGCAGAATTTGACTCCCCCGTTATTGATATTTCAATCGCTAAGGACAAATCATTCTGGCTTGCAACAGAAAAAAATCTATATCTTCTTGAAAACGATGAATTCGTTCAGATTTGCGGAAATCCCGAAGACGTTGTCTGCCTTGCGGCTCTTGATAACAAGGCTAAATACGCAGAAACAGTTTACGTAGGCACATCAACAGCAGGTCTTATGTCAATGAAGGGTAAGCGCCGCCACTGGTCAGAGCTTCTTCCCGAAATTTCAGGTGCATTGAGCAGAAAAATCAACTGCGCTGCAATTGATGCTCTCGGTCATCTCTGGGTAGGCTCCGATGAAGGTCTTAACATCTACGACGGCAGAAGCTATTGGTTCAACGGCAACGATTTCTATTCAGTACCCGAAGGTTCATTCAACGATATGTTCTTTGCCGCTGACGGAAAAAAATATTTTGCTACCAATACAGGCATCATCACACTTATCGACGGTAAAATTTCTTATCTCTCATACGGTGTATGGCTAATGCATCCCGTTGTTACAAAAATCACCGTTTCCAATAACGGCACTATCGCCGCAGTAACCCCCAGAGGTATCAGCATAATCACATCAAAGGTTATGACTCTTGAAGAAAAAGCAAACCACTTTGATGAGCTTGCTGACAAATACTATGTACGCAACGAAGGCTATCACGTATCAAGAAAACTTACAAAGTACGGCGATATGGACTCCGGTTGGCTTCCCAATTCAGACAATGACGGTCTTTTCACAGGTCTTTACTGTGCAAGCCAGTGCTTCCGTTATGCTGTTACAGGTGATGAAAAAGCTAAATCAAATGCAAAACGTGCTGTTGAGGCAATGATAAAGCTTACTGAAGTAACAGGCAGACCCGGTTTCACGGCAAGAGCAACAAGATATGCAAACGAGCCCAATTACGGCACAGGCGTAAGAGAAGAATGGCACGCCTGCAAAGATATCCCCGACTGCGAATGGCTTGGTGAAACATCAAGTGACGAAATGACAGGTCACTACTATGCATACGGCATCTACTTTGACCTTGTTGCTGATGCAGAAGAAAAGAAAAAAATTGCACAGGTTGTTAAAACAATTACTGACCATATTATTGAGCACAACTTCCATCTTACGGATGTTGACGGCATCCCCACCACCTGGGCAAACTGGGAGCCTGACCTTCTTAACAACGATGACCGCTGGTACTATGAGAGAGGCACAAACTCCCTTGAAATCCTCTCTTTCCTCAAAACCACATACCACGTAACAGGTGATGAAAAGTACAATCAGGTATTTGATATGCTTATCAAAAAGCATCACTACGCTATGAACTGTATGCAGTACAAGTGTGAAGACGGTCACGTTGCACACATTGACGACCAGCTTGACTTTACAAACATCTATCCCCTTCTCGTTTACACAGAAGACGAAGCACAGAAGGAAATTTTCAAAATGGGTCTTACTCATCATTGGGAATATGAAAGAGTTGAGCGTTCACCCTGGTTCAATATCACATACGGTGCGCTGACCAACAACAGCTGTGACATTGAAAACGCGGCAAAATCCCTTGCAGAGATGAATCTTAATCTTATCAGATTCCCCATTTACAACAGCCACAGAAAAGGTCTTGTATGGGATACGGAGCAGGAGCCTATGGGTATTCCCGCACAGCTTAAATATCCTCTTGAATATTCCGCAAGAGTACCCGTTCATTATGACGGCAATCAGTTTATCTGCGATTCAGGTTGTGAAGAGTTTGTTGAGGTCAACTCAAAGGTCGTAAACCGCACAGCAACACTTCCCGGCACACACGGTGCAAACGGAATGTCTGCATCAATGCCTTATATTTATCTTCTTCCCTACTGGATGGGCAGATATTACGGACTGCTTGCAGACTGATAAAAGGAGCGTCAAATTATGCTTGGAACAATAGTTTCATTTTTAAGACCTTATCTTGTAACTCTCACAGCTGCAATAACAAGCATTACTATGCTTATCTGCCCCACGCTTGCTGATACGGATTCAGCAGAAATCGTTAACGAAAACTGCTATTCCCTTGTTGATGCATTCATTATGGGACAGGGACTTGACACTTACGACGGTTACTACTACACATCAGGTTCAATTGCGGCAGTGCAGATCTGCTCACTTGCAATTGTTGATATAAATAGCGGTGAAATAGTTACAGATGTACTCGATGCTCTTCCTCAGGAGTTCAAGGATAAGGATTATGACCACATCGGTGATATCTCGGTACAGAACGGCATTATTTATGCTCCCGTTGAGGACAAAGCGGAGGAACAGCCTCTTGTTCTTCTCTATGATGCTGAAACTCTTGAATACAAAAATGTTTATTACGAGCTTGATGCAACATACCTCACAGACGGTATTCCCTGGTGTGCGACTGATGAAAACTACCTTTACACATCGGAATTCAACAATCCCGAAAGAATCGTTGTATACAACATTGACGATATGAGCCCTTCACACACAGTTGAACTTGCAGAGCCTCTTGCAAGAGTTCAGTCCGGTGATGTGCTTGACGGTACGCTCTATCTCAACTGCGACCCCGAAGAGGGCAACAAAAATGTATATTCAGTTGACCTGACAACAGGTGATGTGACACTTGTTTTTGACCGCAACACAACAGGTTTTGAAACAGAAACAGAGGGTCTTTGCGCTGAAACTGATAAAAACGGCGAACTGATTTTCCATATTTCAGATTACAACAAGCTTGTTTCAACATTTATAAGAACATACAAATTAAAATAATTAAAAAGAGGTAATTTTTATGATGAATTGGCTTAGTTCAACTTTAGGCCTTGCATTGCGAGAAGCGTGGGCAATTGAACAGATTTTTACAGTCCTTGGTCAAATCGGCAAAAGAGGCTTTGCGGCAACACTTGCTATTATTACGGAATTATTTTCATTCCTTATGACAGGAACTCCCATAACTCCCTACGGTGACGAGCTCGACCTCACAGGTTACAGCATTGTTTTTGAAGATGAATTTGACGGCAATGAGGTGGATTGGAACATCTGGGAGGCTCGTTCTGTAGGGCAACAGAAATATTTCAATGCTTCAGCTGATCAGCTTTCTGTAAAGGACGGAAATCTCTATCTCACTGCAGAATACAAAGACGGCGAATACGGCGAAGGCTGGTACACAGGTGCTATGAGGCTCAAAGAGAGGTACACATACGGTTATTATGAAGTAAGAGCAATCTGCAACGATGACTCTGCATTTAATGCGGCATTTTGGTTACAAAGTGAACACAGCTATGATCCCGAGTATTCATTAGGTGGTCCCGGCGGTGCGGAAATTGATATTCTCGAAAATCTTAATCATCAGTACGGTTACAGCGCAAGCAAGAACACAATACACGTTGCAGGTATTGACGGTGCAGATGATGAGGGCATCGACTCGTATCATATGCCTTCATTCTACACTCAGAATGATATGTACTCTGAATACAACACCTACGGAGTTCTCTGGACTGAAGATGAATACATTTTCTATCTCAACGGCGTGGAAACAGTGAGAACATCATTCGGAAACGGTGTTTGCGAAGAACCCGTGGAGGTTATTCTTTCTCATTGGGGACCCGGTCATGATAATTCGTGGCAGCTCAATGATTACAATAGCCTTGATAAGAATTACAAATCTGTATTCACTGTAGATTACGTAAGAATTTATCAGCTTACTCCTACAGCAGAATAATAGAACACAGCAACAGGCGACGGAATATTCCGTCGCCTGTATTATTTTAGTTATTTATCCAGAACTTCAAATATTTCGTTCCACACGGATTCATCCTGTTCGGTAATGGCGTTCCAGTCAAATGATGCAACAAAAGATTTTTTCTGCTCGTCAGTTTCGAGCAGTTTTTTTCTTGTTTTTTTCTGCACATCAGCATAATATTTTCCGAAATATTCTACCGCATCGTAAGTATAATTAGGATTGTGACCTTTGTTATATTCAAGAATAAATTTTATATTCTCTTTGCCCTCAAGAGCGGATTTGAGCATATCATACTGGGACTTTTTAACCGTTTTATCGTTATCGGAATAGACAAGCAGAACTTTTGCATCCGTTTTTGAAAGAGATTCAACCGCATTATACTTTACAAATTCGGGATTTGATTTTCTTTCAAGAGCCATAACGGCTTTTCTGTAACCTTTGAGCACACCGCTGAAAAACGTGTTGACTATCTCCTCAACCGACACAAATCCGGAAAGCACAACGATATGCGAAATATCGGGATGAAGTGCCGCAATGTTAAGGCAGGAAAAACCACCCCAGCTGTGCCCCATTACGGAGAAATCAAGGTCTCTGAATTGTTCGTCAGATTTAAGCGCATTGATACAATCGTTAAGGTCACAAAGTGACTGCGCCATTCCGTTGGGTGATTCACCGCCTGACTCCATACATCCTGTATGGTCATAGGCGAATACTCTGTAGCCGTGGCGGCAGAGCATTTCAATCTCTTTCATATAGGAACGGTGACCGCCGCCGAAGCCGTGATCAAAAATCACAAGTCTGTGGGGATTATAATTATCGTAAAAGTAAATATTGCCGCAGAGCTTATGACCAAGTGATGAATTGAATTCATAATCATCCCTGTGAAGTCCGTCAAAATCCGCCGCCGAGAAGTAATGAGCAGTGCCTTTGTCATCGCATCTTGTGTAGGCAATTGAACGGTAAAAGTCAAGAATCTGTTTTTCAAAAATCATAAGATTATCACCTGATTTTATTTGTTGTTTTTGTCGGTAACATTTCCTACACATCTTGTGTGGATTGCATACGGTGCATCAAATACATTATCGGTAATTTCGGCGTCTTTTAAATATTCCAGCCATATTGAATGAGTCCCGTCATAGGAGTTTTCAAAGGTGTTGCCTGTGAGAGTCAGTTTTCCGTGAACATACGCCTTTGATTTTTCATTCATAACCTTAGGCGTATACCGTATAACCGATGACGTTTCCCAGGTTGCGCCGTAATCACAGCCGATAACACGGTTGTTACGGAATACGATTTCATTGGTATAACCCGATTCAAACCAGAAGTTGCAGTCATCCTCAATGAGCAGCGCTGGCCCCCAGAGATTGCGGAATGTGTTATTTTCGATTATGACCTCTCCCCTTGTGGTGCAAAGGATTCCTCTGCCTGCGGTAGGTCCGAAATCACAGTTTTTCACATACAGATTCGGTGTCCAGCTTGCATTTTCAACGACATCCTTATCAATTATAATATCGGGCAGAGGTCTGTCGAGCCAAAGCCTTATATCCGTATCATTGAGTTTTTTGAAATCGGTAACTTTTGTACTGCTGTAGGGAATAAGCGTATCCCACCTGATAAATTCAAGCTCATCACCTTTTTCAAAAGCCTGAAATCCCCAGCTTTCGTTATGCATAAAGCGGACAACAATGCTGTTTTCGGCATCATCCTTTTCAACAATTCGCAGATGCGTGCCGTGAACATTCACATAGTCATCCTGTGCGCCGCGAGCATTACAGCTTTCAATTGTAAGATTGCCTTTACAACCCGAAAACTGAAAGAAATCTGCCGTACTTGCAATGGTTCTGCCCTCAGCGGGGGTAAAATCACAGTTTTTGTAGGTAACGTTTTCACAGAACTGCGAAACCATACCCAAGCCATGCATAAATTTAATTCGCAGATTTTCAAAATGCAGATTTTTGCATCGCTGAAACAGACTGCCCGTCTGGTCACGGACTATATTGCGCGTCTGGAATGTACAACCCTCTTTAAAATCAACTGATTTATTTTTGAGATACACACGTAAAGTAGTTTCATCAAGCTGTTCAATTTTTTCAAACGGCAGATCTTCACGGCGGAAATCACTGCAGGTTTCAGTTTTGGGGTCAAAAACCTTTATAAGTCGGCGGTTGCCTATATAGCTGTCCTCCCAATAGGGATTGCCGTCAGAACCTGTTTCACCCTGCCATATCAGATCGTTGCCTTCAACGCGGAAAAGACATTCGGGATTGATTTTTATAACATATGCACCGTTATCGTTTGAAATAACGGTAAATTCAGCCATTGTGGGGCAGGCATAATCAACAGTAAGATTTTTCACCGTAATATTACTGCACCTGTCAAAGAGAATTGGCGTCATTTTGCCGTGAACGAGCACGGTTGCACCGTTGCCGTTAATGGTGATGTTACTTTTATCTTTAAGATAAATGGCTGTTCTGCGCAAGCCGTCGGGATTTTCGTGTTTCTTTGCCGTATTCGAGCAGAAATAGCCTGTCAGCTCAAAGGAATCGTCCTGTCTGACGTGATATGTTTTATTTTCGAGGGTGATATTGTCACCGTCATTAACTTTCAGAAATAATTTACTCAGTTCGTTCATAATTTTACAGTTCAAAAGTCAGTTTAAGCCAGCGCTTCAGGCTGTCAAGCCATACGCTGTTATAGTCGATTACAGGTGTTACATCATCAACGGTATGTTTATCACAGGTTGACAAGCCGTGACCGCCGTAAGGATAAATATGTAGTTCAACAGGCACATTATGTTCAACAAGTGCATTCGCATACAAAAGGCTGTTTACAACAGGTACTGCGCCGTCCTCTGCGGTATGCCATAAAAATGCCGGGGGCGTGTTGCCGTCAACCTGTTTATTACAGGAGAAATAGTCCTCTTCTTTGTTTTCGGGTGCGTGACCTAAGAGATTGAGAAAGCTGCCCTGATGGGTACAGCTGAAATCCGAAGTAATAACGGGATAGCAAAGCACGGATGCATTGACCGCCTTGCTGTCGGGGAAAATCTCTCTTACTTCCTTGCAATCAAACATTGTTGAGTAATGTGCCGCAAGGTGTCCGCCTGCGGAAAAACCCATAATTGCAATTTTTGACGTATCACAATTCCATTCATCGGCGTATTTGTAAATAAGCTCCATTACAGCGGCAACCTCACGTAGCTGTGTGGGAAAACGGTGTGGCGCACAGGAATATTTAAGCACAAAGCAGTTAAAGCCTTCGGGCAGAAAATGCAGAGCAACAGGCTCCCATTCACGCTCGGAGCATCCGCCGTATCCGCCGCCGGGACAAATCAGCATACAGGGTCTTTTCTGATTCTGTCGGTTCATTTCAACCATATTATAAGGCAGATATATATCAAGGGTCGGGTTCGCAGCGTTTTTGCCTAAAAATTCAAAATAGTTTTTTAATTCAAGTCTTTCGTGCCGCATAAAGCACACCTCTTTCTCAAAAGAATAATAATATTATAGCTTAATGCAGATACAAAATCAAGCAAATCATTGACAGCATTTGCCGATAATGATAAAATATCATCATAGACAAGGAGGTACACTAATGATTAAACTTGAGCTTACAAATTATGATATTTTTCCGAAGGTTTTTCCTTGCGATGAGGAGATTAAAGTTACAATAAAACCGCTGGGCGCGCACGTTGAATTCAGCGGTGAATATGCTATAAACGTCCGTGCACTGAATGAGGGCAATGCCGCAAGATACCCGGAAAGGAACAATCTTGCAGAATATATTGTCACACCCGATGCTGACGGATGTTTAAGATTCAGCCATACATACAAGGATGAACAGGAGCATTATGTGGACATTCTCAAAGACGGCAAAAAGCTTGTCAGATTGTCTGTTTATTCACTTCTGCCCGACCTCGTGGGCAGATATCCTTTCAGAGGTGATCTTCATATGCACACCTGCCGTTCCGACGGCAGACAGGCACCTGCAATAGTTGCCGCAGAATACAGAAAAAACGGCTACGACTTCCTTGCAATAACCGACCACGACGTATATTATGCATCGCTTGAAGCTATAAACGCGTTCAAGGATGTGCCCATTGAATACAACCTTGTGACAGGTGAAGAGGTGCATCTTGAAGGCAACGATATTCACATTGTAAACTTCGGCGGCAAATACAGCGTAAATGCACTTATGCCGGGTGATCATCACATTGATGTGGGCCCCGACAAACGTTACCGTTCACTTGACGGCGAATGTCCTGAAATTATAAGCGTTGAAGAATACAAAAGACAGGTAAACGAGCTTGCCGAAGCTCTTGACATTCCCGACGGAATTGAAAAATTCACATATGCCGCCTGTGTATGGATCTTCAATCATATCAAAAAAGCGGACGGTCTGGGTATTTTCTGCCATCCATATTGGCTGCAGAATGTATTTCACGTGCCGGAAACTCTTGTTGAGCACATTATGGAAACTCAGCCCTTTGACGCCTTTGAAGTGCTAGGCGGTGAGGATTATTTTGAGCAGAACGGCTATCAGTCCGTCAGATATTATGAGGACAGAATCAAGGGCAGACACTACCCTATTGTGGGCAGTACGGACAGTCATTCCTGCGTGCACAATGATTGCGGTTTTGTGGCATCGACTATTGTTTTTGCGCCCGAAAACACACGCGAGGGACTTATATCTTCAATCAAGGACTTCTACTCCGTTGCAGTCGATTCAATCAGCAAGGAATTGCGCCTTGTAGGTGAGCTGAGATTCGTTCGCTACGGCTGTTTCCTGCTTCGCGAGTTCTTCCCCCTGCACGACGAGCTGACCTTTGAGGAAGGCAGACTGATGAAGGACTATGTGTGCGGAGATAAGGATGCTGAAAGGCTTTTAAGAGCAATCAACGGCAGAATGAAAAAGCAGAGAGAGAAATATTTTGCATTTTAATAAAGAGCAAACACAGGGATTGAGTTTCCCTGTGTTTTTTACTATAACTCTTTTTCTATAAGCTCTGTTATGCCTTTTATTTCGTAATCGGCAATGTCCTTTATTGACTGCACACCGTTCTCCATTGCATAAGAACGAAACTCTGCAATCATATGTGTATCATTGATATTATCGCCGACAGTTATCATATCGTCATAAGACGCTCCCACGAATTCAAGCAGCTTATACAAACCTTGTGCTTTATTCATATCTGCAGCAACGATATCAATGCATCTGCCGTTCTGCAAGGGATTGAGATATTTACCGAATTTTTCTTTTATCGCCGCCGTTACTCTTGCCGATTCGTCATCATCCGGTAAAATTGTGCTTATCTGGTTAAAATAAGGTATTTCGGGAATTGTTTCAAGCGTAAATTCATCACTGAGCCGTTCATTGTCATCCTCATCAATAACGCAATCAAATGCAGTCTGTACATTTGCCCACGTACAGCCAAGTTCCTCAATATATTTCAAAAGAGGTTTTGCCAATGCTCCGTCGCATCGTGATTCATACAAAACTGTTCCGTCAGAATTTATTATAACTGCACCGTTGCAGCCGATGAGGAAATCACATTCAAAATTCTGCTCTTTTTGAATTCTTATAACGTCTTTTGCGCCTCTGCCGCTGACAAGTCCGAACAAATTACCCGATTTTCTCCACCTTTTAATTGCTTCACGCTTTTTATCACCTATACCGCCGTGATTGAGCGTACCGTCATAATCACTTGCAATTATTTTCATAACTATTTCCTTTCAGTATTTTCATTACGTCCTCAGGTTCGGGAATACCCGATATACCGCCCTGTTTTGCTACGGACAGACCTGCGTTCACACTTGCAAACCGCGCAATATCATCAAGCTCAGCATTGCTGAGTGCTTCGGGAGCTTTACCGTACTGCAATAATTTATAAACAACACTGCCTGCAAACACATCGCCTGCACCTGTGGTATCAACAACTGTTACTGCATTAAAACTCTGTGAATATCCGCTTGCAAGAGCATTGCGGTAATAACAGCCGTTTTCGCCGCAGGTTACAAACACAAGCTTTGTATTGTAATTCGACATTATGTATTCTGCACCTGCCGAGGGCTCAAGACCGAACAGAAATTCCACCTCATCGTCGCTGATTTTAACAACGTCAGCAAGTGAAAGTCCCCACAGTATCTGCTTTTTTGCTTCGTCAAGGTCATTCCACAGCGGTTTTCTGAGATTGGGGTCATAGGATATGATTTTACCCTGTTTTTTTGCATATTCAACCGCTTTATACGTTGCGGAACGTGCAGGCTCGTCAGTTAATGACAAAGAACCGAAATGAAAAACCTTTGCATCATCAATTATTGATGTATCAATTTCATCAAAGCTGATACAGGTGTCTGCGCCCGGTTTCCTTGCAAAAGAAAAGTCGCGGTCACCTTTGCTGTCAAGCGTGACGAAGGCAAGGGTTGTAAATACCGATTTATCGTGAATAAGTCCGCTTGTATCAATGCCGTGTTTAATGAGAGTATCGGCAAGCACAGAACCGAATTTATCATCACCGACCTTGCCCAGCATAGCGGTTTTGACACCGAGCTTTGAAAGTGTGGCGAGGAAATTTGCCGGTGCACCGCCCGGATGCGCCGCCAGAGTGGGGTAACCGTCTGCATCCGCATCAACCATAGTGAAATCTATAAGTAATTCGCCGAGAGCCGCAACTTCAATTTTATTTTTACCGTTCATCATAATGCCTCTTTTTCACATTTTGCCGTCAAACATATATCTCTGGAATGCAACTGCATCTGCCGCATCTTTATCGAGTGTTTCTGCATCAATATCGGGGATAAGCTCACGCCAGATTTTAATATCACTGCCGACCTGACCGCCCGTATTGACAAAGGGCTCCATAACGACTGTTTTATCATAGCCTATTTCACGCAAGGCTGCACCGATTTCTCTCCACGGAATTCTGCCCTTGCCGGGTACCATTCTGTTACACTCACCTGTATGGAAATGCCCGAGCAGATTGCCCGCTGTTCTTATAGCATCGGAAATATCTGTTTCTTCAATATTCATATGGAATGTATCAAGCATTACCCACACATTGGGACAATTTACCTCTTTTACAAAATCAACACATTCCTGTGCGGTATTGATAAGATAACCCTCAAAACGGTTAAGACTTTCCATATTGAGCTGTATACCGTAAGGCATAGCAAGCTCTGACAGAATACGCATACCCTCAACGGCATATTTCCAATCCTCCGCCTTATTGACAGGCTGACTGTAATCTATGGGCCAATGAGAATACAATGCACCGCCGATTTTCTTACTGTCTATCTGTGCCATACCGTAGAACATTTTTTTATACCATTCAACCGCCCCGCCACGTGTATCGGGATTGCCCACATCGTGTGCAGGTGCAGGACCGTAACCTGTCGTAATTTCAATACCGTTTGCATCTGCCGCATTTTTAAGCTCTTTAAGTTGTGTATCGGTCATTGAGGGCAATGCCGCACCGCCGATTTCCAATATATCAAAGCCGAGCTTTGCAACCTTTACAACATAAGGAATATAATCAGCCGCCCATTCCTTTTCCCAATATGCATAATAGATTCCGTGTTTCATAATTCTGCCTCCGCGCGAATTTTCTGCAACTTAATTATAAATGATATAACGGGATAATTCAAGATAAACATAAAAACATCCGACAGTTATTGACAATATTGAAAATTGTATGTTATTATAGAAAAAAGACTTTACAAGAGTGGGTAAAATTATGGCAAAGATTAATGTATATGATAATCAGCCAAAGCGGTTGAAAAAGAAGGATTTATTAATGATGTGTGGCTTTGAATGTATGCTTCTGTTTTTTTGTGCATCCTTAAATATTTATCAAACCATTCCAGTTATAATAGCATTAACATCAGCTGCATTTATAATAATATTTTATTTTGCAAAAACTACAAAAAAAGTTCTTACAGAAAACAGTATCAGACTGAATATCGGAATTGTAGGTCTGTTTGGTTCTGTTATGTGTAATCTGTTGATTGCCTTTTTCAAAGAAACTGCAACATTAAAAATTATAACAACATTTGTAATACTGACCGTTGTAGATTTGATAATTTCAGCATTATTTGCTTTGCTTATTAATAAGCTTTCAAAGAAGAAGAAAAACAAAAATATAGATGCAACGCCTTTCGCTTTTTCAGGTGCACTTTTTGGAATTGCTTTAAACAGATATTGTGAATCAAAGGGTATACAGCTACCTATTGATATTATAATTTACGTACTGAACTTAATTTTCACATTTATGACTTTTATCCATCTTCTAACTTTGATACAATCAGAAAAAAAATCTGATACTGACAACTGAGCAGAATCAAGGGAAGCGGAGTGCTACCCTATTCTTGCAATATTATTGATTAACTTTTTACAGTTATGATATTATATAATAAAAAATCGTATATGATTATGGTGAGGGCAATGAATAAAAATATAAATAATAAATACTTCATAATCATAGTTTTATTGGTTTGTATACTGTTTTTGTTTACAGCCTGTACAAATGAAACAGACACGCAACAGTCAGCTACATCCGAAGAGCTTGCAAGTGTGCTTGCAGACACTGACATAAGCAACAGTGATAAAGCAGATAAAATTTGCAATTTAGCAAATGCTGAATTGGCGCGTGCAAATGATTATAAAGATAAAATCAAAAGTGCATACAAGGAAACAGTTGATAGTTTTTCTGACGGTTACCAAGGCATCGGTTTTTCAATTGATTCTGCGTATCAGTCAATTGATGATTACTGTGAATATCTTGAAAATGAGTTCTCTGCCAATATTGAATTTTTTGAGAATTTAACGGCAATAAAATACCATTCAGGTTCTGCAGGAGCAATTTTTCTTGCAGAAAAAGAATATGAATGTGCAAAAAGTTATGCAGACAAACTGGAAGATCTCTATAATGATTTGATAAATTAATGCCCCGATTTGCAGTTAAATTTCATTTCACGTTTATAACTTTTTTATCAACCTTCTATATTAAACAAAATCCTGCAATTTAAAGCTTTTATAAGGAGTTATAGTTTATATGTTATACAGCAGATATGAAGAAATTTATTCCTTTGATGCAGCAAAAGAAAATATTTCAGAAAATATCGTCCGGCAATTATTAAACAAAGACTTTGATGGTGATTATACATTCTTCAAGGCAGATGGAACACAAGCAAAATATCCACCAAAAGATAACGATATTTTTCACAAAAATTCCTTTATGCCAAAAGTTCACATTTACGAAATTAAAAATGAACACATAAATTCTGTAAAAATTGAAATAGCTCCGTTCAAATTATTGGAAGTTATAGTATTGATATTAATGCTGATTTCTTTGTTATTTTTTATTGTATTTATTCTTCTTGCATATTATAAATTAACAAGTATAACATCTGCAATATCTATGCTTGCAATCGCTATATGTTCATATTTTATGCCGTATATTTTCTATACTATGAGCGCAAAAAAGATTTTAAAGAATTTTGATAAAATTGCAGGTCAATTAAGTGACGGATCATAATTAAAAAATATTATATAAAACAGCCCAAGTATCGTAATGACACTTGGGCGATTGTTTTTATTTAAGCTTTGATTCAAGAAGATTTTTGATAACGGTGGGGGCGCCTGCGCCTTTGAGTTCTTTCATACAGGCACCGAACAATGCCTGCAGAGCTTTGACCTTGCCGTTTTTATAATCCTCAACAGCCTGTGCATTTGCGGCGATAACGCTATCAACAATGCCTTCAACTGCGGAAGAATCTACCTGTTTGTCAAGACCGTTAGCCTTGCAGTATTCAACGGGGTCTGCGCCGTCCTCAATCATTGCAATAAGTACCTTTTTACCGGCATTTCTGTTGATCTTGCCATCGTTAACCATTCTGATAACTGCGGTGAGGTTTTCAGCCGTAACATCAAGCTCGTTGGGTGCTTTACCTGCTTTACGGAGAATACCCATACAGTCTGTAAGAATCCAGCCTGCGGCATCCTTTGCGTTACAGCCGAGTGCCACGGTATCGTCAAGGAGTGTGGTTATCTTGTGGTTTGCAAGAATCATATCAATTTCCTTATCGGAAATGCCTGCTTCACGGTACTGCTCCGCCTTTTCATCAACAGCGGCAGGCTTTGCAGCCTTAATCTGTTCAAGCCACTCGTCGTCAATGATAATAGGCATAAGGTTTGCATCGGGGAAATAGCGGTAATCAGCCTCTGTTTCCTTATTACGCATAGCA
This sequence comes from Clostridia bacterium, assembly GCA_017465825.1. Taxonomy (GTDB): domain Bacteria; phylum Bacillota; class Clostridia; order Oscillospirales; family Acutalibacteraceae; genus UBA1081. The sequence continues at coordinate 44,116 of JAFTVI010000006.1, forward strand.
AAAGTCTTGCCGCTAACGTCGTCGAAACGTCTTGTTTCCTGTACAAGCTCCTCCGTTTCAAACTCAATAGCATCAATATGACGCTGTGATTCATAACGGATTGCGCGCTCGATAGCTTCAAAGGAGCTCATATTCTTGATTTCGGTACGGACACCGAACTCCTCACTGCCTTCAGGACGCACGGAAATGTTTACATCGCAACGCATTGCACCCTCTTCACATTCGGAGATGCCGCCCGAGCGGAACATATTTTTGAGCTTATTAAGGTATGTTATAACTTCCTCTGCACTACGGAAATCAGGCTGAGTAACAATCTCAATAAGGGGTACGCTTGTACGGTTGAAATCAACATATGATGAATTACCGCCGTGAACGAGCTTACCTGCGTCCTCCTCCATATGAATCTGCTTGATGCGGATATCACGGGCACCTGAGGAAGTCTTTAATGTAACGCAACCGTCTGTGCAGATGGGATGATTGAGCTGTGTAATCTGATATGCACAGGGCAGGTCGGGATAATAATAGTTTTTCTTATCGAATGTAGTGTAGCGGTTGATGTTGCAGTTGAGCATAAGACCTGCGGTAACGGCAAGCTCAACTACCCTCTTATTCATTACGGGGAGCATACCGGGCATACCGCAACAGGCAGGACATACGCAGTCGTTGGGCTCTTTTGCGGCTGAATGACCGCCGCAGGAGCAGAATATTTTTGATTCGGTGCTGAGCTCTACGTGAGTTTCAAGGCCGATGACAAGTTCGTAATTCATATTCATTCACCTTTCCTTTCAACGCTGTGTGCAAGGCTGAGAAGTGTGCTTTCATCAAAGCTCTTGCCCATAAGCTGAACACCGCCGCTTACAAGTGCGGGAATACCGATAAGATTAGCAACCGCTGTGAATTCGCTCTCAGCAAACACCTTGCCGAAAGCCTCGTGAATGTCGTATGCATCGTAAGAAACGGCACTGCATACTGGTGTGAGGATTGCATCGAAAGACTCAAAAATCTTTGCAATACCCTCAGCAACCACACGGCGGACACGAAGTGATTTATCGTAGCAATCTTTATATCTGTTTTTGGAAAGAACATCCGAGCCGTAGAGAATTACCGCCTTGGTAAGGAAATTGAAGCCTTCTGTTCTTGAATTGACGTATAATTCGTCGATATTTCTGTATGTTGATGAACGGTGACCGAACTTAACGCCGTCATAACGGGAAACATTGTTGCAGGTTTCGGCTGACATAAGAATCTGCCAGGCTGTGTTTGCAATTTCAAACAAATCACAGGATATTTCATCGACCGTTACGCCGATTGAACGGAGTGCATCTGCATAAGCATTGACTTTAGCTTTAGTTACATCGTCTGCTTTATCAAAAAGCTCTTTTACAATACAGACTTTTTTGCCTTTCACATCGGCATCAACAGAATAATTATAGGTCGCATCGGGAAGGCTTGTGCCGTCCTTATCGTCGTGACCTGCAATAACGGACATAATCTCTTTAATACCCTCAGCATCGGGAGCATATACGCCGATCTGCTCACCTGATGCGGCACAGGAAATCACGCCGTAACGGGAAACCGTGCCGTAGGTTGGCTTAAGGAAATCAACGTCAGAAAGAGCGGCGGCACGTCTGGGTGAGCCGTTCATATCAACGGCAAGAGCGGCTTTGACTTCCCCACTCTCAACAAGTGATGCGGCGGCGCCTTTAAGCTGACCTGCCTGCGGTGCATAATGAGAAAATTCGCCCACAAGGTCAAGACCGAACTCGCCGACATTGGTTTTGCCTGAGATTTTATAGCCTTTATCTTCAAGACGGACAACGGCTTCCGCACTGAAGAGGGATTTAAAGCCCTCAAGAATGCGTGAACCTGCTGTAGCCTGAACATCTTTTACAAGAATTGTATCGTCAACGGCAATTGTGCCGTTATCGCACATTTTTGTTACATAATTTTCCATTCTGCACACCTCACTTTACAAGTCTGGGTACCTGCCAGCTATCCTCACTACGCTCGGGAGCGCCCTCAAGAAGGCTCTCTCTTGTGAAAGGCTGACTGCGTACGTCTTCACGCAATACGTTGGTCATAGGCATAACGTGTACCATTTCTTCAACATTTTCAGTATCGCAAGCCTTAAGCTTCTGTTCACTCTCGCTCATTTTTGCAAATATATCCTGCATAACAGCCTCTTCCTTATCTGTAAGAGAGAGCTGGTTGAGCTGCTGAGCGTTTGAGAAGGTGGAACGCTTACCCTGCGCCTGCTTGCCTGCGGATGCTGTTGCGGCTGAACGCTGAGCAAGAGCACTGCCGCTGCCGAGAAGATGTACGTCCTCAAGCTGCTGATTTGTAACCTCACTCGGTGCGCCGAGAAGAAGGTCCTGAGCATTACCGTTAAGGGGGAATGCAATAACGTCAAGGATCTTTTCTTCGTCTGTAAGGAGCATTACCATACGGTCAATACCGGGTGCCATACCTGCGTGAGGAGGAGCACCGTACTGGAATGCTGTATACAACGCGTTGAAACGCTTTTTAAGCTCTGCCTCGTCATAACCTGCAATATCAAACGCCTTTTTCATAATGTCGATATCGTGGTTACGCACAGCACCCGATGCAAGCTCAATACCGTTACATACAAGGTCGTACTGATAAGCAAGAACCTCTGTGGGGTCTTTTGTCATAAGAGCGTCCATACCGCCCTGAGGCATTGAGAAGGGGTTGTGAGTGAAGATAGTGTCGCCTGTTTCCTCGTCGATTTCATACATCGGGAAATCTACAACAAAGCAGAATTCGAATGCATCGTCACGGATAAGGTCGAGCTGTTCCTTCTTTGCAAGCCAGGTACGGATAAGACCTGCTTTCTTTTCTGTATCGTTTTTCTTATCGTCGCAGATAAAGAAGAGTGTTTCGCCCTCTTTTACGCCCGAAATTGCTGTAATTTCAGCCTTCTGCTCCTCGCTGAGGAACTTGGCGATAGGACCTGCGAAAACGCCGTCCTTAAGAGTGATATAACCGAGACCGCCGAGACCGACTTCTGCAGAAGTAGCGTATTTGAGAGAATCCTCAAAGAATTTCTTTGACTTACCCTTACAGTCAGCAACGATACCTCTTACGGGTCTGCCCTTGAATGCAGGGAAATCAACGCCTGCAAAGAAGGCTGTCAGATCGCAGATGATAAGAGGGTTACGAAGGTCGGGTTTATCGGAGCCGTAGGTCATCATAGCATCAGCATAAGTGATACGGCGGAAAGGCTTTTCGGTTACCTTTTTATCGGAGAAAGTTTTGAATGTGTCGTAGATAACATCTTCACACACGTCAAGAACCTCTTCCTGTGTTGCAAATGCCATTTCAAAGTCGAGCTGATAGAATTCACCGGGAGAACGGTCAGCACGGGCATCCTCATCACGGAAACAGGGTGCCACCTGGAAGTATCTGTCAAATCCCGATACCATAAGCAGCTGTTTGAACTGCTGAGGTGCCTGAGGCAGAGCGTAGAACTTGCCGGGATGCTTACGGCTGGGAACAAGGAAGTCGCGGGCACCTTCGGGTGATGATGCGGTAAGGATAGGTGTCTGCATATCAAGGAAGCCCTTATCCTCCATCTTGTTTCTTAAATGACGGATAATCTTTGAACGCATAACAAGGTTGTTATGGTTTTTGGGGTTACGAAGGTCGAGGTAACGGTATTTAAGACGAAGCTCATCCTTGCTCTGCCTTGAATTTCTTACGTCAAAGGGCAGCATATTGAGCGATTTGCCCAGAACCTGCAGGCTGTCTGCAACCAACTCAACATAACCTGTATCTATTTTATTATTAACTGTTTCAGCATCTCTCTTTTCAACGATACCGCTGACGGAAATAACTGTTTCGCGGTTTACATTTTTAAGAAGCTCCTCATTGTGAATAACCACCTGAGTTACACCTGTATAATCACGAAGATCAACGAATATAACGCCGCCGTGATCTCGTACAACATCGACCCAGCCTGCAAGCTGTACAGTCTGACCGATATGCTCATCACGGATGTCATTACAAAGTAGTGTTCTGTACATAATTGTATACCTCCTGTATATTTTTCAAAAAAAAATAAGCCCCGGGGAATATTGAAAAATACTCCCGGGACGAGCAAACAAAATTACCCGCGGTGCCACCCGCATTGATGCGTAAAAAAAACACATCCTCTTTTAATATAAAATTTTAAAACAAATCAGAGTGTTCCCAAGCTTACTACTCATCTCAAACGCGCTTTCAGTCGGTGACGCATTCTCCCTGACAGACTTTCCAAGAAAGCTGAGTCTCTGTAATATATTATAGCAAAAAAATTCGGTTTGTCAACAAATTTTTAATAAATTTTTTTGTTAAAATGAGGCTGCTTTACGCAACGGTTTTTTGCACAAATTACACGTTTTGTGTCACGAATTACATTGATTGTGGCATATAACCTTCGATACATCAATTGACATTTATTAAAACAAAATGTATAATAAAACAACAAATCCTGAAATTCCGAGGTGTAAATATGATACGGATTGCCATTTGCGACGATGAAAAACACTACATAGACTCTGCAGAGAAAATTATAAGTGCACATTTTCACGATAAAGAAATAAAAATATACAAATTCGATAACAAATGTGATTTTGATACAGTATTTGAATCTGCTACCGCATTGTTTGACATTATAATTATGGATGTAGAAATGCCGGATATCAACGGCATCGAATTTGCAGAATACATAAGGACAAAAAACAAGCAGACCCGCATTATATACTTTACAAACTATATTGAATATGCGACGGACGTGTACGATACAGAACACACTTTTTATGTACTGAAAAAAGATGCGGCAGAAAGACTTCCCGTGGCTCTTGACAAAGCAATGGCACAGCTGAATGATATCAATGATGATTTTATTCTTGTTGATACAGGCAACTCGGAGCAGATTGTTATTCCGGTAAAGGATATAATTTATATGGAGCGTCTTCTGAGAGAAACCGTTATAAAGACCGTTTCGGGCAAAGAAATCACCACTGAAAGACTTGATAAGCTTGAAAATAAGTTCAGAAAAAACGTAATGACCCGTGTTCACCGTTCTTATTTTATCAATATGCGTCATATCAAAAAATTAAGCGGTAATGATGTAATTATGTCCGACTCTTCAATTATACACATAACACGAAGCTACGCAAAAAAATTCAAAGAAGATTTTATGAATTTTATAAAACACTGTTAGGAGCAAAATTATGGATTATTCAATTATATACACCGTTGCATATTCGGTTCTGATGTCATTGAGTGCGTGTGCAGTTCTTGTAATTTCCGGAATGAAAAGGCATTATTCTGCAATAAAAAGTTTTTTAATGTTGTGCATTCCAAAAACTGTTTTCTGTCTGATACGTTTTTATTTTGAAAATTTTGAAAGCAATTATTTTCTGCTCGTCATTCTGCTTTTATCAATGATGATATTCGACGTAATGCTGCTGTTTACTGTTTTTGACTGTCCGATGATTCAGAAAGTGCTTTACATCGGAATGATGGATATGGCATTTATGCCGGTTCTTCTTGTTAAGCAGGCTATTGAAGCAAGATTTCTTACAGCACAAAATACCCTTGAATTTGAAAGCTTTATTCAACTGATTGTGCCTTTGATCTGCTACGCCGTGATGTTTGCCTGTATGGTTGTGGCGGTGTATTTCCTCGGCAAGATTATCAATAAGATTAATTTTGAAAAACCGATTTTTGATATTTTCGGTATGCTTGCGCTGTTCGGCTATCTTATCATAGAGCTTATAGCCGCTGTTATGTTCTGGCAGAACCTTGTAGGCAGAGAAAACCAGTTTATTCAATATTTCAACTGTGCGTTGATTTATTGTTGCACAATGCTGATTATGTATTTTATAAGCAACTACTTTACAAAAAAACGGCTTGAGCGTGAAATTGAAGTTCTCAACACCGAAAAAGAGCGTGAATTCAGATACTACAACCTGATGAGAACACATAACGAAGAAATACGCAAAATCAAACACGATCTCAACGGACATTTCGGCGTTTTAAGCACACTCGTCAAAGACGGAAAATACGATAAAATGGCTGAGTATATTACAAGTCTTTCCGATAATTACAATCAGATAAAACGTGTAGTGTACACCTCTAATCTTATGGCTGACGCCGTTATAACCTCTGCCGTGCAGAAATGCGAGCAGAAAGCAATCCGCTTTGACTGCGAAGGTATCCTGCCCGACGATTGTTTTATTGACGATGTTTCACTTACCTGCATATTCTCAAATATTCTTGACAATGCAGTTGAAGCCTGTGAAAAAGCAGAGGGTGATAAATACATAAAGCTGTCCGTTTTCAATAAAAGTGACTGTTTGGTTATTACCTGCAAAAATTCAAAATCCGAAAATATCAAGCCGAAAGAAAATCTGTTCAAAACAACCAAAACGGAAAACGGTCACGGCTTCGGCATAAAGATCATAAAAGAAATCGTTGCAGGCTATGACGGCGTGGTTACTTTTGAAGATAACGGCGCGGAGTTTGAAATTAGTCTGCTCATTCCTTTGAATGTTGATGTAAAAAAATAACATATATCTGCTGTATTTTTGATGCAGCAGAATATTTTTTTGCATTTCATTACAGAAAAACTGCATTTCGTGTAAAAATTATTGACTTAAATTAAAAAAATAAGTATTCTCTCTTATGTATGATAAAATTACTGAAAGGAGAACTTTTAATGAAAAAAACAGTAAAAAGAATCATTTCGCTTGTTCTCGTTTTGCTTATGCTGCCCGGCATTGAGCTGATGGGGCTTGCCGACCTGTCCTCATTGTTTGAGGTATCGGCAGAGGCAAGCGACTACTACACAAGCGGCTATTGCGGCGAGGTGACCGAAACAAACGACGGTACAAATCTGTCCTGGACACTCGATGAGGACGGAACTCTCACCGTTACAGGTACAGGCAGAATGGCGCCGGAAGCGTTCAACATTGATTTGAGAATCAAATCTGTTGTTATCGGCGAAGGCGTAGAAAACATCGGTGAAAAAGCTTTTTATCAGTGTACAAATATCACATCTGTAACATTTCCTACAACACTTACAGTAATTGAAAAACAAGGTTTTTATGAGTGTAAAAAACTAGTTGATGTTGAATTTTCAAACGGATTGATAGCTATAAACAATGAGGCATTTAAAGATTGTGACAATTTAAAATCTATTGTTTTGCCTGCTTCATTGGAAACACTTGGTTATGCTGCATTTATTTATTGTGACAAACTTGAAAGTGTTGTTTTTCCGGATAGTTTAAAAAAAATTTATGAGTATGCTTTTCAAAGCTGCAATATACAAACAATAGATTTACCCGATTCACTAGAGATAATCGGTGATTATGCTTTCAGGCACTGCGAACTTAATGGTGATATTGTTATTCCTGAAAATGTAAATGAAATCAGAAGCTATGCTTTTGCAAACAATCCTATCCGCAGCATTTCTATTGGTGCAAATGTATCTCATATCGGAAATAATGTATTTTACGGGTGTAATAAGCTTTCTGCCATTAATGTTTCGGCAGACAACGAAATTTATTCATCATACAGTGGTATTTTGTATAACAAAGCTGCTACGGAAATTATTACTGTACCGGTAATGGTTGCCGGTGAGATTATTATTCCTGCAACTGTTGAAGAATTTAAATCAAAAATATTTAATTCTTGTATATATATTACTGATTTTGCCGTTGAAGAAGGCAATAAATATTACACATCGGTTGACGGTATTCTGTATTCTGCCGATAAAAAAACATTAATCAGATGTCCCGAAGGCAGAGTTGAGCCGGTTGTTATAGCTGACGGAACAGAGCTTTTAGGCGAATATTCATTTACACATTGTGTAAATCTTGAATCTGTTACTTTTTCTGACACAATAATTACTATAGGTAAATATGCATTTTATTATTGTTCAAATTTAAAAGAAATTACATTATCTGACTCAGTTACTACAATTGATGAATATGCTTTTTGGGATTGTAAAAATCTATCCGATATTACTTTTTCAAAATCATTACAGAGCATCGGTTCAGATGCTTTCTGGTGTTGTGAAAATCTGAAATCAATCAATCTGCCCGACGGGTTAAAGACAATTGGTGGTAATGCATTTTGGATGTGTGATCTGACAGGAAATGTTGTAATTCCTGATAGCGTTGAGATTATGGGAAGCGGTGTTTTCTGGGATAATGATAATCTGCAAAGTGTTTACATCGGCTCAGGTACAAAAAATCTTTCAAATACTTTTATTTATTGCAGTTTATATGCCGTTAATGTGTCACCGGACAATCAGAATTTTTCATCAGTTGACGGTATATTGTATAATAAAAACAAAACGGAACTTATTTTTATTCCGCAGATGATAGATGGTTCCATAACGATACCTGCTGTTACAACTAAAATTAATATAGAATCAATAAAAAATTGCTCGTACATAACTGATATTAATATTGATGAATCAAATAATATTTTCACATCTATTGACGGTATTGTATACACTGCAGATAAAAAAGATTTAATTGTTTGTCCTAACGGAAAAATAGGTTCAGTTACTGTTAATTACGGAACTGAAACAATCAAAAATGCAGCTTTTAAGTATTGCAACAAAGCCGTAACGGAAATTTCACTTCCTGATACATTAAAAACAATTGAATCTGAAGCTTTTTCATATTGCGGTTTTAATAAAATTGACTTGCCTGATTCTGTTGAAACAATCAGCAAAATGGCTTTTTACAGTTCTTCAAAGTTAAATTATATTAATATACCTTCTAAAATAGAAGTTGTAAAAGATTCAATAATAGGTAATACAGGTTTAGTTGAACTAACATATCCTGAAACTGTACAGTCATTCGATCATTTGACCTGTTCAAACCTTAAAATATTGACAATCGAGAATAAATACTGTGAATACACAAATATAAAGGCTCCCACAGTTGCAAAAGATTGCACCATCCGTGCATACTGCGGTTCGCCCGGTCACACTCTTGCAACAAAGAGATTACTCAACTTTGAATCCCTCGGTCATACATATCTTGACTGGTACACGGTAACTCCGGCAACGTATGAAGCCGACGGTATTGAGCGCCGTGACTGTGCATACTGCGACGGCTACGAAGAAAGAACAATTCCTATGCTGCAGAAGGATGTATTTACTGCAACATTCGTGGCTGACGGCAATGTTATTGCAACAATTGACTTCCCCAAGGGCGCAACGGAAATTGAAGAGCCTGCAGTTCCTTCAAAGGACAGATACTTAGGCGAGTGGGAAGAATACACTCTTTCGGACAGCAATATTACCGTAAATGCCGTTTACACTCTTATCAAGAGCAGTAATGCATCCGAAATTGAAGCTGACTCAACTGTAATTCACTACACAGTCAAGGATGATGTGCTGTTCAGATTAAGTGCATCGGCTGATGCAAATGTTGTTAAATCAACCATTTCAAATGCCGTTCCCCTTGACATCGTTCTCGTTGTTGACCAGTCCGGCTCAATGGACGAAACTCTCGGCGGAAACACAAAGAAAGTTGATGCGCTCAAGGACACTGCACTTGAATTTGTAAATTCTGTTTACGAAAATGCAAAAATGACAGAATGTGACCACAGAATCTCTCTTGTAGGCTTCGGTCTTTCCGGCAACTATAACGGTTATGAAAAGAATGAAAATACAGAGCTGCTCACGTCGGCAAACGGCATTGTAAACTATTCAAATATCACTCCTGCTGACTATGCAAGCTCGCTTGTAAGCGCAAATGTAAACGGCAGTGTGAATGCAGAGCTTATTAATGCTGTCAACAGCATCGGCGCAAGAGGCGCAACTGCCGCAGACCTTGGTTTTGAAATGGCAAAGGGTATATTTGCAAATACAGATTCCACCGGACGTCAGCGCGTAGTTGTATTTATGACAGACGGCGAGCCTACGTATTTAAGCGGCTTCCAGACTTCCGTTGCGAACTCTGCCATTGCAAACGCATATACACTTAAAAATGCATACTCCGCATCAATCTACAGCGTCGGCGTTTTCTCTTCTTCACTGAGCAATAACAGCAACATTACAAAGTTTATGAATGCAGTATCATCAGGCTATCCGAATGCAATGTCTATGAGCAGTATGGGTACAGGTAATGACGGCGAATTCTTCACCACAGTCAGCAACACTGACGCTCTTTCTTCCGTATTCAAGTCAATTTCCACAGAATCCCTTTCCCACACAGCTCCATTTGATAACATAACTTTTGTAAAAACTCTTTCAGAGTATGTTACACTTACCTCACAGCAGGAGCAGACACTCCGCATCGACCTTATAAGACAGTACGGCGTCACAAATGATGATATTGTCATCACACGTAATTCTGACGGCACAACAACAATAGAGATCAACGGACTTACACCCGAAAAGACTGTTGACGATGAAGGTAATGTAAAATATGTTGTTGCAGTTGAGTTCTTTGCATCTCTTAATGAAAATGCCGCAACTGCAGATGATTATTTTGTTGATACAGAAGACAGCGGTGTAATGCTTTCGCCCGATTCAAAAGGCTATGAGGTTACATTCGACACTTCTGCAATAACTCTTGAAGAGGAAAAGACAAGAGTTATTTTCACAATCAACGGTGAGGTTTACGAGATTTCGGAAAATATTGATTCAAACGGATACGCAGTCGCTCCCGAAATTGAAATTTCCGATGACTGGACATTTGTAAACTGGAAGACATCCGCTGAAAAAGCATCAAACGGTCTTGTTCTTGATGCAACTCTTACAAAAGCAGAAAGAACTGTTACCTGGCATACTGATTCGGAAGACATCGTGCAGACATATGCAGAGGGTGATTTCATCACAGCTCCCGTTGTTGAATACAACAAGGAAGGCTATGCATTCCTCAGCTGGGACAGAAGTGTTCCCACCACAATGCCCGATGATAATCTTGAATTTACGGCTGTTTACGGCGAACATACACACAACTATACATCAACCGTTTCTGTGAATGTAACCTGTGAATCAGACGGAACAAGAACATACACCTGTAACTGCGGCGATACATACACCGAAACAATTGCGGCTCTCGGACACAATTATGAGGCAATTACCCCCTCAATCGAAAAGGACGATTCAAAATGCACATTCGTATGCACAAACTGCGGTGACAAGTACGATTATGCACTTGATTACGAGGTTGTTTCCGCATCAGGCAAGCGTACACAGGTGCTTTATGAATTCCAGCTTACCGATGAAAATCTTGATTACGGATTCCAGCCTGACGGTGAAATTCAGATAAGAATTCCCCTTTCCGATATTCACGGCAACACTAAAAATGTTAAGGTTATCCGAACAAACGACGACGGCAGTAAAACTCAGGTACCTGCTGTTATTGAAAACGGGTTCCTTATTATCACCTGTGACCACTTCACACCGTACGAGGTCAACTTCGAAATTGATTGCGCAGAGCATACCGATGCTGATTCCGACGGATTATGCGATACTTGCGAAGCATCTGTTAACACCTCGAATAATACGGAAACAGAATGTGAGCATATCTGCCATTGTGACAACGAATTCATAAAATTTATATGGAAGCTGATAACATTTATTTATAAAGCTTTCAGACTGACAGATAAACAGATTTGTGAATGCGGAGCAAGTCATTGGTGATATCACACATCAATTTAATTAAATAATAATTAACAGACCCTGATTGCACTATCTGCACAATCAGGGTCTGCTTAGTTATTTTTTTTATTCAATATCTTAAATCCGTGCCACGTTTGTTTTTCGGGCGGCTTCTGCGACTGCCTCGGCAACTGCTTTACCCACACGGGGGTCAAAAGCCTTGGGAATGATATAATCGGCTGACAGCTCATCCTCCGCAATGAGCCCAGCAATGGCATTTGCCGCCGCCATCTTCATTTCCTCGTTGATTTCACTTGCGCGCACATCAAAAGTACCGCGGAAAATTCCGGGAAATGCAAGCACGTTGTTGATCTGGTTAGGATAGTCGGAGCGCCCCGTTGAAATAACCTTTGCGCCGCCTGCTTTCGCATCCTCGGGAAAAATTTCGGGATTGGGATTTGCACAGGCAAATATAATCGCATCGCGGTTCATAGTTTTAACCATTTCAGAAGTAACTATATTCGGTGCGGAAAAGCCTAAAAACACATCAGCACCTTTGAGAGCATCTTTGAGTGTACCCGTCTGTTTATCGCGATTCGTAAGCGTTGCAAGGTGTGCCATATGCTCGTGAGGGATATCGGGAGAACCCTCGCACAAAATACCGAATTTGTCACACAGCGTGATATTTTCAAATCCTGCCGCAAGCAGAAGACGGCAAACGGATGAACCTGCGGCACCGATGCCGTTGATAACGACTTTCACCTCGGCGCGGTCTTTTTTTACAAGCTTCAATGCATTGGTAAGACCTGCAAGAACGATGACTGCCGTGCCGTGCTGATCGTCGTGAAATACGGGAATATCGCATTTTTCTTTGAGTTTTTGCTCAATCTCAAAGCATCTCGGCGCCGAAATATCCTCAAGATTTATACCTCCGAAGCTGCCTGAAATGTTATATACAGTCTGAACGAATTCGTCCACATCTTTTGTTTTAACACACAAAGGAAAAGCATCAACTCCGCCGAATGACTTAAACAGAACGCATTTGCCCTCCATAACTGGCATACCTGATTCGGGGCCGATGTCGCCAAGTCCTAAAACAGCACTTCCGTCTGTTATGACGGCGCATAAATTGTGTCTTCGGGTGAGTTCATAGCTTTTATCAATATCATCCTTTATTGCAAGACAAGGCTGTGCAACACCGGGCGTATATGCAAGGGACAGATCGTCCTTTGTTTCAACCGGAACAGTTGCGACCACCTCAATTTTGCCTTTCCATTCGCCGTGAAGACGAAGAGATTCTTTTGCGTAATCCATAAATTTTCTCCTTAAACCATTTTTGCAGGGTTAACTGCTTCGTCGTATTCTTCTTCACTCAATAATCCTTGACCGATAACGGCATCTTTCAGCGTCAGTCCGTTCTTGTGGGCAAATTTCGCAGCAGCGGCGGCTCTGTCATAACCGACTTTAGGTGTAAGACAGGTAACCAGCATCAGAGAGCGGTCAAGATAATCTTTCATTTTGTCGGCGTTAACGGTAATTCCGCATACACAGTTATCCGCAAACGAACGCATCGCATCCGCAAGCAATCTTACGGACTGCAAAAAATTGTATGCACACACAGGCATAAATACATTCAGCTCAAAATTGCCCTGTGATGCGGCAAGTCCCACAGCCGTATCGTTGCCCATTACCTGAACTGCTACCATTGTGACCGCTTCACACTGTGTGGGGTTGACCTTTCCCGGCATAATGGAGCTGCCCGGTTCGTTTTCAGGTATATTCAGTTCACCGAGTCCGCAACGGGGACCTGCGGCAAGCCATCGGATATCATTTGCAATCTTCATAAGGTTTGCAGCAAATGCTTTCAATGCGCCGTGAGCAAATACGAATGCCTCTTTACCTGTCAGCGCACGGAACTTATTTTCATCAGGCACAAATTCAGTGCCGAGCAATGAAGTCAGCTTATCACAGACTGTTTTGTCAAATCCGACAGGGGCATTAAGTCCCGTTCCCACCGCAGTACCGCCGATTGCAAGCTTGCGAAGCGGTGCAAGTGAAGCAATGACCATATCTCTTGCGTTTTCAAGAAGTCCCCGCCAGCCGCTGACCTCCTGCGCGAACTTTATAGGAGTTGCATCCTGCAAATGTGTTCTGCCTATTTTGATTACATCGGGATTTGCATTTTCAAGCGCAGAAAATGCACTTATGAGCCTGTCAAGTGACGGCAGTAATTGCCCCTCAATGGCGCAGACTGCGGCAATATTCATCGCAGAGGGAAACGTATCATTAGAGCTTTGGGATGCATTGACATCATCATTGGGATGAAGCACTTTTTCTCCTGCAAGTGCGTTGCCGCGACAGGCAATAACCTCATTGACATTCATATTCGTCTGCGTTCCGCTGCCTGTCTGGAACACGGACAGAGGAAAATTATCGTAAAGCTGACCGCCGAGAATTTCATCTGCAACCTGTTCGATAAGTTCAGCTTTCTGAGCCGATATCCTGCCTGACTGTCCGTTTACACAGGCACAGGCTTTTTTTAGCGATGCAAACGCAGAAATTATCTCCCTCGGCATCGTCACATCACCGATTTTGAAATTCATAAAGCTGCGCTGAGTCTGAGCACCCCATAATTTATCGGCAGGCACCCTGACCTCACCCATTGTATCTTTTTCAATCCTGAAATCCATTTCGTACACCTCATTCATATGCCGATATTATACATTATTCCGAAATGGTATTCAAGCATAAATCACGAATATCTCAAACAAATTCTGTATTGTTCAGTGGTGCCGATACGGATATATTCGTTTTTTAGGTTACCACAAAAAATACCGTCTGTACTCCTTTGTACAAACGGCTGTTTTTACATATTTAATTATTTCATCTTATTAATATATTCCTTCTTCATACCATATTCTGTTCATAAGCTCATATCTTTCGAGCGGAAGTCCGGTATAGGCACAATTGGATGTGCTGAAAATGTATCCCCAGCCATTCATTCCGTCGCGAAGAGAACGGCGGACATCGGCAATGACTTCTTCCTGTGTACCCGTCTGCAACAGACCGCAGTTAACATTGCCGCACAGAGCAACTCTGTTACCGTAGAGGCGTTTTACCGTTGCAAGGTCTACCCCGCCCTGAGGGTCGAGAGAATGAAGTGCATCGGGATTGCATTCAACAATCTGGTCAATAATTGGCATAATATTGCCGTCGGTGTGTTTGATTGTATAAAATCCCATATCACGGTATTCTTTTACGGTTTTCTGAAGATAGGGTGCAATAAATTCCGAAAACATATCGGGAGAAAAGAACGGATTTACATTAAAACAATAATCTGAACAAAGTGCAAAGCCGTCAAGCAAGCCATTATGCTTTGCAATTTTTTCGGCAAGGTCCAGCCAATTATCCAGCCGTTTTTGCGCTTCAGCCTTAAGTCCGTCCTCATCCTCATACATTCTTTCGGTAAATTCCATCATATTTTCACCGTTCGGAATTTCAAACGTAGGGTCGCCGTGAATCATAAGAAAATATTTATCGCCGGATTTTTCGCGTATAGTATCAAGCAGTCTGACAATATTTTCATATCCCCAAGGGTTGGGATGAACAAAAATTGCGCTGTGCCGGTATTTCTCCGCAACCTCGATATGGCAATCTGCAATATAATCAATATGCAGCTTCTGTTCGGTTTTGCTCATCTGGTTCCATTGGTCAAAGCGTTGCTGTGAAGGATGAATTTTGCCTATCGCCTCGAGAGTGAGAAAGAAAACAAGCTCAAACGTGGGAC
Organism: Clostridia bacterium; assembly: GCA_017465825.1. Taxonomy (GTDB): domain Bacteria; phylum Bacillota; class Clostridia; order Oscillospirales; family Acutalibacteraceae; genus UBA1081. The sequence continues at coordinate 59,541 of JAFTVI010000006.1, forward strand.
AATGCCCGGTAATAGGCTCTCTTCTGAGAGCTTTTATAAATCGTTCACGTTCTGTCATTTATTACACCTCAAACATCATATTTTCTATAAACAAATCCGCAAATGCAGAATTGCCGGACAAATCAACGTAATCCGCATTATCAGTATATACTGAAAGGTCATTCCGACTGCATGCATATTCAAACGTACCGAGCAGACTGCTGTTATTGATCGGAACGCATTTTGAAGCAAGTTCTTTTGGCAACAAGCCTGTTTTTACGGCATTCCCGATTTTGATTTTTGCAGAGAATCCGCCCGAAATATACATTTTTTCAATATCGTCAAAAGAAATGTTCCTGATTTCAAGCAAGGTTATTATTGCGGAATATACTGCAGATTTTGCAAGCTGATACTGTCTGATATCTGCCTGATTCAGATAAACACCGTCTGCAATATCAAACTGCTCACATTCCATAAAGCCTGTTTCGTCAATTATTTCATCAAAAAGTAATTCTGCAATTATATCAACAAGTCCCGTACCGCAGATACCCTTTGCAGGCAGATCGCCTACAGTTTTTATTCCCGATTCCGTATAGGAGCAGACAGCGCCGTCAGTTGCACTCATACCGCAGGATACGTTTGCACCTTCAAAACAGGGACCTGCAGCCGCCGCAGTACAAAGAGCCGATTTTTCATCAAAAAGCACAATTTCTGCATTCGTACCAAGGTCAATGAGAAGATTATACCTGCCGTTTGCAGGCATACCGATATAATTCATTCCTGCAACGATATCCGCCCCGACAAATGCGGAAATTGACGGCAGAGCTTCAACATATTCAACTCCTGCCAGCCCAAGCTCTTTAGCATTTGCAATTCTGCCTTCAAGAAACACGGGGGTATACGGCGCAACGCCCATTGATGAACAGTCAATGCCGAAAAAGAGATGCAGCATAGTTGCATTGCCCGAAACACAGAGCTTTTCGATTTTATGCAGACCGAACGCTGATATCATTGAATTAATCTCTGCAATAACTGCTTTGTTGAGTGCGTCAGCTCCGTTTTTACGGCAATAATCAATCCTTGTCATAACATCAGCACCGTAAGCTCTTTGAGGATTGGTTCTTGTTAGGACTTTAATTATTTTATTTTCATCAAGTGAAACAAGTGCAAGAGCAAGAGTTGTTGTGCCGATATCCAGCGCAAAGCACAGTTTTTCGGTTATCACTCCCGTTTCAATTGCTCCTGTCACAGAAAGAATTTCACTGTTTTCTGAAAGTGAAACAACTATATCCGATTTAATTTTGTATCGGCAGGATAATTCTTCTTTTCCGTTGACGGAAACAAGGCATTTTCTGCATATGCCTTTTCCGCCGCAGGGATGGTCAATCCCATTGCCCGATTTAATTAAAGCTTCGGATAAAAGTGTACCGTCAGCAACAAATTGAGGTACGCCGTTGATTATAACTTTATGCATAAAGCTCGTTTACCTTTTCAAAATATGCTTCAATATTCTTCCATTCCGATGCGGCAGGGACGTCACAACCCGTTGATATCATAAAATTTTCATAAGCCGAACATTCATCAAACACACGCTGAACATCGGCTCTGATATCATCGGGCGTTCCCGTACGGAACAGAACAGGATCGACATTACCCATAACGATTTTATCTGTTGGCAATACTTCGAGTGCTTTTTTAAGATTTATTGCATTGCCGAGATGAATAATATCAGCATTGAGCTCCGATATCATATCAAGCATATCCTCTGCAGCATTGCCGCAGTTATGATAGCAGATAATAAAACCGTCGCTGTTAACGGCATCAAATATCTGCTGAACAAAGGGCATTGAAAATTCTTCCGCAAGTGACGGTGATAGCAGACCTGCCGCCGGTTCAGCCATAATAACACCGTCTGCACCTGCCGCTCTGAATGCATTTATGTACCCGATTATAAATTCCGTTGCCTTTGAGAGCAGAATTTTAACTTCGTCGGGACTGTCATAACATTCCATCATAAGCTCTGTCATATCAAACAGTCTGCCCGCAAGCGAATACGGCCCGATAACTCCGCAAAAAACAGGAATACCGGTAATTTGTTCTTTTGCTTTTTTTATGCCGTCAATGCAAAGTGCCGTTCTGCCTGCGCCGATTTGCGGAACAACAATATTTTCTGCCATAGAAATATCATCTATTATCCCCTCTTCGACGGCGGGGATATCATTATCGTAAAAACGGACTTTTGCGCCGAAGGCTTCCGCTTCAACGGACAGATCCATCATATTGAGCGACGCACCTACATTGCATTTTTCTGCAATCGTCTGCATTCCCTTAACCTGCATATCGGCAGATGAAATAAGCTCCTTGACACTTATCCCGAGAATCTGTGTTGACGGAAATGACAGAATGGGTACTGTTTTATTTTTATGCTTCAATAACTCTTTTACTACAGTTTTCATATTAACTCCTGATACAGAATGATACAAAAATATGTTACGGTGTCTGCGCCGTTATTATAGTTTATTCCCGATTTTCTTGCAAGCTCAACGACGTTTATTCCGCAGGCTTCAACGGAAGGTACTGCCTTTTCGGGAAATCTGCAGGGTGCATCGGGATATGTACATTTTCCGCAAATTCCGCAACCCTCACAGCCGAGAGCCATAAATTTTACACCGTCGGCATTAAGTGAGTCAATAATACTTTGCAGAACCTGCTTTGTACATTTCTGCCCTTCAACCATACCTTCAAAATCAAAGCAATCCTCAAGGTCGTATTTACAGGTAAAAACACAGGCGTTTTTATAGCTTTTGATTTTACGTTCAAGCTCATCCATAGTGCCCACACCCGGCGGACAGGTCCAACAGGTGTCGTATTTTCCGCAACGGTTGGCTTTGCACATATCAACAACTGACTGAGAAAAAGGAATATTATATGCATCAATCAGTTTATACTGAAAAATTTCGGGATCTGTAAGATACTTTTCAATATTCATATCAGCTGCAAAGCTCAACGGCGGCATCTGCGGCGCTGGCGGCATCGGACGTATACTTATCAGCGCCTATCTGTTTGCAGAATTCCTCTGTAACAGGCGCACCGCCAACCATAATTTTAACCTTATCTCTTATACCTGCCGCCTCTGCCTGTTTTACAACATCCGCCATAACCTCCATAGTTGTTGTAAGCAATGCGGAACAGCATATGATCTGACAGTTTTGCTCTATTGCTGTATTTACAAAGGTTTCGGGTGCGACATCAGTACCAAGGTCGATTACTTCAAGTCCCTTGCCTTCCATCATAATTTTTACAAGGTTTTTGCCTATATCGTGCAGATCGCCCTGAACAGTGCCGATGCATACCTTACCCGTTGACTTAACGCCGTCCTCAATAAGAAGAGGTTTGAGCACCTGCATACCCATATTCATTGCTCTTGCGGCAACAAGAACCTCGGGAACATAAACCTCGTTGGTTTTAAATTTTTCACCTATTATATTCATTCCTGCAAGCAAGCCTTCATTAAGAATCTGTGCCGCAGGAAGTCCTTCATCAACAGCCTTCTGCACAAGCTCCTTAACAATTTTTGATTTTCCTCTCTGTAAATTTTCTGATATTTCAAGATAGATACTCATAACAGTTTCTCCTTCATATGTTTTCTGTGACATTCTGTATTGATACGGTGTCATTCCGATATACATTTTAAAAATTTTATAAAAAGACGGAACATCCTTCAGTCCGCATCTGCCGACTATTTCTTCATTTGTAAGGCTCGTTGTTTTCAACAATTTACATGCAAGACTGATTCTTATGTTCCTTACATAATCCGCAAATGTTTCACCTGTAACTTTCTGAAAAATGCGGCTTAAATGAGATTTACTTACAAGCAGTGTTGACGCAATGGATTCAAGAGTCATATCTCCGTCACTGCAACGGTCAAGTATTTCTCTCATAGCAGCAGAAACAGTTATCCATTCCTTCGGATGCTCAGTTCTGACGGTATCAGCCATATCAATATACCGGCTGACAGCGACAAGCAATAAGGCAAGATGCGATTTAACAGATGCATCCCATTCCAGATTGCGACATTCCTGCTCGTATTCAATCAAATCATAAGTTTTTCTGAATAAGCTCATAATTTTTGCATTGAACATAGCGTATGAAACCGGAATTTTATCTCTGAATACGCCTGCGCAAAAATGAATACTTTCCGGATTTGACCATTCGCCGTCAAACAACTCTGAAGGATTAAAAGCAAGTGTACAAACCGTAGGTTTTTCGGTTTCACTTTTAGAAAAATAACCATGAGGTACACCGCTACCGAGAATGTACATATCACCGATATGACATTCATCGGCTTCGTTGAGAATCCTGTGAATACCGCTGCCGTCGACAACAACACTTATCTCAACAAATTCATTCGTGCTCAAGTGAGATAATGTTAAATCGGGATTATAGATGGTTTCATATACCGATGTATTCTGAACTATTAATTGCTTTTCCGGCAAATGATTCATTTTTGCCCTCCCTGCGTCAGTTTCTTATGAATTACAGTCTGATTTTCTTTATTTCCTCGGCATAATACTGAACAAGCTCAAATTTTGTGCCGGGCATGAGTCTGTGGTCGGGGCAAGGAATAAAACCGCCCATCGCCGCAAGACGCCTGATGCGTTCAATCTCAACATCAACAGCCGCTTTATCTTTTCGCAACGCAGTTTTGTCCATACCGCCTACGCCGAGCATTCCCTTGCCGTATTTCTTTCTGGCAGGCTCAAACTGATCACCCCACACGCCGATCTCAATGGGGAACATAGTATTCACGCCGTTTTCAAACCATGTCGGCAGTAGCTTTTCCGTTACTCCGTCACAGTCAAGCGATATAATGTCAATGCCGTATTCATTGCACAAATCGTTACGTTTTTTATAATGCTTTGCACAAAGCTCATTAAAGATTTCAGGTGAGAGCAAAGGTCCGTTTTTAAAGCAGATATCCTCCCAATAATGGGCAAAATCAAACTTTGCACCTGTTTCAAGAATGGCTTTTACACACTGATACTGCATTTCAGCATATGTATCAACGATATCTGCAAACAAGTCCTCGTCCTCGTCATACATAAGATAACTCATACCTACAACCGAAGTCATATCACGTATGCTGCCCAGCACACTGCCGAGATTAAGTCCGATAGGTCTTGACATATCACGGGTTTCGTTGAAATTCTTAAAATATTCAAAATTGACTCTGTCGGGAGAATACTGCATTTTAGGCTTGTAGAGGTTTTCAAATGCTTCTCTGTCCTTGAGAGTATAATCATCCTCCGAAGGGATTGAAGTTATTCCCGGCTTAATGCGCTCTATAACACCCACGCTGTTAAGAACTCTTCTTGAGCCGTCGGGCAGGATTTCAAGCGTTTTTTCCTCAAATCTCGGATACAGTCCGTTGTTTGCACCGGCGGTGCATGACCAGTTAAAATCCCAACCGATAAGTTTATCAAGAATTTTATCTTTTTCTGTGCCGTCCCAGTTGTTTTCTGCAAGCTCAGCAGGAATCTTACCCTGCTGTGCCCATTCCTGTAATAGCTCTCCCCAATAGCCGAAGTGAACTGCAGGCAGACGGTCAACATCTTTATAGTGAAGAATATTCATCGCCCGTTCTCTGTTTGTCACTGAAAACCACCTCATATTTCAATATAAATGAATTATATCACATTATTCCAAGGAAATAAATATGGTATTTTTTGCTTTTACTGTTTTTTAGTAAACGAAACCATATAATCCGATTTCTGTATGCAGGATTATCAGAATAATTCCACCACTTATTTTAAAATGCTGATGTGAATAGGTGCAAAAGCATTTTCATATAAATTCAGCGGAGGGATAGATATGAAAATTTTATCATTGAGGCTGAAAAGTATTTTTGTTACTGCGGCGGTGTTGCTCGCTGTTACGGTGGGGGTATTTTTTATGGCGTCGATTGTGAATGAAGCGGTTTCTGCAGATGACAGGCTGATTCCCATTTATAATGTTGATACCGATTCAAACAAAGTTGCGGTCACATTCAACTGTGCTATGAGCGGTGACATTGACCGCATTTTAGCCATTTTAGATGATTACAATGTAAAATGCACATTCTTTCTTTTGGGCTCCTGGGCGGAGAGTCACACGGATGAATTGAAAGCGATTTATGAAGCAGAACACGAAATCGGCAATCATTCCTATTCACACAACGATATGCCGTCAATGAGCTATGAGGATATTATTCTTGATATTCAGAAATGCAATGATATTGTAAAAAGCATTACGGGCTACTCTCCTACCCTGTTCCGTGCTCCGTCCGGCAGCTACAATAACAAAACCATCTCCGCCGCTGAAGAATTAGGTATGACAACAATTCAATGGGATGCGGATTCTGTGGATTGGAAGAATATATCGGCGGGTGAGATATTGGAGCGGGTTACATCGAAGGTTGGGAGCGGATCTATAATACAGCTTCATTCGGGGACTGAGCACACGGCTGAGGCGTTGCCTGAGCTGCTTGATTACCTTACTGAGAGCGGATATATTCCCGTTACGGTCAGTGAGCTGATTTATCATACCGATTACAAAATAAACAGCAACGGTACTCAGGTGCAGATGCAATAAAATTTTTGAATTTTTTACAAAATTTTTATTTACATAAGGATTTTTTTGTGATAAAATGAGGATGACAAAATAATCATTGAGAGGAGGATAATAAATGTCAATCACAGATGTATTTATGAAAATCTACACACTCATTATGAAATTCCTTGAGGACCTTCTTGTAGAATGGGAATAATCAGATAAAAACAGCGGCTGAGTTTTCAGCCGTTTTGCTTTTTTCATTGACAACTATATAAGTTTTTTATATAATCAAATTGTATTATAGCGTTGAAATATTCAATCAGCGGTGAGTTTCTATGTTGAGCGGAAAATATAATCCTATCATAGAATCGTACCCTGATTGTCGTGAGGTATTGATTATGAAAACAAATGATAATAATGCGACCAATACAACAAATTTACGTAATTTTTTTATATTAACGATATTTTTATGCTTGTGCTACAGTTTTGTGTAAAAACATTTTGTTGGCTGTTTATATAAGTGTTCCGTCTTCAATAATTCTGTTATGTATTTACTTTATTAAAGCACACAAAAAAGAAATATCTGAAAAAGAGTATTTGGGGTGTGTAGGTTTCTCGAGTATATTCAGTTGTATAGTATGTGGTTCCATTGCTTCTGTTTCTGCGATGCGGTTTAGTTTTACTGCTATTCTTTTTGGTATAATCATATTAGTGATGATTCTGATGGAAATCGGAATGTATGCTGTATCTAAAAAAAAGGTGGTGCATTTGTGGGTGTTGCTACGACAATAGTTGGTGCACCTGCAGCAGTAGCAGGAATAATGGTATCAAGGTATACGAGGGCAAACAATATTGAATTTAATGAATATGTAATCGGAGCAATAGCAGTTCTTTTTGCATTTTTTATTGTGCTTTGATAAAATACAGAAAATTGAAACATAAAGAGATGCATAAATCAGGGGACGGTTCGAAATCACTGCAAAAGTGATGTTTTAAGCGATTTGTGAGTCAATCAGGGGACAGTTATGCACTTGACGGCTAAATCAAATTTCAAAGGTAGCGGTCAGCCGTTACCTTTTTTTATTCTGCGTTAACGGCTCGGTTTTTGGGGATTTTGCGGCTGTTTTATATTTTTTCCGATATATAAATTTTTCTGTAAAAAAACCTTGAAACACATATAGATTTAATGTATAATAGATCTATATATCTACAGTAAGGAAGAATTTATTATGTTGGGCAAAAGTGTCAAAGTACGGATCACTAAACCCTTCAATTCCTTTGACAGCAAAACTAATACCAAGTATATGCTGAATTTCGGTGTAGCCGAAATAAAGACAGAAAAACGAGCTTTCATTCAGTCTGCCTGCGTTATGGGTATCAACCACCCTGTCAATATTTTTGAAGGAAGGATCATTGCCATTGTCCGCCATCAGGACAAACGGCCTAATTATATTATCGTTGCGCCTAAAAAATCAAGATACATCAATTTTGAGATTGAGGACGCTATAAAATTTCTTGAGAAAAACAGACCTCACAAGCTTGAATGTCTGTATGAAAGCTCCTGCGGTGCGGTTGTTTTCAGGGATTTGGGCGGTATACGCAAATTTCTGCTCATTAAAAACAAGCGCAGTGCGCACTGGGGATTTCCTAAAGGGCATATTGAGCGAGGAGAAACTCAGCAACAAACCGCAAAGCGTGAGGTATTGGAAGAAACCGGCTTGCATATAAATATTATTGACGGTTACAGCTCCACCTCCGAGTACAAAATTGCGGGCAAGGTTGAGAAGCGCGTTACAATTTTCATTGCAAGCACCACAGATGCGTCAACCACCATTCAGCTTGAAGAAATTGACGATTACATCTGGTTGGACTACGAAAATGCATTAAAGCAACTGAAATTTGAAAACGACAGGAGTATACTTATTTCATCAAAAGAGTTTCTTGAGGAGAGAAATATATGAAAGGCAACAAAAAATCTTTCATTTTAAAGATATTTCAAGGGGCATTGATAGGACTCGGAGCTGTTCTGCCCGGAATTTCCGGCGGCGTGCTCTGCGTTGTGTTCGGAATTTACAAAACGATTATGGAATTCCTTGCTGACCCCATACATAAATTCAAAACACATATACCAAAGCTGATTCCGGTAGTCATCGGCGGTGTTATCGGTTTTCTGGGCGTTGCAAATCTGCTGTCGTTCCTGCTGGAGAAATATCCTGCGCCGTCTGTCTGCGTTTTCATCGGTCTGATTACGGGTATGCTCCCCTCTCTTTTCAAAGAGGCGGGTGAACAGGGTCGCAGTAAAGGCTCGTACGTTTCAATGGCTGTTGCGATGGTATTTATTTTTGCGCTGTTGATAGGTCTGCGTGTCTTTTCCGTACAGATTACTCCGAATTTCGCGTGGTATTTATTCTGCGGTTTCTGCCTTGCATTGAGTGTTATTGCGCCCGGAATGAGTTTTTCCACATTGCTGATGCCTCTTGGCTTGTATGAGCCGTTTGTTGACGGAATCGGACATCTTGATTTTTCAGTGCTGATACCCGGCGGTATCGGAGCATTGGCTACGGTAATTTTGTTTGCAAAAGCAGTAAACGCTCTTTTTGACAAGCATTATTCCGTATCATTCCACGCCATTATCGGCATAGTTATTGCGGCGACGGTTATGATAATTCCATTTGAAAGCTTTGCAGTATCGGCAGTAAGCTGTATCGTGAATATTGTATGTCTGATCGTCGGAATCGTTGCGGCGTTACTTCTGGATAAATTCAATCAGAAACACGCTGTACAGGATGATTAAGCAATCAATTTTATTTTTAACAGACAAATTATTCGGGCTGTCCCACGTAGTTGAGCGGAACAGCCCGAATTTATTTGTACAATTATATAAATCTGACACCCAAGACCTGTGCGATATCCTGCGCCTGTGATACGTTGAGCCGCAAGCCTTTCAGCTCCTTGAAATTGTCGGAAACGGTTATACCTGCAATCTCACAGCTTGACAGATCCACATTTTTAAGGCTTGTTTTAAAGAAATCCGCGTTAGCAAGATTAACTTCGATAAACTCAGTATGTTTGAGTTTGACCTCTGCAAGGACTGCCATTTTCAAATCACACGCTGCAAAACGCACATTTTCGAATTTTGACTCCGAAAAGAGAGCAAAACAGCAGGATGTTCTGAGAAAAACAGTTTCTTTTATATGACTGTCTGAAAAATCGGAATAATCGAATCTGCAATTTTCGATTTTACAGCTTTTGAAATATCCGCTTTTGAATTTGCAGTTGATAAATATACAGTCAGTAAATTTTACGTCAACGAATGCGGATTTATCAAAGTTGCATTTTTCAAAACGGCAATTTTTAATTTGGACGCACTGATAGTCCACACCCGAAAAATCACAGCACTCAACAGAGTGGTCGCTGAAGGTCATATTTTCGATGTACGCGTCACCTGATTTAATTTCTGCAATTATTTTTTCCATAATCATTTAAAATACATATAGAACTGGCATTTGATCATACCGTTGTAGAGTTTTCTTCGTTTGTCTGCTTTTCTGCCGAAGGATTTTTCAAAATCCTCGTCGGCGGTGATTATATAATACGCCCAGCCGCGCTGAGGAACGAAAACCTTGCCGATGTTTTTATAAAGCTGTTGAACGGATGATGCATCCATAAGTCTTTCACCGTAAGGGGGATTGATGATAACAGTACCTCTGTCCGTTTCGGGCTTAAAGTCGGCAACGTCTGCCTTTTTGAAGGATATAAGGTCTGCAACACCTGCTCTTGTTGCGTTTTCTTTTGCAATTTTAAGAGCAACAGGGTCAACGTCCGAGCCGTAAGCCTTGAATGAAATGTCTGTTTTTTCAAGACTTCTTGCACGCTCTCTCTCCTGCTGCCATATCTGAGCAGGAACCTGTTTCCAGCTCTCGGCGGTGAAATGTCTGTTCACTCCGGGAGCGATATTTTTAACTAGCATTGCGCCCTCTGTAAGAATCGTACCTGAGCCGCACATCGGGTCGTAAAGTGTGTGGAAATCACGCAGTCTTGCGAAATAGCACAGCGCCGCCGCAAGAGTTTCTTTGATAGGAGCGGCGTTTGATGCAGGTCTGTAACCGCGCTTATGAAGTCCTGCGCCTGTGGTATCAATAAGAAGGCTTACCTTGTTTTTCATAATTGAAAACTGAATCTGATAAAGTGCGCCCGTTTCCTTGAACCATTCCACGTGATACTTTGTTTTAAGCCTTTCAACAACGGCTTTTTTGATAATCGCCTGACAGTCGCTTACGCTGAAAAGGTCAGAATTGAGTGAGTAGCCTTTTACGGGGAATTTATCCTCTTTGCCTATCCAGTTTTCCCAGGGCAGGCGTTTTGTGCCCTGAAAAAGATCCTCAAAGGAATGTGCTTCAAATGTGCCGATAAGAATCTGTATTCTCTCGGAAAATCTTGAACAGATATTTGCTCTTGCAAGAATTGATTCGTCACCTGAGAAAAGCACTCTGCCGTTTTCGGCGGCAACATCCGACGCGCCCATTTCCCTGAGTTCTTCGGCTATAGGAGCTTCAAGACCCAGCAGGCACGGAACAACAAAATTAATTTTCATACGTTACCTCATTTGTTCATATCTTTTTTTATCTGCCATACCTTATCGGGGCAGTCGGTGATAATACCGTCCACGCCGCATCGGATAAGGCGCTTGATAGAAAAATCGCTGTTTACGGTCCAGACGTTGACCTTGATACCCTGTGAATGTGCCCATTTAACATAAAGAGGACCAACATAAATATCCATAGGATGCAATGCATCAGCACCGATTCGCTTTGCAAAGCCTATGGGATTTGCAAGCTGCCAGGGAGAATAAAAATTATTGGGAGAGTAAAGATAGCCTGTTTTGCACCTTGGGTCAAGTTTTTTTGTCTCAACAAGAAGAGTTGAGCTGAAGCTTGATATAAGAAGCCTGTCAAACAGACCGTGCGCTTTAACTGCCGCGACAGTCTTTTTTACAATATCCGATTCATTTTCACGGGGCTTTTTAAGCTCGATATTCATAATTTCAATATCGGAGGATGCAATAAGCTCAAGAAACTCGTCAAGAGTGGGAATGGTGGTACCTCTGAATGCAGATGAATAATATGCACCGAAATCGAACCTTTTCAAATCCTCAAGAGTATACGATGCAATAGTACCCATACCGTTACTCGTATCGTTAATCGTATAGTTATGGCAGATAACAGGAACACCGTCCTTTGTCATATGTACGTCTGTTTCAACGCCGTCTGCAAGAAGCTGAATTGATTTCTGAAATGCAGGCAGAGTGTTCTGCGGTGCGTATCTGTTAGCACCTCTGTGTGAAATAATCTTTACATCTGTCATAATTCTCACGCTCCGTAATTATTATCCAGATTATTGTATCATATTTTTTTAGATATTAACAGCCTTTTATTAAAAAAATAACAGATTTTTTTGGGATTGACATTTTTTTAAGTAGTATTATAATAATAAATGTAGAATTATGTTCGGAGGAAATAAAAATGGATTACAAAATGAACATTGCAGGTCTTGACAGAGCTCTTCCTCTTTGCAAGGTTACTGATGACCTTTATATCGGTGCTTTTGTTATTTTCGGTGACGCCGAGCTTACAGTTGCTTGTGCAAGAGAGCTTTTGAACAGAGCGCCCGAATACGATTATCTTATCACGGCAGAGGCAAAGGGAATTCCACTTATTCACGAAATGGCGCGTCAGCACGGCGACAGCAAATATTTTCTTGTAAGAAAGAAGCCCAAGCTTTATATGACAGGTGTGCTTGAGGTTACAGTGCAGTCTATCACAACTGCGGGTGAGCAGAAGCTTTACCTTGACACAGCTGATGCCGAAATGATGAAGGGAAAAAGAATACTCATTGTTGACGATGTTATTTCCACAGGTGAATCTCTGCGAGCAATTGAGGAGCTTGTAAAGCAGACAGGCGGTGAGGTTTGCGGCAAAATGACGATTCTTGCCGAAGGTGACGCACAGGACAGGGATGATATTATTTATCTTGAAAAACTGCCCCTGTTCAATCCCGACGGAACAATAAAATAATGGACAATATAAAGCAAAAACAGGAAAATGACAATTTTCTGCTTGAATGTGAGCGTTGGTGGATATTTGCCCTTATGATGTGCACAGCCGGTTTTTACGGCGGCTACACATTTACAAGCAGAGGCGGCGTATTCTGCAATGCACAGACGGCAAACTTCGTGCTTTTCGGTCTTTCGGTAGGCAATGCTGACTGGAAAAACGCGCTGTATTACCTTGTTCCGATGATTTCATATCTCAGCGGCACAATAATATCCGAGTTTTTGCCAGCAAAGGTAAACAAAAACAACCGTGTAAGATGGGATACGGTATTTGTAGGCTTTGAAATGCTTGTTGTGCTGATTTTAGGCTTTATCCCCGAATCAGCGCCTGTGCAGATTTGCCATATTATGATAAATTTCACCTGTGCTATGCAATACAACACTTTCAGAGCGGCGGAAAAAATACCTATGTCAACGGTATTCTGCAGTGCGCACACCAGAAGCGTAGGCGTTTATTTTACAAAGTGGCTCAAACACAGAAATGAATCAAAATATCTTAAAATGTGTCTTTTTCACGCAGGAATGATCGGCGTCTTTATTTTAGGAGCAATATTTGCTACCGTTGCCTGCCGATTTGTGGGCACAAAGGCGATATGGTTTGCTGAAATTCTGCTTGCTATTACATTTGCAGACCTGCTTCACGCAGACCTTACAAAGGAAAAGGGAATGCTAAACAGAGTCCCGAAAGGACATTAACACCAAAATTTACACCGTATCAGCGCTGATACGGTGATTTTTTTAATCCTTATAAACCTCATTAAGGTCAGCATCTTCAACATAATTGCGCTCTTTGATTTCACGCAGTCTTTGGCGGCTCTTCTGCTGTTGCTGTTTATTCTTTGTATACACAATCACAATATAAATCAAAACAGCAAGCACTAAAACTGCCGCAATTATAATAAACACGGGAGATGTGACAATATTTTTGATTATGTGCCCCATATACATAAGTCCGCTCCGTGAAATATCCTCGGCGGCAACAAGATTTACACTTGCAATTACGCTGTCTGCATATCTTATTTTAACAGTACCGAGCACCTGACCCTTGCTGACAGGAGCGGAGATATCCTCCTGAACATCAATGATATACTCGAAGCTTGAATAGTCAACAGAGCTTAAAAGCAACGCCTGCAGCTGTTTTTCGGGCACAAGACGCACGGTATCCGTCTGTGTGGAAAGAGAAACGGGAGCTGTTGTTATCATATCCGTTGTTTCGGCAATGGTTGTCATTCTGAGATTTGAAAACGCCCATTTAAGCATTTTTCTTGCTTCATACAACGCTGTGTTGTCGGGATAGCCGCAACCGTCGGTACATTCGTTAGGACAGCCGAGAACAATTGCAATATAGGTATATGCATTTTTGGTGGCTGTAATTGCGGCACATCTCTGCGCGGCATCTGTCTGACCTACTTTAAAGCCTTTTGCGTATTCATAATAATATCTTGAACCGCTTTTTATCATATCGCATCTTGTGGAAAGCGAGCGCTCCTCGCTCATATTGGTTGCAGGAACGGTATATTTAACCGTTGCCGCCATATCAGCAAGAACGGAATTCTTCATTGCGTATTGAGTTATCAGGTACATATCGTAAGCAGAGGTATACTCCCCTTCTTCATCAAGACCGTGAGCGTTTGTAAAATTCGTGTTTTCACATCCCAGACTTTTCGCAAAATCATTCATCATAACGATGAAATTATCTATACTGCCGCCGATATACTCAGCAAGAACGTTACAGGCATCGTTTGCGTTTGTAACCATTGCACAATAAAGCAGATTCCTTACCGATATCTGCTCCCCTGCTTTTAGATTGCTGGATGCACTGTAAATGTTTTTAAGCGGAGCCAATGATAATTCGGTTACGGTGACAATTTCGTCAAGGTCCTCACAATTGTCAACAACAACCGCCGCCGTTGCAATTTTCACAAGTGATGCACATTTCAACTGCTTGTCCGCATTGTGAGAAAAAACTATTGCACCGGTATCGGTATTGACAAGAAGATACGCTTCGGATTTCATATTTTCAATATGAGTATTATAATATTCGGCACTTGAACATACCGAAAAAACAGGCATAAGAGCCAATATTAAAATAATTGTAAAAATTATTGATTTTTTCATAGACACACCCACCCATTAGTGTTATAATAAGTATACAATTATTTTGATGAAATGTAAAGAGCAAACAATAATTTATCAATTCATAATGCATAATTCACAATTCATAATTGTGGAAAAGGCTTCGCCTTTTGAACCATTGTAACACTTAAAATCCAATCACCACGCACAATTTTAATTTTTATCTAATTATGAATTATGCATTATGAATTATGAATTATGAATTAATTGATACAGATTGGAGTTCAGAATAAATGGTCTACATTACAGGTGACATACACGGCGATTTATCGAGGCTTTCGCCGGAGGCTTTGAAATTTATGAAGCTTCACGACACGCTGATTGTCTGCGGTGATTTCGGTTTTATCTGGGATGATTCAAAAAATGAGGATAAGATTTTAAGGAATCTCGGCAAAAGAAAGTACAACATCTGCTTTGTTGACGGCACCCACGAAAATTTCAAGCTGCTTAACAAATTTCCTGCTCAGGATTATAACGGCGGCAAGGCAAGAAACATATGCGGCAATCTATACCACCTTATGAGAGGGCAGATTTATACCATTGAGGGTATGAAGGTCTTTACAATGGGCGGCGGCGAATCACCAGAAGCCGAGCTCCGTTTTGAAAACGACGAAAATGCTCAAAGGCTTGAAATTCCCACTAAAGAGGAGCTTCTTGCGGCAGTTGCAAGGCTTGAAAACATAAATTATGACGTAGACCTTATCATAACTCACGAGCCGCCGTCAAAAACGAGAGAATTCCTGCTTATGCAAAAGAATGAGCAGTTTTCCGTATCTGCTCTCAATGCGTTTTTCGACGAGCTTGCAGTACAATGCAAATACAAGAAGTGGTACTTCGGCAGTATGCACACCGACAAGTTCATTTCAAACAACCAGATTGCAGTATTCAGAAATATTCTCAATGCAAAAACAGGAATGAAAGTTAATTCTAAATAAATTTTTCAAATAGTTTTACAGCTGTATCCGAGGTGAAATTGCCGGGGGTACGGCTGAAATTTTTTACGGGGTCAACCCAGCGTGTGCGGTATTTTTCCAGCTGAGCCGCTGAAACGGTGATATTGATATCCGCCAATTCAGTTATCATACGGCAAAGGCTGTATTTATCCGTATGCATAATATCAAACATCCGCTGTGACTTTTCGGGTTTATTTTCAGCGCAAATCTTGATAAAATCGGGGATGAACGCCGCACAGGCTTTTCCGTGAGGTATGCCGTAATCCTCAGTAAGTGCATATCCGACTGTATGAGGGAAACAGGCACCCGTTATATTAAGGCAAAGTCCTGCGTAAATTGATGCATCATTGAGTATTTCACGTATTCTATCATCGGGGATATCTTTACTGCTGTAAAGGTATTCAAGTCCTTCTGCAAGAAGTGAAAAGGCTTTTTCAGCGTATATCTCAGACAAATCTGTGGACATAGACGAAAAATATGATTCACAGGCGTGAGCAAACGCATCGAGAGCGGTTGAAACGGTTACGGCATACGGCATTGTACAGGTATATCTGTAATCACAGAATGAAACGCGGGCATAAACTCCGCCGATGCTTTTTTTCATACCGTTGTCGCTGTTGGTAAGAACGGACACGCCTGTTACCTCACTGCCCGTGCCTGACGTAGTACCCACAAGCACAATCGGCAAGGGTTCATTTTTATAATTCATATTATAAATATCGGAATGTTTCATTTCTGCATTTGTTGCAAATATAGCAACCGCTTTTGATGCATCAAGAGGCGAACCGCCGCCGATGCCGATTATGAATTCTGCACCGCAATTTCTTGCGCACTCTCCTGCTCTGCGGCAATCCTCTGTATAAGGATTTTCGGTGATTTCATCAAACACGGAATATTCAATATTACACTTATCAAGAGCAGACGTAACATCACTGAGCGCACCACTTTTCTTTGCAGAAGAGCCGCCTGTTACAATAAGACACTTCTTGCCGAGGCTTTTGAAAACATCAGAGTTGTTTTTTACGCAATCCGTACCGCTGATTATGCGGACAGGCATATATGATGTGAGGTTCATAATTTTATCTCCTTGAAAACAATAATTCGGTAGTGATGAGTGAGAAGTGAGGAGTTGTGGAAAAGGCTCCGCCTTTTAATCCTTTTAAATCCAAGCCGCTTTGCGGCTTCCTTAACTCCTGACTCATCACTCCTAACTTCTAACTACAATAAAAGACCGATTTTACTCGGTCTTTTAAATATTAGCTTAAATATCAGCCGATAACTCTTGCGGAAAGTACACCGTCAACAGCCTTAACTGCTGCGAGTGAATCATCGGAAAGATTAACAGCGTCTACGATAACATAGCCTGTTTCTTTTCTGATTGATGCGGTTGCATCCTCTGCTGAAACGCCTGCTGATGCGAGTGCGGCATAGATATTTTCGCTGACATCGCCTTTTGTGATAACAGTAAGACGCTTTTTGCCCTCTGCGATATCCTTTGAAACGCAGGGAAGATTTACGGAATTTACAACGTTACCCTTTTCAAGGTACTCTGAAATCTGGTTAACTGCCATAACTGCGCAGTTTTCCTCTGATTCGGGAGTTGATGCGCCAAGGTGAGGAAGTGCAATAACACCCTCAAGACCTAACTGTGCATCTGTGGGGAAATCTGTAGCATAAGCCGCACATTTACCGCTTTCGATTGCTTCTACAATAGCGTTGTCATCAACAAGACCGCCGCGAGCGAAGTTGAGCACACGGATACCGTCCTTTGCCATTGCAAGAGTATCCTTATTGACGATATTCTTTGTGGAATCGGTAAGAGGAGCGTGAACGGAGATATAGTCGCTGTCTGTAAAAATCTGCTCCAGCTTTGATGTAATAACAACAGTTTTATCAAGCATTGATGCCGCCATATCGGAAAGGTAGGGGTCATAGCCTACAACCTTCATACCCAGAGCAACAGCCGCATTACAGACCTTTACGCCGATTGCGCCAAGACCGATAACACCAAGTGTTTTGCCCATAATTTCGGGGCCTGCGAAGTTTGACTTGCCTTTTTCGATCTTCTTGCTGATTTCATCCTCGCCCTTGAGAGTTTTGCACCAGTCCATAGCAGGAGCAATTCTTCTTGATGCAAGGAGAAGTCCGCAGATTACAAGCTCCTTAACGGCGTTTGCGTTTGCGCCGGGAGTGTTGAATACACAGATACCCTTTTCTGTGCAAGCGTCAACGGGGATGTTGTTGTAGCCTGCGCCTGCTCTTGCGATTGCAAGCACGCTTGAGGGAATTTCCATATCGTGCATAGATGCAGAACGGACGATTACTGCATCGGGAGCAGCAAAGTCGTCAGCGCAAGCATATAAATCTGCATTAAAATTGGAAAGACCTGTTTTTGAAATTTTATTAAGAGTAAGAATATTATACATAATTATGCATTCTCCTGTTCAAACTTAGCCATAAATGCTACAAGCTTTTCTACGCCTTCTATCGGCATAGCGTTGTAAATAGAAGCTCTCATACCGCCTACTGAACGGTGGCCCTTAAGGTTGATAAATCCGGCGTCTGTTGCTTCTTTAATGAACTTTGCATTGAGCTCTTCGCTGTCTGTTACGAAAGGTACGTTCATAAGTGAACGGTCCTCAGCTACGACTGTCCCCTTGAACATCTTTGAAGAATCAAGGAAATCGTAAAGAATCTTAGCCTTCTTTTCGTTGCGCTCTTTCATTTTTTCAAGACCGCCGAGCTCCTTTATCCACTCAAGAACAAGCTTTGTGATATAAATGTTCCAGCAGGGAGGTGTATTGTAAAGAGAATCGTTGTCTGCCATAACCTTGTAATCAAGCATTGTGGGAGTGATATCTCTTGCGTTGCCCAGCATATCCTCACGGATAATGCAGATAGTTACGCCTGCGGGAGCGACGTTCTTCTGTGCGCCGCCGTAAACAACAGCAAACTTTGAAACGTCAATAGGCTCTGAAAGGAAGCAGGATGATACGTCTGCAATAAGGGGAACATTGCCTGTATCGGGAAGCTCGTGATAAACTGTGCCGTAGATTGTGTTGTTAAGGCAGATATATACGTAATCTGCTTCGGGATCAAAATCTGCTGCAGTTGTTTTGGGAATGTAAGAGAATGTCTTGTCTGCTGAAGATGCAACTGCTCTTGCATCACCGTACTTCTTTGCCTCTGCGAGAGCTTTCTTTGCCCACTGACCGGTTACGATGTAGTCAGCCTTGCCGCTGCCGTTCATAAAGTTGAGAGGGATAGCCGCAAACTGAGTTGATGCACCGCCCTGAAGGAAGAGAACCTTGTAGTTCTCGGGGATATTCATAATTTCTCTGAAAAGCTTTTCCGTATCTTTGATAATGGCGTCAAACACCTTTGAACGGTGTGACATTTCCATTACGGACTGACCGCTTCCCTGATAATCAAGCATTTCTGCTGCAGCCTTTTTAAGTACCTCCTCGGGAAGCATTGAGGGACCTGCTGAAAAGTTATATACTCTTGCCATTGTAACTCCTCCAATTGTTAAAAATTTATCAAACGATTACAAATGTACATTATATATTATACAAAACATTCTTGCACAATGCAACAAAAAAATCTAATAAATCTGCAGAATATTTTTTGGATTTTATGTTGCATTTAACAAAAAAATCGGCCATTCGCAAATGACCGACAAATAATAATTCAGCACTCACTAACCAAGCCTCCTTCATTGAGGGAGGTGGCTTTTGCATAGCAAAAGACGGAGGGAGATTACGAGCAATATTATAGCAGAATCAAACTTTTTACTCCCTCAGTCTGCTAACGCATCCAGCTCCCTCGGGGAGGGAGCCTTGTATATTTTGTTATTGTTTGTGCAGATTTTCATATCTTCAAGCTCAAAGCGCGATATGATATAAATCCGCGTGCCGACAGGCACATATCGTATGCAATGTATATATCGCACCGTCAGGTATATCGAAAATCCGTTTACGGATTTATATCGCTACAATAATTTATAGGCTCTCGCCTATAAATTATTGTTATTCCTCCGCCCAGCCTCTTGAGCGTTCGACTGCACGTTTCCAGCCGGAATAAACAGAATCTCTTTCTTCCTTGCGGAGCTGGGGAACAAATTCTCTTGAAACTTCACGTATACCCTCAATTTCTGCTCTGCCCGACCAGAATCCGACTGCAAGACCTGCACAGTATGCGGCGCCGAGTGCCGTTGTTTCAACAACCTTGGGTCTGTTGACCGTTGTTTCAATCATATTTGCCTGAATCTGCATCATAATGTTGCTTACGCTTGCGCCGCCGTCAACACGCAACTCGGTAAGCTCAATATCCGCATCGGCTTTCATTGCCTCAAGCAGGTCTGTCATCTGGAATACAATACTTTCAAGAACTGCTCTTGCAAAATGCTGCTGATTTACACCTCTTGTGATGCCTACGATCGTACCTCTTGCGTACATATCCCAATAAGGCGCGCCAAGACCTGTGAACGCAGGCACAAAATACACGCCGTTTGCATCGGGAACGCTTTCTGCAAGCCTGTCACATTCGGAGGCAGTTTTTATCATTTTGAGCTCATCACGGAGCCATTGAATAACTGAACCTGCGTTGAATGCGGAACCTTCAATACAATACTCCACCCTGCCGTCGATACCCCAGGCGATACCTGTGAGAAGATTATTCTCTGATTTGACACGCTTGCCGCCTGTATTCATAAGCAGGAAACAACCTGTGCCGTAGGTATTCTTTGCCTGACCGGGGCGGAAACAAGCCTGACCGAACAAAGCCGCCTGCTGGTCACCGATTGCACCTGCGATAGGTATACCTGCAAGCGATTCAAGACCGGGGATGCCCGATGCAACCTCTCCGTAGACCTGACTCGACTGCACAACCTCAGGCAGGATTGACATCGGAATACCTAATTTTTCACAGATGTATTCATCCCAGCAAAGGTTGTCAACATCAAAAAGCATCGTTCTCCAAGCGTTTGAATAGTCGGTAACGTGAACCTTACCGCCTGTAAGCTTCCATATAAGCCAGGTTTCGATTGTGCCGAAAAGCAGATCGCCCTTTTTTGCAAGCTTTCTTGCTTTTTCGCAATTGTCGAGAATCCACTTTATTTTTGTTGCGGAGAAGTAAGCGTCAACAACAAGACCTGTATGCTCCTTTATGTAGTTACGAAGCTCTTTATCGTCAATGATACGCTTTGCCATATCTGCAGTTCTTCTGCACTGCCATACAACCGCATTATACACGGGTTTTCCTGTGTTTTTATCCCACAGAACGGTGGTTTCACGCTGATTCGTAATGCCGATGGCGGCGATTTCCTTAGCCTCAATACCGCCGTCGATAAGAGCGTCCGCAATTGCTCTGTACTCGCTCCTTAAAATTTCCTCGGGATCGTGCTCGACCCAGCCGGGCTTTGGATATATCTGTGTAAATTCATACTGAGCCTTTGCGGCAATCTGTCCCTGTCGGTCAAAGAGAATTGCTCTTGAGCTTGTTGTGCCTTGGTCAAGAGAAAGGATATATTTTTTATCAGAAATCATAAAAATTCACTCCGGATTATAGATTCTTTATTAATTTTACACTAAAACAGGAACAGTGTCAAGATTAACAATAATTTATCGAGCAGAAAATTGAATGGTATAAATCGTAGGGAGCGACGCCCTCGTCGCTCCGAATAATCCAAATCTGCGATTTGGATTATTATAACAGGTTAAATGTGATTTTAATATTATTATTGATAAAAATGGTACATTTTTATCAATCGGCGCGACGGGGGCGACGCGCCCTACGGTACGGTAAATTATTGTAAAAAAGCAGACACTTCCCAATTGAAGCATCTGCTCTAAATTTATGCTTTTTCGCAAATGATTTTGCCGTCTGCTACAGAAACATTTATCTGACTGATGCTCATATTTCTGTTTGCGATAATGATATTTGCTACGGCATCCTCGATATTCTTTCTTATTGCGATACGGATATCTCTTGCGCCTCTTTCACCGCCTGCGGCAATATCGGCTACAGTTGCGGACACGTCGTCTGCAACGTTAAGTGTGATTCCCTTATCACGAAGTCCGGGAACAAGGTCGGAAATGAGGATATCTGCAATCTGCCTGTAGCTTGCGTTATCAAGCTCGTTGAATACAACGACCTCGTCAACTCTGCCGATGAATTCAGGTCTTAAGAACTCGTGAAGTCCTTTCATAGCCTTTTCCTTTGATGCATCACCCTTGGTTTTACCGAAGCCCATAGCACCCTCACGGTTATGACTGCCTGCATTTGAGGTCATAATGATTACGGTGTTTGCAAAATCGACTGTTCTGCCCTGTGCATCGCTTGTTTTGCCCTCGTCAAGAATCTGCAGAAGGATATTCATAACGTCGGGATGAGCCTTTTCGATTTCATCAAAAAGAATGACGGAATAAGGCTTTCTGCGAACCTTTTCGGTGAGCTGACCTGCCTCATCATAGCCTACGTATCCGGGAGGAGAACCGATAATTCTTGAAACGCTGTGTTTCTCCATAAACTCGGACATATCAAGTCTTATAAGAGTTTCGGGAGTGTCGAAAAGCTCGTTTGCAAGCTGTTTTACAAGCTCGGTTTTGCCTACACCAGTAGGACCTACAAATATAAATGAAGAGGGGCGTCTTTGAGGATTAATCTGTATTTTGTTTCTGCGGATTGCGGCGCAGACTACCTCTATAGCCTCGTCCTGACCGATAATTCTTGCTTTGAGATTTGTTTCCATATCCGCAAGCTTATCAAGGTCGGAATCAATGATTTTTCTTACGGGAATACCTGTCCACAGGTTGATAACCCTCGCAATATCATCTTCTGTAACATTGTTATCAGCGGCTTTCTGACGAAGAAGAGGAATTTTTGAGTCAAGCGTCATAAGCTCTGAACGGATGGATGCAAGTTCCTCATAATCGGGCTCTTTACCGTCCGCCGGATTCATAATCTGCTCTTCCCTGCCCTTAAGCTCGGCATACTTTGCCTCGGCAAGCTCAAGGTCGCTGATTGATTTATTGCGAAGATTTGCACAGGTGCAAGCCTCGTCAAGCAGGTCAATAGCCTTATCGGGTAAAAATCTGTCTGTTATATAACGTTCTGAAAGTGTAACTGTAAGATACAGCAATCTGTCCGAAATAGAAACACGGTGATACATTTCATAATAACCCTTGATACCCAGAAGCATTTTGTATGCATCGTCAATTGAGGGTTCTTCAACCTTAACAGGCTGAAAACGTCTTTCGAGTGCGGAGTCTTTTTCGATATATTTTCTGTATTCGGCAAAGGTGGTTGCACCGATAACCTGAATTTCTCCTCTGGAAAGAGATGGTTTCATAATATTTGCCGCATTCATTGAGCCTTCGGAGTCACCTGCGCCTACAAGGCTGTGAACCTCGTCGATGAAGAGGATAACGTTGCCGTCAGCTTTGACTTCGTCGATAAGACCTTTAATTCGGCTTTCAAACTGCCCCCTGAACTGTGTACCTGCAACGAGAGCGGTAAGGTCAAGAAGCTGAATTTCCTTATTTGCAAGCTTTGCGGGAACTGCGCCTGCGGCAATTCTCAGTGCAAGTCCTTCGGCAATAGCGGTTTTACCTACACCGGGTTCACCTATAAGACAGGGGTTGTTTTTTGTTCTTCTGCAAAGGATCTGAATTACTCTGTAAATTTCATCCTCTCTGCCGATGATAGCATCAATATTGCCTTCCCTAGCTTTCCTTGTAAGGTCGGTGCAATAGAGGTTGATGAATTTTCTCTGTTTTTCCTGCTTATTCTGGTGTTTTTTATCCTTACCGAAGTGCTTTTTTGTCTGCTTTTCGGCAGGAACATTCTCACCTGCAGGAACTACGCTGTTTTCATTGCTGTTGTTGTTTGCAGCCGGCATACCGCCCATAAGTCCCTGTAAAAACGGAGGGAACGTACCTGCGCCGCCGAACTGAAAACCGTTTTCATCGCCGCTCATAGCATCCATTGCGTCACCGAGCTGTTCACTTACAGCATCAATATCTTCTTCGGTAATGCCCATATTTTCCATCATCTGTTTGATGGGACCTATGTTCATATCCATAGCGCATTTAAGGCAAAGTCCCTCCTGTGAGGTTTCATCGCCCTGAATCTTTGAGATAAAAACCACAGCAGGATTTTTACCGCACTTTGAGCATAACATTTTGTTGTTCATTTATTTTCTCCTTTAATCTTCCGTTGAAGATTTTATCAAATCAAGTATATCCTTACTTGAAAAATTATAAGCCTTATTACAGAACTGACACTTGACCTCTGTATTCTCGTCATTTGCCATATCAAGAAGTTCATCTTTGCCTGCTGAAATGAGCGCATTCTGAACTCTTTCCAGTGAGCAGTCGCACTGATAAACAGGATGCATTTCATCGAGAACCTCAATATTGAATGAGGGCAGAACTGCTTTGCAGATTTTTTCGGGTGATAAACCGTCAACAAGCATTTTTGTAACGGAATCAATACCCTGTATATCTTTTTCAACTCTGTCGATAACATCGTCATAAGCGGTGGGCAGAAGCTGAATAAGGAAGCCGCCGGCTTTAAGCACGGACTTATCCTGAGCCACAAGCACACCAAGACCGCAGACAGAGGGGGTCTGCTCACTTGCGGCAAAATAGGCTGTGATATCCTCTGCAATTTCACCCGAAACAATAGGCACCTGACCAACGAAAGGCTCTTTAAGACCTAAATCCTTGATAACGGTGACAAAGCCGTTTTTACCGACTGCACCGCCTACGTCAAGCTTACCCTTTGCATTAAGGGGCAACTCAACACTGCCGTCAACGACATAGCCTTTTACGTGGCAATGGCTGTCTGACACGGCAAGAACTGAGCCTGCAGGACCGCCGCCGTTGATTTTAAGAGTAAGGGTGTCCTTATTACCCTTGAGCATACTGCCCATCATAGCAGATGCGGTGAGCAATCTGCCCAATGCGGCTGTACATACCTTTGATGTTGAATGTATTTCAAATGCCTCCTGCACAATGTCCGTTGTATCGCAAGCCATAATAAGCAGCGTGCCGTCATCGGAGATGCATCTAACAAGTTTTCCCATTAAAATATACCTCTGTTTAATAATTATAATTTTACTGCCGAAATATAAACCCTTTGTGAATTATTTTTCGGTTTTGTGAATTTCATATCATCATATACTCCCGAAACAGAAAAGCCTGCTTCGCTGAGCCATTGACAGATTTCTTCAATTTCGTATGCTCTTTCGGAGAATTCCTCGCACTCACGCACATAGGAATCACCCTCAAGAAAGAAAATGTCAAGACACATATCAACCGCTTTGCTTTTACTTTTATAAAAGTTCTGCCACACAAGATATGCATCGTCTGTTTCATAGACAAACGTATTGTTGCCCAGCACGTTTTCGTGCTTATAGGGGGTATTTACATCAAAAACAAATACTCCGCCTTTTTGAAGATGCTTACTTACGGCTGAAAATGTCTTTTTAACATCATCAGGCTTTGTAAGGTGATTTATACCGTCAAGGGAGCAGACAACCGCATTTACGGTTGAATAAAGACGGAGCCTTCGCATATCCTGACAGATTATAAGCGCGTCGGGCAGTCTTTCGGCGGCTATTGACAGCATATCGGGTGACATATCCGCAAGAATCATATCGTAGCCATATCCGGCGAGATACTTTGAAAGCGTACCCGTACCGCAGGCTAAATCAAGCAGAATTCCGCCTTCGCATCCGTTTTTTGCAAGGAGCTTTTTAATATACGCGGCGCGCTTTTCGTACTCTACATCCTCTGTAAAGGCATCGTATACGGCGGCAAAGGAATTATAGCTCATTCCTTGTCAACCCTTGTAAAAATATCATACTGATGGTAATTTGCCATAGAACGCTTTACACGGCTGATAGTCGCGGGGGATGCTCCTGTCTGTTCTTCGATTTCGTCATACTTTTTGCCCTCTGCAACCATTTTTGCAACAACAAATCGCTGTGCCATTGCACTCATTTCGGTATCCGTACACAGATCCTTAAAAAATGCGGCACATTCTTCTTCGTTTGCAAGGGACAAAACAGCCTTATAGAGCATTTTTGCATTTTCGGTTTTTACACTTTCTTTCATAGAAAACCGTCCTTTTCACATTGTATATTAAAGTTTTTTGAAGTTGTTTTTGACTTCCTGTGCCTTACCGCAGGAAAGAGCTCCCTCAGGACAGGATGAAACATAACAGCTGGGGCCGAATTTATTGAATATTGCCGGAGATACAGCACGGAGCTGACGGAGCATTTCAACCGCATAATCACGGATTTCCCACTGAGCTCTGTTACAGGTTCTCAGTTTCATAAAGAGCATAAGCTCTCTGCCGTTCATTGAAGAAACGATATCAAGCGTATTACCGCTGAGCTGACAGTAAACAATATCATCTTCACTGCAGCCCTCATTCTTAAGATAATTATAAAGCTCGTTTATTTTAGCAAATGCCGCATTGTAGCGGTCAAGAAGTGCTTTATCGGCTGAAACTGTTTCGGGAATGATATATTTCTGCCTGTTTGTAAGAGTAAGACAGGGCACCATAAGCGAGTGCATTCTGTGGCGAGCAAAATGGGTAATCGTAGAAAGAGAAACACCGTTAAGTCTGAATGTACAGCTTATTGTTTCGAGGGGTCTGGGTCTTGATGAGCTTGTTACGCAGTCAAGTATTTTATCAACGTTAGCCTCGTCCACAACGATTTTTTCAACAGCGGAGGGAGTGTACTGCTTTGTCCAGATAAGAGCCGAACGTGCAACTGTTTTTTCCGCATCTGTTGTAAAAGACAGAAGCTGAACCTTTTCGTCTGTTTCTTCGTTTTCCTCGTAATTATTGAACATATAGCCGAGTGCTATTTTATCGGAATTTTCGGGCTTTCTCTTAAAGAAGTCCGTACAGATACCGGGGGTGAGCTTTTCAATCTGCTCATAAATCTGTTTACCTAAATCATTAAGCTCTCTGAATGCACTGCCTCTGCCGAAAAGCATTGAACGAAGAACCAACAAAAGCTCTCTTGCATTGATTGTACAGAAGAAATTGCTCCTCAGACAGTAGGGCAACAGGAATCTTGCATCCTCTTTGGGAACACCTGACTCAATAAATGCATTATACTCGTCGAAAAGATAATCCATTGTTTCGCAGTATTTGTCCTCAAGCTCCTTTTTGCCGAGGAAAGGAACATAATATCCGCTGTCACCGAAGTTTACGTATCTTCTTGATTTAACGGTAAAGGATGCGAGCCTGAATTCAATCATAAACTGCTCAACAAACACCGAAACATCATTGAATGCTATATTGAAAACGGTATGCTCAATGGTGGAATTATGACCTGAACGGGTAACTTTTGAAATGAGCTTTGCATTCTTCTCTTCATCCTGTGATTTTTCAAGAATGCCGAATGCGTTACCCTCCTGTGTGGAAATTCTGCCTGCTGCGGCAGGAATTTTCTCTCCCGTGCTGCTGATGCCGATAATCTTTGCAACCGAGCCTCTGTAATTATCTGTATTCATACCGTATCACCTCAAAACTAATCAGATTAATTCTATCACATAGTGAAGAAAATTTCAACTGTTATTTATATTAAAAAAAACAGCGACTTTCGCCGCTGTTCAATAAATTAAATAATTTCAAATTTCAATTATACCCCAATAACCGTCAACGCACACCCACGCTCTGTTTTCAAATGCCGGCAAGGCAGAATCAAAAACAGCATCAATTATCATTTCACCGTTTTTATCCATATACCCCCATTTGCCGTCTTTTTTCACAGGTACACAGCCGCAGGAGTAATTATATACTGAATCTACGGTTATATAGGTATATTCATCATTTTCAAAAATATGATATCCGGCTGTATCATCGTTTGGAGGAACATTTTCCATTATCACTTTTCCGTCAACGGTAAAATATGTCCACATATTGCCGTCAAACATTCCCACAACGCCGTCTGAAACTTCTGTTGCGGCAACATATTCAAATGGAATTACAAGCTTACCGTTATTATATAAACCTATTCTGCCCTTTTCCTGAAACTCATAATAAGGGCACATAGAACCATCATAATATAAATATTCACCTAAAATATTCATATATGCTTCTCTCACTATATATATACCTGTTTTATCAAAATCTACAGCATCATTCTCACCCTCGCTACCAGATATGCATATATATTCTTTGCTGTTTAAATCATAATAAAGGTCTGAATAGCCACCACCGTGTCCGCCGTGATAAACAACAGATTGAGAAGCGAAATCAAATATGCGGTTGTGATTATAAGAAAATGCTATTCCAACGTACTCAGGACAGTAATAAGGTTGGGTATATATTGCATTTGTGAATATCTCACCATAGCTGTTGGCTATTCCGCAATAATCCCCCACATAATATGCAACATATTCGGTATCTATGTACTTATAAATAGTATTTTGATGCCATATATCCCTTACTGCTTTTATATCAGTTGCACTGAAAAACGGTTTTTTATACCACGAAAACTGCTTACTTTCGGGCAGAGTAATATCAGGTGAATCAACAATCAGATACTGGTAAATTTCTGTTGAATCGAGTTCTGTATTATCATCTGAATTGGTTGGTTTTCCGTTGAAAATACCAACAAGTACAACACACAAAACAACGATTACTGCAATACAGCAAATTATAATTCCGATACGCTTTTTATTCACTTTCATCACTCCTTTACAATTAAATTATAATGGCAGTAGTTATACATTGTCAATAAAAATTACAATATTGTAACAATATTTTTATTACAAATGCACTATGCATTTTACATCTTGCGGCAAATGAATTATTTTTTTCTTAAAAAAGATATTGAACTTTATTTTATCA
Organism: Clostridia bacterium; assembly: GCA_017465825.1. Taxonomy (GTDB): domain Bacteria; phylum Bacillota; class Clostridia; order Oscillospirales; family Acutalibacteraceae; genus UBA1081. Next base: position 88,191 of record JAFTVI010000006.1, read on the forward strand.
AGTGATATTATGAATAAAAACAATAAAAATGCAAAATGAAAGGATATTTTCTATGAGCAAAAAAATCAAAATAGGTGTTCTCGGTGCAGGCAGAGGAAAGTCAATGATGCAGTACTGTCAGGCGGCAGACAATGCAGAGCTTGTTGCAGTATGTGACTATTCTGAATTTCACCTGAACAGAATCAAAGAAAAGCTTAGCGATGACAATATCACATATTACTCCTCATTTGATGAGTTTATTGAACACGATATGGATGCAGTCGTGCTTGCAAACTTTGCAAATGAGCACGCACCCTATGCAATCAGATGTCTTAACAAAGGTCTGCACGTTATAAGCGAGGTACTTCCCTGCCAGACACTCAAGGAGGCTGTTGAGCTTGTTGAAGCCGTTGAAAAAACAGGCAAGATATACGCATATGCAGAGAATTACTGTTATATGCCCGCTACATATGAAATGAGAAAGCTCTACAGAGAGGGCAAAATCGGTGAATTTGAATACGGCGAAGGCGAATATATGCACAACTGCGAGCCTGACTGGGATTATCTCACATTCGGCGATCCCAATCATTGGAGAAACACAATGAGCGCCTTTTACTACTGCACACATTCCATAGGTCCGCTTATTCATATCACAGGTCTGCGTCCCGTTTCCGTAACAGGCTTTGAGATGCCCTTCAATGCAAGAATGGCAAGAATGGGCGCAAAAGCAGGTAATGCGGGTGTTGAAATGATAACTCTCGAAAACGGTGCAGTTATTAAAAGTCTGCACGGCGTCGGATGTTCCAGAAATTCTATCTGGTACACAGTTTACGGTTCAGACGGCAGACTTGAAAGTGCAAGAGAAGACACAAAAAAAGGTGATGTTACAACGCTCTACGTAAATAATCCCGAAAACTTCTCCGTCAAGTGTTATCAGCCTCAATCTGCATTTGACGACATAGCAAAGGATTTCGGTCACGGAAACTCCGATTTCTACTCAATGTATCACGCAGTTGAGAAAATGAAGGGCAACGAGCAGGCTGATATCGTTGATATTTATGAAGCTCTCGATATGTTCCTCCCCGGTATATTTGCTTACCGTTCAGTTCTCAATGGCGGTATTCCTATGGAAGTTCCGGATTTCAGAGATCCTGCTGTCCGTGAAAAGTACAGAAACGATACTCAATGCACCGACCCCAATGTTGCAGGCGATATGCTTATCCCCTCATATTCAAAGGGCAATCCCGAAATTCCCGATGAAGTTTATGAAGAACACAAGAGAACCTGGCAGCCCCACGTAATGTCACAGCATAAGCAGTTAAAGCTGCTCGTTTTCCCAAAAGACAAAGAAATTCCTCAGCTCCCCGAAGGATATTCAATAAGAAAATATCAGGGCGAAGAAGATATTCCCCATTGGATAAGAATCTGCAACAACGGTCTTGTACGTTACGGCGCGGATAACTCAGCATTTACGGGATGTATGGAAAAAATTGACACATACGAAGATACATTCTTTATTACAAATGAAAAAGGCTTGCCTGTTGCAACAATTACTGCAGTACCCAAATATCCGGACACAGGTCTGGGACTTGTACATATGGTATCTGTTGCCGACACTGAAAGAGGTAAAGGTCTCGGTCACGCGCTTTGTGCAATCGCAGAAAAGCATTTCTACGACAACGGCGTGACAATGGCTACTCTTACAACAGACGATTACAGAATCGCCGCCTGCAAGAGCTATCTTAAGGCTGGTTGGGTGCCCGTAAACCACGATGTGGATATGGTTATCCGCTGGACAAGAGTTATGAAGAATTTCGGAATTGAAGAACTTCAGATGTATACCGAAAAGGGCGAAAAAGACATACTTCTTACTGTTTAAAGCAAATATCAATAGAAATTAGCAATGAGTAATGGCGGAAAGGGCGTACCCTTTGACCCAATTTATGCAATCTTATTGTTTATTAAAAAAATCGGGCTTGCAAGGTTAATTCCCTGCAAGCCTTTTGTTATGCAATTTTATAGCAAATGATTTTCAAACACCTGAGTGTTATAATCAAAGTCGCGGATTTTAAGGTAATACCGGGCTGAATCTATAAGTGCTTTCATCGGCGAAAGACCTATAAGCTCGGTAGCGGTAACTTCAACACCGTATTTTGCCGCCTCTTCTTTGACCTTTTCCACAACAGCATAAAGCGGTGTTACATTGAAATCGGTCATATTCAGTGATACCTGCGCGGTGTTTTTTTCGTGGAGCATAAGTCCCAATGCTTTTACACATTTAAAACCTCCGCTTGATTCCCTTACCGTTTTTGCAATAGCTTTTGCGATATTCACATCATCCGTAGACAGTTCGATATTGTAAGCTATGAGAAATTCCCTTGCTCCCACTATGGAAATGCCTGCGGTTTTATGATATCCCTCTCCGAAATCGGGTTTCCATTCGGGGAGCTTTGTTTTTTCACTGAGTCCCTCAAACTGACCTCTGCGCACATCCGCAAGATTGCGTCTGTGTGAAGCTGATGCGGCATTTTCATAAAGATACACGGGAATATCCGCCTCTTCATAAATGCGCCTGCCCGTATTAACAGCGAGAGCAGTAACCTCAGTCATATCCACATTTTTAATCGGAATAAATGGGATAACATCAACCGCACCCATACGAGGATGCTCGCCTGTGTGTTTTGTAAGGTCTATAAGCTCCGACGCTTTTTTGCAAAGACGCACAGCCGCTTCACTTACCCCCTCGGGCGTGCCTATAAACGTTATAACAGACCTGTTATGGTCGTAATCCGATGTAAAGTTAAGCACTTTTACACCCTCTGCCGATGCAACGGCGTTCACACATTCAGCAACGACTGCCGCATTTCTGCCTTCGCTGATATTGGGTACACATTCTACAATTTTATTTTCCATATTACTTTGATTTCACAAAAACATTGTACATCGCACCCACAGCCTGTGCGAGAGCAGATGAACAGTTCTTACCCGATGCATCAAAAATCTTGGATGTAAGCAGTAATGCAAATATCTGCTTATCCGATGTTTTTGCGCCGTTAAGCACAGCATCCGTACCCTGCGCAAAGGTGCATTTACAGCCGTCTTTTTTAACAGCATTTTTAAACAGGAAGCTGTCCGTATAAAGCTTACGGTTGTTTTCATCCTTAAGGAATTTTGAATCCATATCGGGTATAAGTTCATAGAAGGATGCAAGATAATTGGAGATTGCATCGTAATTTGCCATACATTCGGTGCTGACTTTTTCGCCGAACTCAGAAGTGATAACATATCTGTTGAACTTCTTATCACAGAATGTGGTAAGGAAATTAAGCACGCTGAGAATATAAGCATCCTCTTCGCCTTCGGGAATGCCGACTATAAGGTCGTCACCTTTTTGAACGATGTAGCCTTTTTCAATACATTCAAGAATTGCCATTGCAAAAAGTGCAGGAATTTTCTTCGTTGTACTCTTTGGATTGATTCTTGAATAAGGAACAAGCATTTTATACGCTTTGCAGGCGGATGTGCCTTCGGGAAGGCTTACAGGAGCATCGGCTGTATTCTTTTTTGCCTTTTTCTCTACTGCAAATCTTCTTATTTTTTCATAGAAAAGGGTGAATACGATAACTGCAGCTGCCGCAGCAACGGCAATAACAACATATATTACCTTAAGAAGAGCCTGACCGAAGCTCTTAAGTGCATTTCCGAATGCGGAATATGACGCAAGTGCAGAGGTGTCAAAAACATCCGACGGCAAAGAAACATCAACTGCAAAGGTAGAATAAACTCTGCCAGCGTTATACTCAACGGATGAATCATTAACAAGTGCCTGAGCCTCGTCATTGATGACAACGTCAGCACCGACAACACCCTCGGGAATATGAATTGCCGCAGTTACGTTGTTACAGGTATACTGCATTGTGTTACCGATAAGCATATACGCAACACGGACATCCTTGCCCTGTTTTTTTAGTGCTCCGTTAACGGTGTATGATACTGTATATTCCTTTTCTTCCGCCGCAGAGGGAGAAGTGATAAGAATATTGAAGCTTTTGCCGTCTGCTGAGCTGCCGTAATTGAAATAATCGGTTTCGGCTGTGCTTTCGGTTATGGCATTACCGTTGATTTTAACGGAAACGTCCGTTATTGAATCGTATGTCTGCAAATCCGTAAGTCCGCTTGCAGACGTATCGATCCAACGTGTAAAGCCTTCGCCCGTGCCTGCATATTCAACATTCCATATTTCGGTAACATCAAGAGTGCCGTCTGCATTGGGATACAAATCAAAATGCACCGACACGATTGATTCAGTTGATGCGGCAGATACACTTATGCACACAAAAGATGTGAGAATAAGTACACAAGCAACAATTAAAGAAAATGCTTTTTTCATAAATTATCATCCTCTGTTTCGTCGTTATATAACTCAAAGAAATATACGCTCTCTTCGTCTATACCCTGATTTCTTATAACCATAGCTGCATAGGCGGGATCTTCAAGCCGTTTGAGAGACCTGCTGATCTCATTGTCGTATGCCTCTGATTTTAAGAACTTGGATTTATGCTGAAGTCTGAGCAGCTCATACAATGCGTACAATGCAACAGAAACTCCCACAAGACATATGCCGAGCATAAGCTCTCTTTTTACAAGGATACAAAACAGAAATGCCGCATATACGATAATCAGGGAAACACGAAGATTTCCGTAGAGGGATGCAAAGCGAATACCGAAATACTTGTCACCGCTGATAAGAGCAGGCTCAAGAATAGTGTTACGGTAAGATTTTTTATTGCATACGGGGCATTCAAGCATAGGATCGCCAACTTTTCTGCCTTTTCTTGCTGTGCTGTCGTAATATTCGCAGGCACAGTAAGGACATCTGTAAATTTTGTAATCCTTCAGTTTTTTTGCCATTTCAATTCCTCTTAATCACAAATTGTTATACCTTCGTCGGCAGAATATTTCACGCATCTGACGCCGTCCGTATAAGTTACGGACACGCTGATTCTGCCGTTTTTGGTAACTATCGAGCCGGATATATTTCCGCTTTCGGGGATGTATGCAGGCTCTATTTTTATTTTCTCATAGCCGACACTGTCATCACACTGCTTAATGCCGAGAATATATGTAAAGATATACTCATTTACCGCACCGAACATAGGATGTGAAAGTGAGTCGCATCCGTCCCAGTTTTCCCAGAGTGTGGTTGCGCCGTGATTTTTCATATAGCCGAATGAAACTTCCGACTCATTGGTAAGCATAAGCCACGCAAGAGAGCCGTAGCCTTTTTCAAAAAGGACGCGTACTACGATATCCGTACCGAATATACCCGTATCAAGGTGACCGAGCTCTGTATAATGCTTTACAAGATTTTCTTCAGTGCGTTCATCGCCTAAACCTAAATCAAGAGCGAATGCATCTGCACCCTGAACACCGTCGCAGAATGAGCCGGTTTCCTCATTGTAGAACGCATTTACAAAGGAATTTGATACTTCAAAGAAGCGTTCTTCAAGAGCTTTTGCATCCTCCTCTTTGCCGAGGATTGCCGCACTTTTCATTGTCATATCAATACATTTAAGATAGAAATATGTATTGACAAATTCACAGGGAATACGGACATCATTATCAGGCGGACACCAATCGCCGAGGCACCAACCGTCTTTTTCTTCACGTACAACGATGTTATCATCACACCTTGACTGCATATAGTCAAGATATCTGAGCATCCGTGAATAGTATCTGTCAAGAACGGAAACATCACCGAATTTTTTATAGAAAGTCCAGGGGACGATGACCATGGCGCCGCCCCAGCCGCCGGGACCTCCGCCACCGCCGTAGAAGGGTGCCGTATGCTGAACGTGACCGTTATATATATCCTGACAGTCCGCAATATCGTCCATCCATTTGCGGTACATTTTTTCGCTGTCAAAAATCGTCATTCCTGCGCCGCAACAGAGCTGACCGTCACCCGTATAGCCAAGACGCTCGCGGTGAGGACAGTCGGACGGAATCATACCGTGAATATTGCAGTTCTGTGTTCTGCAATAGGCTTCAAACAGCCAGCTGAGCACTTCATTTTCAGTGTTCAATTCTGCAACAACAGGCACGGGAGAACAGACAACATCAAACCTTACAAGCGTTGCGTTGCCCTCTAATCTTACGTATCTGCCTGCACGCCAGGTGAACACAGTTCTGAACTCGCGCATTTTTTCGCCGCAGATATAAACATCCTGCTGTAAACGGAAATCACCGCCTGTATGACGGAGCAGAAAATCGCCGTTTTCGTCTATTCTTTCAGCCATTGTTACTGTGGCTCTGTCCCCTGCTTTTGCAGTGTCATCAAACTTAACTACCCACAAGCCTGAAACGTCAACCGTAAGGTCGTAAAGCTTACCTTTTTCATCGTCTGCAATAAGCTTCGGTTCAAGGCTGTATGCAACCGTATCACCTGAGAAATTCTGACGGCTCATAATCACGGCTTCGGAATCTGTTGCGGTCATATTGCACCAAGCCGAATCGTCATATGACAATGTGAATACTGATTCATCAAAATCTCTGCCGTCTATCGTTTCGTTATTATAGATATTGGTGGTTTTTATGTAACTCTCTTTATAAAGAGCCGTAGTGTCGGAATTAATCTCTTTAACAGAGCCGTCATTCATAGTAAGAATTATCTTATAGATAACCTTTTTGTTGCCCCATCTGGGCATTCTTTCTCCGCCGCCCACAAGATGTGTGCCGTACCAGCCGTTACCCACGTGAAGTGCAAGCAGATTTTTACCATCAAGAATATAATCTGTAACATCATACTCAAGATAATATCTTCGCTGACACATTGTATCAAAAATAGGGTAAATTGCTCCCGACAAATCGCGCTTTGCATAGTTTGTCCAGGCAGGAATGTACATTTCATCGGTAAGCTTTCTGCCGTTGAAATAAGGCTCAACAAAGCCTAATGTGTTGATTCTGACAACAGCGGAAGCAACATTCTGCGCATCAAATGACTTCCTTACATAGAATGCGTCAAGTGAGTTATCTGCCTCAAGATAGGTGCAACCGTCAAACTCAAAAGAAGTCACCATTGGCACGTTTTTACGGTTTTCATCGGTGTATTCACAGCCGCAGACAGCAAAACCGCATTTTTCATAAAACGCAACTGCATAACTCTGGGCGTTTACGGTAACACGCTGCGCCCCTCTCTCTTTACAATGGGCAACAAGGGCAGCAACAAGCTCCCTGCCCTTGCCTTTGCCGCGAAAAGACTTTGAGAATGCAATATTATCAATGTGATAATCCGTAACATTCTCTTTATAAAATCTGCCGCAGCCTGCCACCTTGCCGTTCTCTTTTACGGCAAGGTATTCGGCTGAATTTTCAAATTTATCAAACAATTTACTTTCGGGATAACCCTGTTCTTGGCAAAAAACAGATATTCTCAAATCCCTGACAGCATCTGCACCGACAAGTGCAATTTCTGACATTAATATCACTCCGTTACAACAGTAAACTCATAAATAAGCATACTGTCTTCATCAATTTTGTACTTATCAAGTGTCTTGGGACCGCAGCTGCCCGTGCCTGCACCTCTTAAATAGCCGTCAACAGTAAGCACTGTGGAATCTGCATATTCAATCTGCTCCTGATGCTTTGCCGCATAAAGAGCCTTGGGTGTATAATCGTGAACATTGAAGGCAAAATGCTCCTCTGCGTGAACATTGAGAGAATGTCCCTTATCGTCATAGACACGGAGCCATTTAACGTCGCAATGCTCGCCGTTATCCTGCGGATAAATATACGGCTCGTTCATATTCTTTACTCTGTCCTTATAAACGCCCATAGGTGCCTGAATATTGAAATCGGGGAGATTCTCTACAGGGCCTCTGCCGTAATACTGAACCTTACCGAACGCGGGGTCAAGCTCAACAGTCATACCGAATCTGGGTAGCTCAACGACAGCGTCCGTAACCTTGTTGAGCACGGCTCTTATCTTCATATCACCGTTGGGAGCAATAGTGTAATCAACCATACACTCGAAAAGATCCTTCTTGCCGCCCTTTATGCAGTAAACAGCCATAACTGATGCACAGCTGCCGTCCAGACAGACGTCAAAGGAATCGGGAACAACTGTAACGTCATCGAGCTTGATTTCGCTCCACATTTCTTTGAAAGGACGGTCATTATCAAGCGGAACTCTGAACACATTGGGAACAAAGCCTTTTACACCGCCTGCAGGCTTCTGATTGATATACTCAGTGCCGTTCTTTTTAAGGGATATAAGGTTACCGCTTTCACAGCTGAATACAGCCTCACCGCCAAGGAAGTTTACTTTTGCAGTTTCGCCGTCGGATTCAACGGAGATCTTGCCTTTTTTATTAAGCTCATAGGATACGGAAACATCGTTTATGATAACCTGATCTCTTGACACTTCCCTGTCGCCGTCATAGCAGATAAATGAAACAGCATAATCGTTTGAAGCATCAATATCTCTGAACGGAACGTCAATTTCAACTGTATCTTCGGGGGCAATATCGAGTACGATTTCTCCCTTATCACAGGCTACGCCGTTCTGCTCAAGCACCCACTTAACAGTAAGATAGGATGTATTTCTGAACCTGTTTGTATTTGTAAATGCAAAGGTTTTATCCTCAATATGCGTTGCAATTGCGGGACGGTAGATCTCCTTCATCTGTAATGCGCCTGTATGAGGAGTTCTGTCGGGATATACAAGACCGTCAACGCAGAAGTTGCCGTCGTGTCTTTTTTCCTTATGGTCGCCGCCGTAGGTATATTTAAAGGGATACTTCTCGTCGTCGGGTTCGTGATATACAGCGTGGTCACACCACTCCCAGATACAGCCGCCCATAAGATTGTCATATTTATAGATCAGATCCCAGTATTCCTGCATTGCACCGGGGCCTACACCCATAGCGTGAGCATATTCGCAAAGGAAGAAGGGTTTCTCTTTATAATTCTTGATTACAGAGCTTAAACCGACTATGCGTTTACCCTCGTATCTTCCCTCGCCTTTATAGATACACTTTCCTATTCTTTCAACATCTTCCTGATGTGTATACATTTCTGATACAACATCATAAGCAACTCTCTTGGTTCTTGCAACACCTTCATAGTGTACGGGAATGGGTGTACCCTGTGCCTTGAGATAATCGTAGCATTTATCATGACATCTGTAACCGCCTGCTTCGTTGCCCAATGACCACATTGTGATTGAAGTGTGGTTTCTGTCACGCTTGTACATTCTCATTACTCTGTCAACATAATGATGCTGCCATTTGAGATTGTTGCTGATGCCGCTTACGTCGCCGTCAAAGAGCTCGTATGCGCCGTGAGTTTCAATATCAGCCTCATCAACAACATACAATCCGTAAAGGTCGCAGAGAGTGAGGAAGAACGGGTCGGGAGGATAATGTGAGGTTCTTACCGCATTTACATTAAGCTCCTTCATAAGCTTAATATCCTTTTCAAGGTCTGCGTGGCTCATAGCATAGCCTGTAACGGGATGTGAATCGTGGTGATTTACCCCCTTGAATTTAATCTTTTTGCCGTTGAAATAAAATACGTTGCCTTTGATTTCAACTGTTTTGAAGCCTGTGTAGCTTCTGAGGGTCATAACCTCATTACCGTTCTGATAAAGAGTGATGTAAAGTGTATAAATCGTGGGGATTTCAGCATTCCATTCAGTAACATCAAGACCTGTAAAGCTGAAATTCATCTTCTGTGATACTTTCTTTTCTTCGGATACAATTTCATTCTCGCCGTCAATAAGTGTGACCTTAACTGTACAGCCTTCGCCGTAAACGGGCACTTCAACAGCACAGGACATATCATATTTATCGCCGTTTTTAACGGAAGAAACAGCGTAATCGTAAATATATGCCTTATCGTATGCAGAAAGAAGAACATCCCTGAAAATGCCTGTTTCACGGAACATATCCTGACACTCAAGGTATGTACCCACGCACCATCTGTACATAAGCACTACAAGCTCGTTAACGCCCTCAACAAGCTTGCTTGTAATGTCAAATTCAGCAGTATTGTGAGAACCCTCGGAATAGCCGATATAACCGCCGTTCACATAAACTTCAATATTGTTTGCATAACCGAGGAAGGTAAGAATATAATTCTTGTCCATATCCTCAACGGTGAATTTCTTTCTGTAAACACCTGCAGTCATATCGTCGGGAATTGCAGGAGGAGTAAGCTGGAATTCATAGGGGCAGTTGAGATATACAGGCTCCATATAGCCTTTTCTCTGCCAGGTAGAGGGAACTTCAAGCTTATCAAATCTTACACCTGTTGTGTCAAGCACATCGGGCACCCTGTCACAATGACGGAAGAACTTGAAATCCCATTCGCCGGACAGACACTTAACAATATCGGACTCGTATCTTTCACGCCTTACATCGGTGTTTTTTGCACCGTCAAGGGTTGAAAAAGGGATAAAATAAGCTCTCGGTTCAAGGATGTTATCCCTGAAAACCTTGAAATTTCTGTAATTTTTCTTTTGAAGATTGTATTTCATAAACGAACCTCCGTTTATTATTTTGCTGTTTTATTATGAGAAGATAAATTAATCCCATATTAAATCATATTGTAGCATAAAAAAAGCCTGTTTTCAATCATATTATATAAAATTTTATCTTAAATTAATTGAAAATTCAGCTGTAATATGGTATCATTATTTTTATAAAAATACAGAACGGAATCAAGCGAAATGAACAAGAAAAACAATAAAGAATCTATCGGCTGTGCGGTTGCAGGCAAATGCGGCGGCTGTCAGCTGCAGAATATGAATTATGAGCGCCAGAAAGCTTTCAAGCAGGCAAAGGTTGTAAAGCTTTTCGGTAAATACTGCCGTGTTGCACCCATTGAGGGTATGGAAAATCCCTACAATTACAGAAACAAGGTTTCAGCCGCTTTCGGCACGACAAGAAGCGGTATGATAATATCGGGAGTGTATCAGTCAAGCACGCATAACATAGTCAAAATCGATTCCTGTATGCTTGAGGACAAAACAGCTGACGCAATTATCGTAACCATCCGCAATCTGCTCAAGGATTTCAAGCTGACCGCTTACAATGAGCACACCTGCAAGGGATTCCTGCGCCACGTGCTTATACGCAGAGGCTTTGCAACGGGCGAAGTTATGGTTGTAATGGTAACGTCAACACCCGTATTCCCCGGCAAAAATCACTTTATTGAAAAACTGCTCAATATACATCCCGAAATCACTACCGTTGTGCAGAATATCAACAACAAATTTACAAGTATGGTATTGGGTGACAGCCAGAAAGTGCTTTACGGAAAGGGATATATTGAGGATATTCTCTGCTCAAAGAGGTTCAGGATATCCCCTAAATCATTTTATCAGATAAATCCCGTACAGACGGAAAAGCTCTACAACTGCGCCATAAATCTTGCCGCGCTGACAGGTAAGGAGCGAGTTATTGACGCTTACTGCGGTATCGGAACTATCGGCATTGCCGCATCTGACAATGCAAAAGAGGTTATCGGCGCAGAGCTTAATAAGGATGCCGTTCACGATGCAATCATCAATGCAAAGCTCAACAACGTAAAAAATATCAGATTTATCTGCAACGATGCAGGCGAATTTATGCAGGCACTTGCCGCCGACGGAGAAAAAGCGGATGTTGTATTCACCGACCCGCCCAGAGCAGGCTGCAGTAAGCAGTTTCTTGATTCATTGCTGATACTCTCACCCGAAAAGATAGTTTATATCTCCTGCGATATCGAAACACAGGCAAGGGATGTGTATTACCTTACAAAAAAAGGCTATAAAGTAAAAGCCTGCCGCCCGTTTGATATGTTTCCGCACACCCGGCATATAGAGACGGTTGTTCTTTTGTCCCAACGCAGACCGGACATACATATCGACATAAAGCTTGACCTTTCAGAGCTTGATATTACTGCTGCCGAAACAAAAGCAACATATCAGGAAATCAAGGATTATGTGTTTGAGAAACACGGTCTTAAAGTGTCAACTCTTTACATATCACAGGTTAAGGCTAAATGTGGTATTATTGAAAGAGAATGTTATAATAAGGGTGAAGGCAAAAGCCGAGTGCCGCAGTGTCCTAAGGAAAAAGAAGATGCTATTATGGATGCGTTGAGGCATTTCATGATGATATAATTTTAAAATTTGGAGTTAAAATATTTTAATGAAAAGCACGGAGTTAGCATTAAAGGCGTATAAACAAGCTAGAAAAAGGGTTGATGTTGGATATGATAATTATATAGCCGCCTGTGAATCAAATGGAAAACAGACTGTTCTACTTTATAGTGATGTTGAGCCGTTCGCTTCAATTAACGAAACTCTTTTCTGGGCAATGTCATTATATGATATGGCATCAAAGAAACAGGCTATAGAAGAAGATATCAAAAAATTTATGTCCGGATTAAAATTCGTTGTGAATACGATGAAGCACAGCGAGAGTGCTTTTGACACATACGCTTTTTCTCATCCAGGAGTAAAAATGTCAGCCACAGTGACAGATACACCAAACGGTCCTGTTTTTGAAGAGGTTAATCTTGAACCAACTATATTGTTTGCGGGATTTGACGGCAAAACTATTCCTAATAAAAACAAAGGTCAATTAGACAATTATAACAAATTAATCAAAGGGAAAAGCATACCGCAAATTATGGCTACATTGGATTTACATATTCAAGAAATGATCGATATATAAAAAGTATGTTTACTTTATCGGAACATTAAATAAATGGAAGCCCTCCTTGTAAAATGGTATTTACCAAAATGCAAGGAGGATTTTTTATGTTACAAAAAAAGCATTACAGATGAATGTACGGAGATTTCAAACAAAGATAAAAACTTGAAATAGTAAAGAGTTAATACTATCGCGATTATTGTTATTTACATACTCTCTGCTATTTTTATATACAAACAAATATCCTGTTTTTGCATATTGTATTTTCAATAAATAAACTTACTTGCTCACAAAACATTTTTATTCATCAATATCTTGCTTTAAGATTTGTTTGAGTTCATCATAAGCAACAATAGGAAAAGTTACTTTTTTATATCTTGATAAAAACAGTTTATTTGTTACCATATATGGAATAACTTTATATTCAGAATTTTGAATTCCAAAAGAATCAAGTACTTTCGAATTATTATTTAATATATAATCAATTCTTCTCTGAAATTTCTCATCATCCTTATGCTGAAAGAAAAAGCTTTTCTGTTGCATCTGGTCTTCATATATAGATCCTACTTTTTGAATAACTTTGCTTTCAATAATCCATATTTCTTGTTTTTCTTTACTTATAGCAATAACATCATAATCTCCAAGTTCAGCAGGAAAATCGCCTTTCGGAAACCGACGCATAAATTCAAAATCTGTATATACAATATCAAAATTTAAATCACTAAACATCTTAGCAACATCTTGAACCATTTCATCTTCATATCGTTTTTTCCATTGTTTTAAGACCGATTTAAGTTTAGTTAATCCTATTTCATATGGTAAATACCAATCTGTTATTCCGTTGGTCCATAATGTTATTAGATAATTAACTGCAACGGGAGAGAAAATTAGTTTTTTATCATTTACAATTATTGGCTTTACATCAAAACGATTATCTCTTTTTTCGCGTTCCCAAATAGGAAGAATATCGTGTTTTTTACTATTAACGGTTTTGAGTAAAGAAGGATTGAGCGTTATAAAATTAATTACATCATTTATCTTATATATATCTGCATCTTCTGCAAGATTCTTGTTGAATGCATATATTAGTTCGGACTTATCAACTGAAAACACATTTTGGTATATTTCTGTAGCAACACCATCTTGAATCAGACCTAATTGCATATAATCCAAAAGTAATATTAGCAATTGAAAATCTATATTGGTATCCTTATTAAATTCATCCATAGCTTTCTTAAAAAAGTCAGCATCATCATTATTGTTTTTGATGTGATAATCCGTTGTGTTATATTTTCTTAAAAGCATAGAATCGTGCTTCTCTTGTGCATCTTCCTTGAATATTGTATCTACTCGATATTCAGAATCAACAGAAATGTACAAGTCCAAATCTGTATAGTGGCAAGTATCGGCATTGTCTTGCAAAACTACAAGCCAATTTGCAAATGCAAGCAAGAATTCAAAATCTTCCTTTGAACTAATCTGTGCATTTTCAATATGTTCAATCACAAGATTGGTTTCCAAAAAATATTTTGCAGTTTCAGCATTTCTTCTATACTCTTCCCGGATAACTCTTGTTTTCTGTTCAAAATCTAACTGAACATCGTTATCCAAATCTTTAAAAGCCAAATATCGTTTGAAATTAAGAATAACACCATTTTGTTGAACGGCATAATAATTAAGAATTCGTTTATGCAGATCAAATTTATCAAAAGACGATACATACTTTTCAAATACTTTAACTACAGATAACTGCATATTTCTAATGATAGAATTTGCATCATTTCCATAATATTCCCCTGGTTCAGCACCAGATTCAAAGCAAACTTTTGCAATCTCCTTTCTTGCTTTGGTATAGCTTATTGCAGAAATCTTTGTATCAAGAGACATATCAGAAAAATAATATTCCTGCTCTGTATGGAACACTCCAACTGTTTTCTTGAGTTGGGCATCATCAAACAATCTTTCTTCCAATATTTTAAATTCTTCAGAGGCATATTTGCATAATGGGCTCAACAATTCTTTTAAATATACATTTTCAGTTTCACGGTTTGTTGCATTTTGTATTGCATTTAAAAGAATTTCAGGATTGCAGGCATAGCGAATTACTATAAAATCTTTTTCTACCAACTCATCACTAAAAACAAGTTTTCTAGAACTATCACAAAGAAATGAGTTGGAATGTTTTTTTTGAGCATAATTCCATGGCATATACAATAATTGTAATGTTTTATTTTTTACTATTGGAATATTGCTTATCAACTCTTTGTATCTTAAGAACAATCTTTGATTAAGCTCGTCCATGATATTTAATGCTGTGTGTGCATCCGGAGAAAAGTCTTCTTTAACAAAAAATTCCACATTTTTAGCAAAGAATACAGTTAGATCTGGTGTTAAATTCTTAACTTCTCCGCCGAAACCGTAGCAACCTTTATGAAAAAATCTATTATAACCCAAATCGGCTTTCTCTGTTTTCCAATTTAACGGATCACAGAAAAGGGACTGATTATTTCGAGGGAAGTCACATAATATATCTCTAAAATAAGAATAGGTATAATCTTCGGTTTCATTATAGTCAATTGACATAAAGTCATATTTGATTGCTCCTGAGGCAATATTATTATTGGAATTTTTCCATGTAAAAAAGAGATTACTTTTTCCACCAAAAGAAAAAATTTTTGCTTTTTCTTGTTTGTGATATTTAATAAACTCTGCAACTTCATCAAGGCTATCAGAAAAACCTAACATATATATTAAATCCAGTGAAGTGCAATTAAATTCATCATCATATTCACCAAAACCAAGATTATATGAAGATATATCTGTAAAAGAATCAACCAACATAAAGATTATGTCTTGATTTGATTCAATATCAATACCTAAAGCACCATCTATCTCTTTTCGGTAATAGCGTTCGACTAAACGCAACCCACCTTTTCGATTGTACTCATTAACAGTACTGATTAAGGTATCTATTTGTTTATCGTTTTCAAATGAATCTTTATTAACCGCAATAAGTAAATTTTCCTTTGTTTTACAAATAAAAAAGAATCCATTTTCTATAATATTAACATTAGTTTCTTTATCAATCATCACCGGATTTATCAATACTCTATTTGGGGTATCGGGAGAAAAATTATAAGAGTTTTCAACAAGTGAATGAATTGTAAACGCAATATGTTCGTCAATTTCTTCTTCGGTAGCATTGTGAAGTAAAATTTTATAATAATCAATCAAAAGAGAAGAATTGAATAATGGATAAAAATCTGAATCATTTTTCACAAAATGTCTTGATTCAATCGGTGCTTGATATCCCATTATTCCAGATACAGCTTTAATCTGTTGCTGAAAACACACATTATCAAATAATCGATTAACACTATCCCAAAATTCTTTTGACGGTAATTCATATTTTATTATATAATCCGGATTCCGAAGATTTGTATCTTTTGTAAAATCTATAATACTCTTTATATATTCCAGAAAAATGATGAGTTCTTCATCACGTTTGCATACTGATGCCAATGATTGCATGAACCGCATTGCTGCATATACCTGAGTATGTCCTGTTCCAGTAATAATTGGATATGTCTTGCCTTTATGATTGATAAAAACTTCACCAAAATCATCAATAGTATAATCCTCAGATGGTGTAATTTTGACATAATCAGACACTTCGTTAAAGAAAGTTTTTAAATCTTCATAGCTTTGTATAGTTTTTTTACCAAAACCATTTGTGTGTGTCAACGCAAGATTTAGCGATAATCCTTGTGCCAAAGCAGAACGATTGCATCTCCACAAATTTAAGCAGAATACAGCTCTTATGACATCGGAGAGTTTATATTTTTTTATTATACTGTAAATATTTTTTGCATTAGACTCGATATGACTATAATCCGATGATACTCCTTTTTGAAAACTCACATCTAAATTTAATTGCTTATTTTCATCTTTATTTAAACAACATTTCTTGTATTTTTTTCCACTGCCGCACGGACACGGTGCGTTTCTTTTTATCTTCATAATATTCACATCCAACAAAAGTATTTCTCTAATATTATATAATAAAACAATGCAAAATCAAAGCCCTTTATAAGTTTATATTTATTGTTCTAAAAACCAAGTTACCCTTCTTCGCATGAACAGAAGCATACAGGCAGAAGGTGCTTTTGGTATAATCAAGTGTAATAGAGACTACAAAAGAGCACGCAGAAGAGGCTTGAAAGGCGTAATTTTTGAACTTTTGCTAATTTCTTGCGGGATTTAATCTTCATAAATATCATAAAAAAACAAATCAGGAAACTTGCCGCCTGATAAAATTAAAAAGTTTCAATACAACTGACGAAAATCTTCATCGGTCTTGTTTGTGCACATAAAATTTCTGATTTTTGTGCCATTTGACCGTTTTTTACTCAAAAAAATTTATCCGAGACTCATTTTCTGTGAATCTCGGATTTTTTTACAGTCCCTTATTCTTTATTTGTTTTTACTTTTTCGTTCTTTTTATACTACAATTATATCTAAATAGAACTCATTTATTACGGTTGATTCATTTGTTGCAACAAGTTCAAAATGCACCTGATATTCACCTGCTTTATTTCCTGTAAATGTAAAGACCTGTTCAATTGGTGCACCATCAGCAGGAGTATCATTATTTATAGTTCTTTCTGTTACTGTTACACCTGCGGCAGGAACAACAGTACATTTCCAATTATATCTGCCACTTCCTGCGTTTTTTAATCCATCAACAATGAACTGCTCTCCTTGAGAAATATTAACAACTTCTGCATTAACAAGGATATTTACCTGAAATTCATCAACAACATTTTCTTGCTTTGAATCAGCCAGTTTTAGTGTAACAGTATATTTACCCGGTTTCTCAGGAGTAAAAACAAAGAAAGTTTTTGCAGATGCACCGTCTACTCCTTCCGGAGTATCAATGCTTTCCTGAGTAACAGACAAGCCTTCATAATCAATTTCGCACTGCCAGTAATACTGTCCACTGCCGGAGCCATTTAATGGACCAATAATAAAGCCCCAATCTGCGGTGGTTTCAACAGTCATATTTTCTGAAGCATCAAGACCTGCAGAAATTCTTAAAATCTTTCTTGCATCTGCACTTGTGATGCCTGATTTATTATTCACATCTGCAGCATCAATTTGAGGTTCTGTCAGTTCTTCAAGCTGTGCTGCAGCACGAAGACAAAGACGAGCATCTGCAGCAGTAATTGTGCCGTCACCATTAATGTCACCTTTACGCTGAGTTGTTAATGCGTAAAGTGTGTTTATGTTCATATTTTCCAAATAGGATTCCCATGTATCCCATATCAGACCTGTTGAAGGAAGATTATCTTCTGCCATTACCGGAACTGCACATAAAACAGCAATGGTTAATGATAATACCAAACAACTCAACTTTTTAATTTTTTTCATAGTAACCCTCTTTCAAAAAATACAGGAATATTGTTTCTAGTTATTCATATAACGGAAGCTTAGCAATCAATTCTGAAGAATACTGCAAAACAGCTCTGGAATCAGCAGCAGTGATTGTTGCATTACCATCTACATCTGAAAGAACATACTGCATAGTTGTAGGTGTTTCTAATGATGAACTGAATCGCAGAATTAATCTTGAATCTGCGGCAGTTATTTCACCGTCACCTGTAACATCGCCCATAAGATAAGAATCTGATGTTTTTTTGTTTAAAACATAACCGCATGCAGCACCATGATGATTTACAGTTTTATTGTTTACTAAGTCGTAAGATATCCAGCCGTAACCGTTAAGTCCCCAACCTGTTCCCCAAGAGTTAATAAACTTAAAGGCTCCCTTATTGTCATCATATCCGATAAGACATATTGCATGACCATTATTTGTTGAACCGGAAAATGTATCGTAAACTTGATTTGAACTGCTTATGTTATATAAATCATTATAAGCCTTTACGCCAATAACAACACCGTCACCCTGAGAAAGTCGTCTTTTAATATTGTTTAAACCTTTGATTTTATTCCAGCTCTGTGCTTTATAAAGTGACGCGGCAGCTCTCTGTATTGATGTGGGTTGGGTTGTATAATTTGAAGCACTGTAATTAAAATAGTTTAATGAACATACACCCTGATTAACGACAAGATTCATGGCTTCACTAATTGTTGAGCCGGAATCGACACCACCATTTATCTGATTGTAGATGTATGCGGGACTGAAAAGATGAGCATTTGAAGTTTTTGACCAACCACGCTTTGTTATTTCCTGTGATGATTTTAATGCATATCCAACTGCCCATGCAACACAGCTACCCTGACTTCCCTGATTTCCCGGCGTAGGAAATTTTGAAGTAAGGTCAACTGAACTTGGAAGTGATGCTGTATCTACCGGTCCATTATCGACTTCTTTATCAAGTGCATCATAATCATCCCATATCAATCCAGTAGCATATTGAGTGGTTGCTGCCATCGATGAAATTGACAAAACACCAAACAATGAAGTGATTGCTAACAGAATACTTATAATTTTTTTACATGTTTTTTTCATTATTGTAATCTCCTTCGTATTTATTGCTTTTATTATTTTGCTGATGTAGTATTCTTACAGTAAGTATTTCTGTGATGGTTTTCTAAATCTTTTATCCTGTATAAATATTATATGCTTATTAAAATTCATTGGTACCACCTCCTTACAAAAATAATGTTAGCAGAATATGACTGTATTATGTAAGTTTTTGATTAAACGACAGTTTATTTTGTTCGAGTGGTAAAATTATCTATATTTAACAAAAAAATTTGCATAGCATCTGTAAAATGAAACAGATAACTGATGCAAATTTTCAATGATTAAATTGACATAAATTTAATCATTTTCTGATTTTTGCAGGAACTTTTGGCTCGTAGGTAATACCTACAGAAGCTGTACCAGCACCAAAATCTGCAATTAATTTTACAACCTTTGCAATAGCTGACTTAATCGTATTCAATATTTTTTCCTCCTTTACATTTAAATATTTCTGTCAATATCATTAATGCCACCAAAAAGAAGCATATTGAACCGTTAATATAAATATTTGCAACATCTGTGAACAAAAATAATAAAAACAATACCATGCTATATGTTAATGAGATGATTCGAGAAACTGATTTATTTTTTCTGTTTGTTTTTTCAGAACAAGGATGATTTTCATTCTTTACAGGTGCAAAAATCCAAATTACTACTGTTGAGAATAGATTTATAATCGGAATAATAAATTTAAAATTTGTGATTATAATCAATTCGGTAATACCGACAATCATAAGAAAAGACAAATTTGTTACAATAAAACACTTGGCAAAAGTTTTAGCATGATATCCGCCGCAAAACAATCTGAGAACAAAGAAGAACAGTAAAAAACATAAAGCATAGCTTAATCGTTTTATACAAGTAGATATTAATAATATTGATGTTAATGAAGAAATGGTAGAAAACAATAACTGAAATCCGTAAATGTATAACGCCTTGTCATCATCAGACAACGGATTGTTTTTTGTAAGCCATTTTACGCAATATTCGGAACAAGTGAGCAACATAAAAAACTCCTTTCAAACTTCTGTGACAATAATATCAATCACAGAGAGTTGAATGGAGTTTTTTGTCTGAATGGTCGATTTTTATGTATCAATCGTTGTTAATCAGCATAACAGAAGATATGAATTGACCGTCTTCATAGCTATTTTCTGATGTACCGTTATATTTCTCTGCAGTTTCACGGATAATTCTAATTCCAAAACCGTGCAAACCGTTAGCATTGTTTTTTGATGTAGTTAATTCATTGTTTTTGTTAAAAGGATTTTCTTTTACGGTGTTTTGAACTCTGAAAAGTACAAAAGATTCTTTTTGAGAAATATGTATTCTTATTTTTCGGTCATTTATAATGTCTATTTTTTCGCATGCTTCTATTGCATTGTCGATCTGATTTGCAAGAATAGCACAAATATCAATTGACTCAATATTTAAGGGGGCTGTTAAAGAAATATTGTATTCAAATTTAATGTTTTTTTCTTTTGCTTCAGCTTCTTTACAATTTATTATTGAATCTATAATATCGCTGCCGCAGTGGCACAGTCTTGCGTATGAATAAGAAGATTCTAACAGATTTTGAGTGTATTCTTTAACCTTGGAATCTGCTTCTGACATACCGTTAATGGTTCTTAAATGGTTTTTAAAGTCATGTACCTGTTGACGGATAATTTCATGTGAATTGTGAATCTCACTATAGTTTTTCTCCAGCATCTGACTTGATAACTTCATCAGTTCAACAATTCTTTTTTCATTCTGATGCTTTGCGCTTATTGCAATTGCAAAAATGGTTGCAATCAATGACAGAACAATAAAAAATGTTGCAAATATAACTGCAATCTGAATAGTAAGCAAAGAATCAGTATATATAAAACCTGTTAGTATGTTTATAACAATAAAGGATAAAAACGCAATTATCGATAAAACCACAAGATTCCTATTGTTCAACAGTCTTATTTTTGAATAAAGTTTTCTGCATAATATGAACATTGCAGATTGCAAAATTTTGGCTGTTATGAGTAATATTAAACGTGGTGTTCCTGTTGTTAAAAGCAACGAGAATCCTTTTGAGATATCAATAGAATTTCCAATAAGCATTATAAGACTGTATGTAAGTAAATAATCAACAGCAAACATAAAAAACCATGTAAGGATAGTTGATGTAATTTTCAACAAGAAATTTCCCGATGAAAGTACTGTAACAACTAAGAAAGTATAGACCAATCCAATGCTAATAGTAATAAATGAAAACGATTGTAATGTATTCAAAAATGTTACAAGAGTTGTTTCGATAACGGTAAAAAGAAGAAGTAATAAAACATATTTTTTACCAGCATATCGCTTCTGAGCCATACTGCTTGCAACAGAAATAACAATTGCACCTTCTATAAAAGTCGCAAACAATTCTATAAACTGATAAAACACATCCATTTTAAATCATTCCTTCATTTTTCATACCGACCACTGTTTCATTATTGTCTGTTTGACATTTTGAAGAGATCGACGACTAATAGGTAAAACCTGACCGTTTGTAAGTTTTAAACTGTAGCCGGAGATTTGTGATATGTAATCAATGTTAACAAAGCAGCTTCTGTCAATAAACAAAAACCTGCTATCATTTAAAATTTCAAAAAATTCGGTTATTCCACGGTTATCAGTCAATTCACCATGTGAACTCGTATCAATAACTAATTGTCTTGAAATGCGTGTGACAGAAATAATTTCACTGTACGGAATACGCCAATGATCACTGTAACGGTGAAGCATCACTGTGTTTTCATTCATTTTTGAAAGTTCCTTGACCGCACAATCCATAGCTTCTTCAATATCTCTTGACAAATTCATTTTTATTATGTATCTGAGTGCCTTTGATTTATAGCCTCTTGTTGCCATATCTTCATGTGACGTCAGAAAAAGTATAACAGATGTGGAAGTATACTTTCTTATTTCATCAGCTAACTGAAATCCGTCTTTTCCGGGCATTGAAACATCTAGAATAAAAATGTCCGCAATTTTTCCGTCTTCTAATTCATATATGAGGGATTCCGGCTTTGAATAAGCGTTGATTGTAAACTGCAGTCTTTTTTTTAACGAATATTCTTCAAGTTCATTCTGAATTTGTTTTATATCATATTCGCTGTCATCGCAGATACAAACATTTATCATACACCATCATCCTTTCTGTCATTGCAAATACGAAAAGCTTTTTTTCTGTTAATATCAAAGAAAAAACGATCTGAGTCCGTTAGAATCAACACATATGTATCATTGTAGGCTCTTCTTGTTTTTCCGCCGGAATTACTGTTGTATACAAAGGTACCGGATGCTTCATTTTTGATTCTTTCATTTAACTCCCGACATACATCATCTATAGATGCTGTATGATAACGTGACGAAGTCCAATGCGGAATCATGCGTCTCAGCTCTTTTTCCGAGAAGTCTTTGATAATTTCGGCATCGGGTGCATTTTCAACTATGCATGCCACAGAATGCTTTGTTACAGCATCACAATTGATAAAAAGCTCTAAAAGCTCATAAAAATCACATCCGATTGTCAACAAATCCTGAAAAAATAAATCCTCTTCTTTTGATCGTCCGAAAATACTTGCATCATTCAGATCGTAAGACAGTACTTTAACAATAAATGTGCGAATAGGGGTCTCAAAATTAATCTTATCGTTCATATAAACATGCTCCTAACATAAAGATTTGATTTTAAATGCTAAGTATTCCATAGCAATGTTTATATTTAGTATATCAGATTTATTTTATTACAGAAAATTTCCGTTCAAACGGTAATCAGGAATGTATCATTCGGTAATTTTCATCAATATTTATTTATACCAGAGCGTTGAATACTCTTTGAACTTAATTATATATCTAAAAGATAAATAGTGTTTATAAAAATATAAAGATGAAAATTTTATGCTGTGTCATGCTTAATTTTTAGTAACAATAAGCGGTAAAAAACATAACTCAATCCTTTATATCTTTGCAAATAGAGTAACCACAACTTAATATAATTACTTTTTGATATAATAAAAACAATTAATTAACTTCACAATTGTAAAAAAAAATATGAATATCAGTACAGATTGATCAAATTCTCTCTGTACTTTTTCCATTTCTTTAATTGAAATATATTTAAAATTATAATAGCTGAAAAACTATTACTTTTTCAATAAGCAAAATACACAAAAGAACAAATTAAAAATTGTGTCATTCAACAAAGTTTGATGTATTTCATAAATTAGTGTTACATTTTCAGAGAAAGACACTTATATATAAAAAATAACTATTTAATAATAAAAGGAAGTGACCAAGTTGAAAGCAAATCAACGTGCATGTATTGCGAGTATTGTAATGGCTTTATCTACAAACAAAGAAATTAGCAGTGTTTATAGTTATGAATTGTCAAAATATGTTATGCTTTCCGGCTCAGCAACTAATCAAGATGTGCAATTATATGATTATTCACGCTCATGCTATTTAACAGGAAATGGTGATTCTCACGGAAGTTTCAGTTTGTTTGACTATGGAGAAAATAAATTTATAACATTAAATATTAAATCAGATCAATTTGATGGCTACGATTTTGGAAGCAAATATCATTTTTTCAGGCACAATAAATAATAATTCCATTAGTCTTTACGACTTTGAAACAAAAAAATTCTACAGTTTTTCTTGTTGATTTACTTTCTTAAATCTTCAATTATAAAAAGTGGAAGAGCAATGTGTTTTTCAACTATAATTGACAATTTTCACAAAAGATATTTGTTATATTAAATACAGCTAAATTTGTATTATTATGATGTAATTTAGGTGTCTTTTCAGATGATTTTAAAACTGTTTTAAACCTTCAGACAGGAATATTGTTAAAAATAATAATTTTGGAGGTAAATAATTATGTACAACAAAATTACAAAAATGCTTGGAATGATTCTGTGTATTGTAATTGTTTTTACTTCTATTCCCATGCAAGGTTTTGCCGCTCTCGCTGAAGAGATTGGCGAAATCGAACAAGAAATAGAAATTATAGAACCTGATTACAGTACGGGAAATACCACAACGGAATTAAGACTGCCTGATGTTCAGACAGAAAGTTCACCTTATGAAGAAGTTGTATACGGTGAACCTGTTGAAGTAAATGAATATTCTAAAGTTTACAAGATCGATGAAAATACATATACATCGGTTTATTCATCTGTTCCTAACTTTTATTATGACGAAAAAGGGAATATCAAAGAATATGACAATTCACTGACATATGAGAATAATCTTTTTGGCGCAGATGAGTTTACAAATATATCAAGTGATATTGATGTAGCTTTTTCAACTAACATGTTGAAGAAGGGTATGTCTTTTGAAAAAAACGAAGTCAAAGTCAGTCTTATTCCAGTTGAAGGCGATTATTCAAAGTATGTTGTTGTTGATAATGCTGTAAGATACAATGATGTATTTGACGGTGTTGATGTTCAGTATACTGTTGAGGAAAACAGTGTCCGTGAGTTTATAATACTGAATAAGGAAGTAGATAAGAATGTATTTACATATGAGTTAGAGCTTAACGGCCATCATGCAGAACTCATTGAAAATGTTCTTTATATATTTGAAAATGATGCTTCCGAAGAATATGCATATACAATTTCTGCACCGGTGATGACTGACGCAGCGGGTGCTACAAGCAAAAATATTACGCTGGCTTTAGAAGACGAAAATCTGATTCTGACAGCGGATGCCGAATGGCTTCATGCTGTGGAAAGAGCTTATCCTGTATATATTGATCCTGATATAACCATAGATTATAAGGGTATAAAGTTGCGTACGGTTTGTTCGGATACAGATAGAGTTTATGTGTCGGGTACTCCTTATGCTTACGGATATGCCGGATATATGCTTGGCAGTAATTTTGGTGTTAACGGTCAGAATCTTGAGTACACCAAAATGATTATCGATTTTGACGACAGTTACTTCAGTAATATTCCCGAGGGTGCCGGTATCAAATCTGCTGAATTTGATATTTTCCAGTATGTAGGCTATCCAAATGTTGCCGAGCCAACTGTGTTTGATTGTTTTATGATTAACACTGACTGGTCAATATCAGATTATACACAGGGGTCATTTATTGATAAGCCTTATACTGCTGTCGGAAAATTTGACAGAACATATCTGTCGTCATCAAAAACAAAAACTCGCGGATACCATAAGTTTGATGTTCGTGAGGCTGTTAATTCATGGGTGAATTGGCCTGAAACAAGAAACGGATTGCTTATTACAAGTAAGTACGGCACAAACAAAGAGATTGCCGGAGCGTTTATCACACCCACATCTTCAGCAAATATCCAGTCTTATGCGGAAAATAAACCCTTCCTGAAAATCACTTGGGAGATACCGAATCCTGTTGATGTAAACTATGACATCAATAACACAACCATTGATATCAGGACAATCGGCACATCAAGTCCTGACGGTAAGCTTGCTATACTCGGCATATTTGCAGATGGTATAGCAAAGCCGAACTCAGTAGTAAATTATGTATTCAGTGATTCATCTGTCGAATATCAGACAGAGAAAACTATGGCAAGTGTTTCATATAAATACCCGGACTCATCTGCTTGGGATGAGAACTTTTCCTCTCAGGGAAGAGCAACCAAGTATAAGGATATTCTTTCTAATTGGCAGACACTTGTTCCTTTTACTAATTTTAATTATAACCAATTGTATAATTGGGGAGCAACTGCAACAAAAGACGGTGTTACTGGAAAGACTGCTAAATCTGTAGATTTTCTCGTATATAAAGTTACACGATACGACACATTGGCATCAATTGCCAATTACTACGGTGTACCGCTTGATCAACTTGCAAAAGATAATCACGTGCAGGATATGCTTCTTGTTGAAAACAATACCATTATTGTTATTAATCCTACAAGAAATGCAAACATTCCATACAATCCCGGTGAGCTGACCGATGAAGAAAAGAGACGAATTGACGGTTCGTTGATGGGCCGTTCCAAGCACTGCGAATTCGGCTTCGAACCCGTTAACCTTAACACAGGTAACTTCTATATGAACCAGACCGATATTTCTATTGATGATATCGGCGGTGAGTTTGCAATTGGACGCACATACAACTCAAAGGGTGCAGATGTAAACAGCGTATTCGGCAGAGGTTGGCAGTTTGATTATTCGGAACATCTTTCGAAACTTGAAGACGGCACAATAGTTTATCGCCGTGGCGATGGCAGCAGCGTCTACTTCACAAAGAATGCTGACGGTTCATATTCTTGTGCCCCTGGTTATTATCTTGATATTACTCCTATCGTTGTTGAAACAAAACTCGGTGACTTCGGCGGTGAAGAGCCTGAAGAATACAATGTATACGAATACGAAATCAGAAATGCAGAAGATGAAGTAAGAAGATTCTCTTCAAGAGGTCTCCTTCAGTACATCATTGATGACAGAGGCTTTAAGACTTCTATTGAGTATGATGAAAACTCAAACCTTAAATCAATTACATCTCCTTCAGGTAATGTTTACGGAATTACATCCGAGCTTTCAGGTTTAATCAAGGCTATTTCTGGTCCCGGCGGTCAGACAATCAAATATGCATACAATGATGCAGGTGACCTTGTTTCTTACACAAACGAACTCGGTTATGTAACAACATATAATTACAATGCTGACCACCTTATGACTTCATGGGCTGATGCAGAAGGTAATGTTATCGTTACAAATACCTATGATGCAGACGGCAGAGTTACAAAGCAGGTTGACTCCGAAGGTGGTACAACTCTTTTTGAGTATGGCAAGAACTACACAAAGACAACCGATGCCAACGGTAACGCTACAACATACAACTATGATGACAATTACAGAACAACATCAATTGTTTATGCTGATGGCAGTGCAGAGTATAAGTATTATGATGCTGCAAACAACCTTTCAAAGACTGTTGACAGAAGCGGCAAGGCAACTGAATACAAATATAATGCAGACGGCTTTGTAACAGAGGTTAAGCGTTTTGACGGTGCAACCCAGAAAATGCAGTATGATGCTGACAACAATGTTATCAAAACAACAGATTTTGAGGGTAAGTCAATTTCTTACACCTATGATGCAAAGGGCAACCTTTTAACTCAGACAAACAAAGACGGCTCTGTAAAAGCATATGAATATGATTCGAACTATAGAGTAACAAAGTTTACAGATGAACTCGGCAATGTTTCAACATATAAGTATGACGGCATCTGGGTATCAGAAATCAAGGATGCTAACGGTAATATAACAAAGTATTACTACAATGCAAGAGGTGATGTTGTTACTACAATTGACGCTCTTGGTAACACTACAAGACACTTCTATGATGCCGCAGGCAGAAATACAGGCTATCAAACAGCTGACGGTGCAACTGTAAGTTACACATATGATAAGGCAGGCTGTATGGTATATCTTAAGAATGCCAACGGATATGTATATACTTATGAATATGACGGAATGGGCAACATCACAAAGCTAATCGATCCTCTCGATAATGAAGTTGTTTACACATACGACGGACTTTATAACACCCTTTCAACTGCTTACAGTGCAGAAAACATTACATACAGTGAATATGACTGTTTCTCACAGGTAGTAACAGTTACCGACGAAGAAGGTAACAAGAAGACCTTTAAATATGATAATGCAGGTAATGTAATCGAAACTGCTGATGCTGAAGGTAATACTACAAAGTATGCGTATGACCTCAGATTCAACAAGATTGCAACTGAGACCGATGCACTTGGTAACGTAACAACCTATGAATATGATGTTGTTGGTAATCTTACTAAAAAGACAGATGCAAATGGTAATGTTACAAGCTATGCTTATGATGCAAAGGGCAATGTAACCGAAATTAAGTATAGTAGTGGTCTTGTTGTTGCTTACACCTATGACGCAGTCGGTAATCTTCTTACCACAACAAGCAACGCAGGCGAAAATACTGTTTACACTTATGACAAGGTATACAATGTTACATCTGTTACATATTCAAACGGTGCAACTCTTTCCTATACCTATGATGCTATGGGAAGAAAGCTTACCGAAAAAGATAGCTCAGGTGCAGTTACTACCTATACATATGATGCTATGGGAAGACAGTCTTCAATCACCGATGCTATCGGCAGAAGGACAGAATACACCTATGACAAAAACGGCAACCTTCTCACAGAAAAGACATCAAACGGCGGTACGACTACCTATGTTTACGATGCTCTTGACAGACAGTGCAAGGTAACCGATGCTCTTGGTAATTCAACAATAGTTGAGTTTGACAGCGTGGGCAATATGCTTTCAACAACTAATGCCCTCGGTGCGAGAACTGCTTATGAATACAACCGCACAGGTCTTGTGACAAAGCAGACAGATGCTATGGGTGGTGTGTTCACATTCACCTATGATAAGAACGGCAATGTTATTAAGGCAAAGGACGCTGCAGGCTACGAAGCAACAATCACATACGATGCTCTCGGTCGTACAGTTGCAACAAAGGATGCACTTGGCCTTGAAACAACCTTCAAGTATGATGCACTCGGCAACCTCTCCGAGGATGCAAACAATAACGGTGTTAAGAACACATATGAGTATGATTCAGCAGGAAACCTTGTAAAGAGTACAGACTCTCTCGGTCAGGTTATGACCTACACTTATGACCTTAACGGTAACCTTACATCTGTCAAGTCATACGACGGAACTACAACTTCCTATACTTATGACAAACTCAACAATGTTACCTCAACAACAGACGCTGAGGGTAAGGTTACAACATATTCATATGATATTATCGGTAATCTCACATTTCAGAAGGATGCACAGAACAGAACTTACAGCTATTCATACGACAAGGCTGGCAGAACAATTCAGGTAGTTGACCCCCTTGGTCAGATAACAAAGTATGAATACAATGAGTTTGACTTCGTTACAAAGCAGACTAACCCTGATAAGACAACTATCACCAATACGTACGATGTCGGTGGTAATCTCATTTCTTCAACCGATGCAAACGGACACAGTACAACCTACTCATACGACAAGATTTACCGTCTGATTTCAGTTGCTTATGCTGACGGCTCAACAAACAAGTATAAGTATGACAATAACGATAATCTTGTTAAGTTTACAGATGCTAACGGAAATGTAACAGAATATACTTACAATGCTCTCGGTTACACAGAAAGTATTACCGAAGCAAACGGTGCAAAAACTACCTATAAGAACGATGCCAACGGTAATGTTCTTTCAGAAACAGATGCTCTCGGTTCAGCAACAAATTATATTTACGACAAAGAAAGCAGACTTGTTTCAAAGACACTTGCAAATATAGCAACATACACATATACTTACGATGTTCTTGGTAGAATAACTGCAGAAACTCTTCCCGAAAGTCTGTCAGTTTCCTATGTCTATGACTCAAAGGGGGACCTCGTTTCAGAAACAGACCAGTCAGGTAGAAAGACATCTTATACATATGATGTAATGCACAGAATCACGAGCACAACTGATGCTGTAGGTAATGTTACAAAGTTCGCTTATGATGATGCAGGTAACCTTAAATCTCTCACAACTGCAAAGGGTTATGTAACAGAATATAAGTACGATGCCCTTGACAGAATCACAGAGCTTCTCAATCCTGTCGGTAAGACAGAGCAGTACACCTATGACCCCGTTGGAAATCTCACATCGGTCGTTGAAACAGGTGGCAGAGTTACAAAGTACGGTTATGACAATGTTGGTAATCTTACATCTGTTACAAATGCTTTAGGTTTTACAAAAACTCTGAAATACGATTGCCTTGACAGGCTTGTTTCAGAATCTGACTATAAGGGCAAGTCAGAAAAATACGATTATGATAATAACGGTAATCTTACATCTGTTGCTGACAGCAGAGGTAACAAAATTGTTTACACTTATGATAATGTAAACAACCTTATATCTGAAGTTGATGCAGAAGACAGAAGAAAAGATTACAGTTATGATGCTGTCGGCAGACTTACATCAGTTACTGAAGATAGCAAGTATCAGTCAACCTACATTTATGACAAGGTTGGTAATCTCCTTGCTGCAGGCGGTTATACTTACAGTTATGACCTTAACGGTAACCTTACCAGCTCAACAAATGCTCTTGGTGACATCACTTCTTATGTTTATAACGAAAACGGTATGCTTGAAACTGTACGCAATGCAGACGGCACAACCGTAAATTACGACTATGACAAGATTGACCAACTCATATCAAAGAAATACGACGAAGAAACAGTTGCTCTTTACGGCTATGATGCAGACGGCAACCGTGTTTCAATGGAAGATATTGCAGGTACAAGCAATTATCAGTACGACGAACTCGGCAGAGTAACTGAAATCACACTTTCAGATGGTAAATCACAAATTACATATGAATATGATGTTTATGGCAATCTTACAAAGCTCGGTTATCCCGATGGCACAGATGTTACATACAAATACAATGCTCTCAATCAACTCGTTTCAATAACAAACAGAGACGGCGAAAATACTGCATATAAATACGATCCTAACGGCAATGTCAAGGAAGTGCACCGTCCCAACAATACTTATACTTTAATTGAGTACAACGAAAACGATCAGATTACAAGTCTTATCAATTATGGTATGGTTAACTTTGCTTGGTTCTTTAAGAAAACCGTTGAATTCTCAAGCTATAAGTATGAATATGACGGTTCGGGCAACATCGTAAAAGAATCCGAAAAGACATTCTCGTCAACAGGCGAAAATGACTTCTTTACCTGGCTCATTGCTCAGATTAAGAAAGAAACCGTAACCAAAACATACAAGTATGACGGCAGAAATCAGCTTGTAGAAGTTGATGAGAGTAAAAAATCATTGTTCAGCTTCGGCTCAAAGGGTATCGGTTTCACATCTTATGAATATGATGCAAGCGGTAACCGTATAAAAGAAGTTAAAAACGGTGAAACCACAAAGTATACCTACAATGAAGCCGGTCAACTTGTTTCAATGGAAAACTGTGACGGCACAACAGAGTATACATACGATAAGAACGGCAATCTCATAAATGAAAAATCGCCGACTTGCCTTATTAAAACCGATGCAAAAATCTACAGCTATGACAATGAAAACCGTTTGACTGCTATCAAAGAAAATGGTACACTTCTTATGGCTGCTCTTTATGACGGCGACGGAGAAAGACTCTTTGTTGTTTCTGATCACGATGGTTGTAGTGTTGCTTGCTGTAATGACAAGAGCTGTAAGAACCTTTCAAAGAGCGAAGGTATCATTGATGTTGATGAAGAACTCATCAAGAATATAATGCTCATTCCTAATGGAGTTGACAGTTGCGATTTTGGTGATTACGACCTTACAGGTTACATCAATAATGTAAATACCGAGTACACTCAAGTTCTTATGGAGTATGCCGCAAACGGTAAGCTTACAGCCGCTTATGAATACGGTGTTTTCCGTGAGAGTGCAAATATTAACGGAGAGCAGTTCTACTATGACTATGACGGTAAGGGCTCTGTAGTTGATATCACTAACACCAATGGTAAGAAAGCTACAACTTACTCTTACGATGCTTATGGTAATGCAACAGTCAGCGGAAACAGTGTTGAAAATCCCTATCAATACAATGCTGAATATGTTGACAACGCAACAGGACTTCAGTATCTGCGTGCAAGGTATTACCGTGCAGAAACAGGCTCATTCATTACTGCTGATATATATGCAGGTAACCTTCAGAATCCGCTTAGCCTTAACAGATATACTTATACTCATAATAATCCGGTTAATTATGATGATCCGAGTGGACATATTGTTATATCAACGGGTGTTGCTATTTTAATAGGTTTAGTATCTGTAGGTGGCGGAGGATTTGCTTATTATAAGGGGCGTAAAAGCGCTATAGAAAACCAAAATAATACTTTTGATAGTACTATAGCTCCTCAGTATTCAAAGGCATCCAAAGTTTCAACTGGTAATGTATATAATATTGGTAACAAATCTGTTCAAGCTATTGAAAAAGATGGAAAGTCATCTTATGCTGTGTACATTAAGAAGGTTAATCAAACATTTGAATATTCTTCATATCAACAAGCAAAAAAAATCTGCGATAGCTTTGATAAGTTAGATCTTCAATGGGGTCTAGACAATACTCATGCATGGATTGATGCTTTTAAATCTGTGCCCGTTGTAGGTGTTGGTGCTTCAATTGTAGATGCTGGAGTGTATTCCGGTGAAATACTTCATTATTCTGAACGTGGAGAAACGGATTCAGCAAATGCATCAAAAAATAAATTTGCAGAAACCACCCTTGTCGATACTGTATCTCAAGTAGTGGGATCGGGGCTCTCTAATATCTTGGGTAATTCCATTGTGAAAGAACTTGTACGTGCAAATGGAAAACACAGTATTATTCCAAATTCCGTTATTAAAGAAGGAGCAAAAGTGCTTACTGACGTTTTATCAGGGGAACTAATAAATCAATCTATAGGTTTAGGTCAGGATATTGGTGAGGCAATTAATACTAATGAAAATTCTGAGGAAAGTGATGAAAAGTTAAATTCATCGAGAACCAAAGTTCCTATGACTGATACCATATATCAACCACCAATTACGGTGGATTAAAAAGGAGAAAAATTAATGAAAATGAAAAAACTAATTTCACTCACACTCGCACTTCTCATTTGCTTATCAGTTTTCTCAGTGGCAGCGTTTGCCACTGAAGAAAACACCCGTAACATCGCTTCAATCGAGCTTCACACCGTGAAGTATTATGAAGCTGTACACAACGAAGCTGAAATTGCTTCTGCCGCCCTTTATGTAAACTTCCTTGTTTACTATACCGACGGCACAACCGCCCTCTATGACAGTAAAAAAGGTTGGGATGATCCAGCACTCACATCTGAGGTTTCCTGGTATATAAAGCCTGAAACCGATGAAAACTACGGCGGTCAGCAAAGCCTTTACATCAGCATTGACGGTGTTGACTACTGGGCTTGCTATGTCGATGTTGAAGTCGATTCAGTCAAAGCAACTTTCAGAAATATCATCACATGGGACTGGATGACACCTGAAGAAAAAGTTGAAGCAACACATTGGCTTTTCAAACTCTTGAAATCAATTTTTGCTGCATTAAGAGATTTGATTGGCGGAAGTGATTCTTACGGCATCCTTTATAATGTTTTTGATGCTTTTGATAAGTTTGTGTATGACAATTTTCCTCTTTAAACAGATGTAATAAAAACATCATGATGCAAGTTTAATATCACAAATAAAAAAAATTACAATTATTGTGTAAAGCCAAATAAGCATAACAGCCGAGTTCAGTAATGTCCTCGGCTGTTTATGTTTTCATAACTTTTTATCTTGTGATTTCTTGTTTTTAAAATTCTTACTGTAACAACAATTTTTCTCTTTCTTGTACAGAGAATTTATGTTGCTTTAAAAATTCAGTATAAAACTTTTTTTGGATAATTTAGAAAGTGTGCTAAATTTTGAATTTTTAGTAACTTTTTTCGTTTCAAACCTACATGTATATATGGAGAATGATAATTCAAAACATTTTATATTATTCTTTGTTACGAATGGTTTTATAAATGAGTAAAAATTCCTACATTTGTTTATATATAACGCTTTCAGCATTGTTGCGTTTATTATTTTTTGATTGTTGCTGTATTCCGTTAGAATTTGCACTTTTCCCTTATTAAGCATAGCAGAGGGATAAATAAAAAGGTGATTTTCGTTATTTGATAACTGCCCCCACAAATATAATTTTGAGAGCATAAAAAACAAAGATTTCGGTATATGAATACTGCGTTAGATTTTTCTGATAATCAGCTCAAAAAATATTTTTCAAAATCAGGAACAATTTCACATCTCTAATTCCCATTACTATATAGAGGGATAAATTACATAACACTCGTCATATTTGACGGGTGCATTTTTATATCCAAAATCAAACGAAAGGAGTTTTTCAATGACTTAGCACAAATCTCAATTTGAGCCAAAACTTTAATATTTGGCTCAACACAAATTTCAACTGAGCCTAATGGCTCAAAACGGTGCCACTTTTACCATCGCTTTTTTAGACAAAGAAAAGTATGGCACCGAATATGATGCCGTAAAAAACAATCCTGCAAGAAAACTTCAAAACTTGCATAAAGGATACTACAGCCACCCTGTACTATCAACGGCTGATGTATCAAAGAAGAAAGGATTGCAAGGTCGCACTTATCTGCGGTGAAGGAAAGACAGACGAAGCACATAACTATCCTATAGATGTCTGTCCTACACCGTAGCGAGCAGGGCATTTGTGTGCCAAATGCCACCCGTTAAGGGAGCGCCCTTAATATCCCCTATGAAGAATGAGAGGTGAAAACTTATCAAAGACATCAGAATTGTAGCAAGAGTTACAGAAAAAGAGAAAAGGAAGATTGAACGTAATGCTTCAAAATGCGGATTATCAACAAGTGAATATGTCAAACAAAGGGCATTGGGCTTTGAACCGAAAGTGGTTCCGCCTGATGCCTTTTTTCATTTCTGTGAAAAGTTTGATGCACTTATTGATATGGGTATTTCAAAAGATGTTGAAGCAGAGGCTTTTAATCTTCTTGCTGAAATCAGCGATGTACTCATTAAACCAAGAAAGGAGCAAATTGAAAATTGGCAACCACCGGATTCTGGCCCGTCAAAGGCAATTTAAAGTCTGTTATTGTTTACGCTGAAAATCCTGACAAAACAATGAATCCCAAATTCTTTGACTCGGATTTGTATGCTACCTTACAGTATGCCGAGAACAGCAACAAAACTGACCAAGAGCTTTTTGTCAGCGGCATCAACTGCTCAAAGTATAATGCTTATGCACAAATGGTAGCGGTTAAAAAGAAGTTCGGTGAAAGAGGCTCTGTTATAGCCTATCACGGTTATCAGAGCTTTAAAGAAAATGAAGTCACGCCCGAAGAATGTCATGAAATAGGGATAGAAACAGCAAGAAAAATGTGGGGTAACAAATATCAGGTGATAGTTACTACTCACCTTGATAAACAGCATCATCTGCATAACCATTTCGTAATCAATAGCACATCCTTTAAGGACGGTCTTAAATTTAGAAACAAAATAGGTGACCATTATGAGCTGAGAAAAATATCCGATGATATCTGCAAGGAACGAGGCAAATCTGTTCTTGAAAATGCACCATTTTACGGCGGTGAAAAAGCAGCCTATTGGCTTCATAAGCAAGGTAAGAAAACACACAGAGATATGCTCAGAGAAGATATTGAAATCTGTCTTACCGTTGCAACAAGTTGGGACGAATTCAGAAGAGTTCTTTGGACTATGGGATATGAGGTTGATTACAGGCGATTTACCATTAAAGCAAAAGATTGGGAAAGAGGTGTAAGAGTTGAAGGTCTTGGATATACAGTAGAAGGCATAGAGAAAAGATTCGATGAAACCTATTACAGTGGACACCATCTTGCTGATTGGAATAACTTCTTTTATGCAAGACGCAGATACTTTCCTCTTGAAACAGTGAGAAAGAAATTGGAGTTTGGTATTGAACACGGTAAACGACCTGAGGTTATTTATGTAAACACAATGTTCCTATTAATAATCTTGGTTTTTCAACTACTGAAAGAGGTTGCAGATGCAATGCTTATCTCTCCTGAAATGAGGCACGCCGCAAAGGATATAAAGCAGTATGTGTCAGACTATCATTTCTTAACCGACAATCAGATTCAGACTACTGATGATTTAACAGTTACTATTGAAGAAACAAAATCTAAAATTGCTGAGCTTGAAGAAAAGCGAAGCAAGGCAGACAACAAAAAACGCAGAGCCACCACTCCCGAAGATAAAGAGAGATACAAAGCTATGCGTAAGGAGATAACACAAGAAATCACGCCATTGAGAAAGAAACTCAAGCAGGCGGAGGATATTCTTGATAAATCTCCGCACCTGTATAAGCTCTTACAGAAAGAGCATCAGGCAGAAATGAATAAAATTAGAAAAATAGAAAGGAGCCGATAATATGGCTATTAAACCAAAATCAAAAGCAACACCCCGTGAGATTGAAGAAAGCAATCCTACAAAAGAAACTTTATATGACAAAGTACAGAAAGCCCGCACAGAATATGTGTGGGCTAATAAAATACCTGTTGAGTATTTGCGACCTTTTGAAAATCATCCTTACAAGGTAATTGACAATGAGGAAATGCAAAACCTTGTTGACAGCATCAATGAACGAGGTATTCTTACCCCGCTTACTGTTCGCAAAATTTCCGGCACGGAATATGAAATCATTTCAGGGCACCGAAGGTTCTATGCGGCAAAGAAGTTAGGTTTTGAAATGATACCTGCTTTCATATATGAGCTCACTTATGAAGAAGCCGTCATTGCAATGGTAGATGCTAATTTGCAGAGAGAACACATTTTACCAAGTGAGAAAGCTCGTGCATACAAGATGAAACTTGATGCACTTAAACACCAAGGTCAAGCTTCTACCCAACTTGGGCAGAAGTGGTCTGTTGAGCAGGTTGCGGAAGATTCACCTGACAGCAGAAGCCAGGTACAAAGATATATTCGTCTTACAAATCTCATTCCAGAACTACTTGACCTTGTTGATGAAGGACGAATTGCGTTTACTCCTGCCGTAGAGCTTTCATATCTCAACGAAGTAGAGCAGGCTGATTTAGCTGAAGAAATCCGTGTCTGTGATGCGACGCCTAATTTATCTCAGGCACAAAGGCTACGTGCAATCAGTAGAGAGAAAGGTTTAACTCCTGAGCATATTGGTGAAATCTTAGCTGAGGAAAAAGCAAATCAAAAGCCTATGATAAAGATGCCTATGGAAAAGATACAGAAAATTGCACCTAAAATAAGGGAAAATGATTTGGAAGACTTTATATTAAAATCTTGCGAGTATTACTACAGACATCTGATGCGAAGTCGTGATAGGGATGCGAGGTGATGAGTAATGATTAGCAGAATTATTGATTTATATGAAGGTTTAAAGGCAGATTTAATAAGAACCATAAGCTGCATAAAAGGCGAATGTACTTTTAATATTCCTGATGTTTCGACCTTCACCAAAGAACAAAAAATAGCGTTTGACCAGATGATAGATTTCCTTGCAGATATGATAGAGAAATACGGTGACAAGATACCAAAAGACGATATTGAAATAAGAAGCAAGAAAACAGCTTAAATGGATTGTGGGGCGGGTTTATCCTGCCTCACACATTTGTCGAATATGCGAAAGAAAAATATAATCAAAATGAAAAACTACAAGGAGTTGAAAACATATGAAACGATTAAATTGCTATATTTACACGCGTGTTTCAACATCAATGCAGGTTGAGGGCTTCAGCCTTGATGCACAGAGAGAAAAGCTCCGTAAATATGCCGAGTATCAGGAAATGCATATTGCAGGTGAATACAGTGATGAAGGTAAATCAGGTAAAAATATTGGCGGAAGACTTGAGTTTCAGAGAATGTTATCAGATATTGCAAGCGGTAAAGATAATATAGATTATGTGTTGGTTTTTAAGTTATCACGTTTCGGCAGAAATGCTGCTGATGTTCTTTCTTCTTTACAGATTATGCAGGATTACGGTGTAAATCTTATCTGTGTTGAGGACGGTATGGACAGTTCAAAAGACAGCGGTAAACTGATGATTTCTGTTTTGTCTGCTGTTGCTGAAATAGAGCGTGAGAATATTCTTGTTCAGACAATGGAAGGCAGAAAGCAAAAGGCAAGAGAAGGCAAGTGGAACGGAGGATTTGCACCTTACGGATATTATCTTGAAAAAGGTGAATTAAAGATTGCAGAAGATGAGGCGGAAACCATACGCATTATATTTGATAAATATATAAATACAAATATGGGTGCAAATGGTATTGCTAAATATCTCAATCAACACGGCATTGCTAAAAAGCCAAGGCAGAATGGAACATTAAATACTTTCTCGGCACATTTCATAAAATTAGTTATACAGAACCCCGTATATTGCGGAAAGATAGCTTTCGGCAGACGTAAGACGGAAAAGATTAACGGTACCCGAAATGAGTATCATATAGTCAAGCAAGAAGAATATCCTATTTATGACGGTATACACGAGGCTATTGTATCTGTTGAAGATTGGGAGTTAGCTCAACAGAAGTGTAAAAAGTTAGGGGTTAAACGGGAAAAGATTTACAATCTTGACCACGAGCATTTATTGTCAGGTTTGCTTCGCTGTCCTGTTTGCGGTGCGGCAATGTATGGTAACATAAACCGTAAGAAAAAGCCTGATGGTTCAATCTATAAAGACCACTTTTATTATGCTTGTAAGCACCGAATGAAGGTTGACGGACACAAGTGCGATTATCGCAGACAATGGAATCAGACTGTTATAAACGGTGCTGTTGAAGAAGTTATTGAAAGGCTTGTATCTAATCCTCAATTTGAAAAAGCATTATGCGAAAAGATTAATACAAGGGTAAGTACAGAAGGTCTTGAAGAGGAACTTGCCATATTAAAAAAGCAACTCAATCAGCTTGTTATGTCAAAAAGAAAACTTGCATCACAAATGGATACTCTTGATGTTGCAGACAGGCATTATGATAAAAAGTATCAGGATATGCAGAACAGACTTTATGACTTCTATGATGAGATAGAGGTTGTTGAAGAGCAAATAACAGAATTACAATCCCGTATAGCAAATATCAAAGAAGAAAAAATATCAGGAGAAAATGTCTATCTTTTTCTGCATTATTATGGTATAATGTACAAAGAGTTTACTGATGCTGAGAAAAAGAGGTTTCTTAACACCTTTATTGAAAGCATTGAAATATTCAAAGAAGAACAGCCCAACGGCAGACTGTTAAAGTGTATCAATTTCAAATTCCCCGTCTTTTATGACGGGGATGAGAATGTGACACATATCTGTTGGGACAGTGAAACAACAGTTGAAAATATTATTTTGCTTACAAAATAATATTTTCCGCGATATAAATTCCTTACGGAATTTGCGATATACACTAAAGTGTGCGATATAGCTACGGTACGATATGTCCCTTCGGGACGTGAATTTATATCATATCGCAGGAGAGCATAGCGAACCTATATCGCAATCGAACGGAGTGAGATTATATCGCACGAGCATAGCGAGTATATCGCAAACAAGGAGTTTTAAATAATGGAAAATAAAACAATCAAAGAACTGGCAGTAGAACTGACCGTTGAAACAACAGCCATTTGCGATAACATTAAAGGACGCTCTGTTTTCGTAAATCAATTACTTCGGTCTTGTTCTTCAATCGGTGCAAATTCCCACGAAGCAAAATATGCCCAAAGCAAAGCTGATTTTATCAATAAAATGGAAATAGCTTTAAAAGAATGCTATGAAACTGAATATTGGTTGGAAATCATTTATAAAATCAACGCTATTAATGAACCAACCCACCAACATCTGCAAAACAAATGCGGAACGATAAGAAGAAAACTTATAGCATCAATAAAAACAGTAAAATCTAATCCAAATGAAAGGTGAAAAACTATGAGCGATGTATATACAAGTGTACCCACATTTGAAAGCGGAAAATATATTTTGAGATATGTAACACTTGCTGATTGTTCAGATCTTTTGGAAGTATATTCTGACATAAATGCTGTTCCTTTTTTCAACAGCGACAACTGCGGCGGTGACGATTTTCATTACACCACTACAGAAAGAATGATTCAGGCAATCAACTATTGGCATTGGGAATACAGCCGAAAAGGATTTGTCCGTTGGAGTGTAATTGACAAAAGCATCAATAAAGCAGTGGGAACAATTGAACTGTTCCACAGAGATGCAGACGATCATTTTTCAAATTGCGGATTACTTCGTCTGGATTTAAAAAGTGCTTATGAAAAATCCGATGAAATTGAAGACATACTGTCATTAATTATTCAACCGACTTTCAGTTTATTTGACTGCGATAAGATTGCCACAAAAGCAATCTCCTCTGCAACCGAAAGAATCAATGCTCTGAAAAAATCAGGTTTTGAATTTTCTGATGAAAAACTCATCGGGCACGACGGAACAGAATACTGCGATTATTATGTATTAAGGATTTAAGCAGTCAGCCTTGACATCACAGTTAAAATATTGCATAATATAATAGGTTAGATTTATAAATATTGTATAGGAGCGGATATATATGAACAATGCAAAATTTCTTTGCTACTACAAGCACAACGGCACTGATATACTTCTTGAAGGCACGACAAGTGAATATCTTGATGCCGACTACAGCGTTACAGACGGTTCTGTAAAGCTCACACTCAAGCCTAAAGCTCGCGTAGAGCTTATCTGGGCAAGATTTGACTTTGAGCATAATTTTGACGCAAACGACAGATTCTTTGCAAACGGTTATCAGTCATGGTCCACATCAAGAGAGTATGTAAAGTCCGATATGCAGGATGCTATGGGTGAATGGATAAGAACTCTCAAGGCAGACAAGTTTGCAGGTCTTGCATCCGATATGTGGCTTTGCAAGCCCGAAACAAAGAAGGGTTGTTTCCACAGCCATTGTTATACATACATCAAAAACGGCGAAAAATTCCTGTTTATAGGCTCACTTTCCGAAAGAGCAGGCTATACGATCATCGGTGCGGATATGAATGCAAACACTCTTTACATCAGAAAAGATGTTGAGGGCATCACCATTGATTCCGATTACGAGCTCGGTGAGGTCGTTATTTTAAACGGCACGGAAGCAGAAGTTTTCGATAAGTATTTCGACCTTATGGGCGTTAAGAAAGAGTCCAAAATTGACCACCTTTCCGGTTACACATCCTGGTACAACTACTTCCAGAAGATTGACGAAAAAATCATTCTCCGCGACCTTAACGCTATGGACAAGGTCAAGGAAGACGTTAACATTTTCCAGGTTGACGACGGTTACGAAACCTTTGTCGGTGACTGGCTTGACCCTTGCGAAAAATTCCCCAACGGAATGAAATATATTGCAGATAAAATCCACGAAAAGGGTTATATGGCAGGTATTTGGCTTGCACCCTTCAATGTGCAGATAAAGTCAAGAACCTACAAGGAGCATCCCGACTGGGTAATCAAAGACGAAAAAGGCAGGCCTCAGCTTGGTTGTCAGGGTTGGGGCGGCGCGTTCACCCTTGATATTTACAACCCCGAAGTAAGAGAGCACATAAAGCATTTCTTTGACGTTGTGCTCAACGAATGGGGATACGATATGGTAAAGCTCGACTTCCTTTACAGCGAGTGTATGATGCCCCGTAACAACAAAACAAGAGGCACAATTATGTGCGAGGCTATGGACTTCCTGCGTGAATGTTGCGGTGACAAGCTCATTCTCGGTTGCGGTGTACCCCTCGGTGCGGCATTCGGCAAGGTTGATGCCTGCCGTATCAGCTGTGACGTTGACCTTAAATACACAGGCAAATTCTACAACAAAATGGGTATCGGCATTGAGCTCCCCTCTGCACAGAATGCTATGAATAACTCAATTTTCCGCCGTCAGCTCAATCACAGAGTTTTCCTTAACGACCCCGATGTTTTCTTCTTAAGATATTCAAACCTTAAATTCGATCAGGACCAGAAGCTTCTGCTTGCGTTCATCAATCACATCTGCGGTGACGTTCTTTTCGTTTCCGACAATATGGAAGAATACGTAAAAACTGATTTTGACACTGTTAAGAAGATCTTTGCAAAGTCTGAATACAGGATTCTTGATGCAAACTACATTGACAACAACAAGAAAATCATTATCAAGCTCCTTGACAAGGACGGCAACGAAAGAATACTCTGGTTCAATATGGACACAGGTATGGGCAATCAGGCTGTTATCAGCGGTATTTCACCGAAACGATGAAAAAAATCGCCATATTCCAGAAAGACCTCGGTATAGGCGGAATTCAGCGTTCACTTCTAAACCTGCTGACAAATATGGACCTGACCAGCTATGAGGTTGATTTATTCCTGTTTGCTCAGCCGGAAATATGCAGTTTTGAGGATTTGAACCACATCAACGTTTATATCCTCAAGCCGCTGTTTTATCTTAACAGAGTTGTAAGCTTCAACACGCTGAGAAAAATGTTCACCTACAATCTGCCTGACAAGGAATACGACCTTGCAATAGATTACAACAGCTACAGCAACGAGTGTGCGCTTTGCACCTTTGCGGTAAAGGCTAAAAAACGCATAATGTGGATTCACAACGACGTTGAGATCGAATACAAAAATTCCGCAAAATACCGTATGCTGTGGAGGCACTTCAAATCAAAATTTGAGCGCTACGATGAATTCGTTGCTGTTTCAAAGGGTATTGTTGAGCCGTTCAGGTATATGACGGGAATAAAAAACAAGAAAATTACCGTTATTCCCAATTCTATAAACACATTAAGGCTTATACAGAAAAGTCAGGAAGAAATTGATTTCCGTGTTGAACCTGATATTACAAATTTCATATTTGTGGGCAGATTTACACATCAAAAAGGTATTGACATTCTGCTTGACTACTTTGCAAGAGCAGTTATCAAGCGCCCCGACATACATCTTTATCTTCTCGGCGGCGGAGCTGAAGAGCTGAAAATCACTCAGCAGATACAGGAACAGGCATTGAGTGATTATGTTACGGTTATTCCCGCCGTTGACAATCCGTATCCATATATGGCGCAGATGGATGCGCTTGTGCTCACGTCAAGGCACGAGGGACAGGGTATGGTGCTGTGGGAA
The DNA here is from genome assembly GCA_017465825.1 of Clostridia bacterium. Classification (GTDB taxonomy): domain Bacteria; phylum Bacillota; class Clostridia; order Oscillospirales; family Acutalibacteraceae; genus UBA1081. Next base: position 131,183 of record JAFTVI010000006.1, read on the forward strand.
GCAAAAGCGTTGGGACTTGACCTTATTTTTGAAAAGCATCTTGAAAAGTACAACGATATGCTTATGGGTACGGACGATATTACAGGCGCAATTATCAGTCAGAAAAAGCACACCAAGCAATTTGACAGCCTTGACTACTACAATATAAACATCAAAAACAGCCTTTATCAGCTGTTTGACAAATAACGGAGGATATTGCTATGCTTCTGAGCATAATCATACCGGCATACAACTGTGCCGATACACTTGAAACAGCAGTATCTTCCGCTGTTTTATTCAAGGATGCTGAGATTATCATTGTTGATGACGGTTCGACGGGCAACACCCCCGAAATCATAAAAATGCTGACGGAGAAATATCCGTCTGTGAACTCCGTAAAACAAAAAAATGCAGGGCCTGCAAGCGCGAGAAATACAGGTATTGATATTGCAAAAGGCGAGTATGTGATGTTCATTGACAGCGACGACACATTTGCTGACAATGCGTACCCGGTTATATCTGCAAATCTTGACGCAGACATATTGATTTTCGGCTTTAAGCAATGTTTTTTCGGCAGAGCGGAAGATAAAATTTACTCCCTCTCCTCCCCCTTCACGGTTGATGAATATTACAGTAACAATCTGCTCAATCAGGTATGGAACAAAGCCTATAAAAGAGAATTTCTGAATAAAAACAGCATCCGTTTTAAGGATTACCGTTACGGCGAGGACAGAATTTTCAATGCTGAGGCGCTGAATTGTAATCCAAATGTCAAAGCAATTCCCGATGTGCTGTACAATTACAACATTGATAAATCGGTAAGCCTTATTTCGGGCTATATTCCCGAAAAATTCGATGCCTGCAAAATTATCAGTTTTTATTTCAGCACCCTTTGCGAGAATAAAGCAACTGCGGATTTTATGTTTCTTAAAAATGTTCTGTCCTGTATGACAGTTTTGTTTGCGGACAACTGCAAGCTCACATCAAAAGAAAAAAAGGAAGAAATCAAAAGAATCATAACAGATGCAGATGTAAAAAATGCGCTTTGCGAAAAGCAAAGCGGCAAAGCAAATGAAATTATAAGAAGAATAATTATCAGCGGAAACGTAACGGCGAATTATTGGTTCTCTTTTGCGGTAGCATTTTGTCAGAAACACTTTTTACCGTTATTTTTAAAATTCAGGAAGTGAAAAAAAAATGAAAAAATCATTAATCGTACTGATATGCATTTGTCTTACAGCATTATGCGGATGCAGTGCAGAAAACGAATTTACAGCAGAAAATCACAGCTGGAAATTCGCATATGTTCAAAGCGGTGAAAGCGGAGATATCCTCTACGCCTCCGAGGAAAGTCAATCCGTATATGACGGTGAAAAAGTAATTGATCTGAGTTGCACCGCAGAAAACGGAATAATTACAATAACAAACGATTCAACAGGCGAAGCTTGGAAAATTGCTTACACCGTGAACAACACTCTTGGCGAATCAACCGTTTATGATATAACTTATAACGGAATAAGCGGTAATGCGGCTGTGGGCAAAACCACATACCTTGACGAGAGCTTTGAATATACATTTGTTATTGTAATAGACGGATATTCACTTTGCTTTACAGACTAAAATCGAAACCACCGGTTCAACCGGTGGCTTTTTTGTTAATTAAATTCTACATTGACTTCTCCGATTCCGCCGGAGATGTCAATTCTGTTCTCTCCGTTGCCGAAAACTTCGTTATTGTCAACTCTGTAGCCGTCCACATTGGCTTCGCCGACACCTTTGGTTACGCTGACTGTATAATCGTTTTTATCGCCGAGAAGAATAATATTTGCTTCACCTATACCCATATCAATTGAACCCTTGCCGAGCAATTCACCCGTAAAGCTGAATTCGCCAACGCCAAGACTTAATTCAGGCTTATAAAACTTACAGTCTGTAATGTTCACATTGCCCGTGCCGCCTGAAATCTCCGTCTTATCAGTAACAGTTATGTTTTTCATTTCGGCTTCACCTGCGCCAAGGTCCAATTCAAGCTCGTTCGCAGAAAGTTCGTTGATAACAACCCTGCCGGCTCCCGTGTCTATATCAGCAACACCGAAAACATATCCTGCAGGAATATAAACATTGAGCACCGCTGTATCAGCAGACAGCAATGATGCACCTGATTCCACGTTGTCGTCAATTTTAAGGCAACCGTTATTCACTTTAACAGTTATGTTCTCAATATTACTTTCAACATAAAACGAATCTGCCTGCATTACGGTAAACTCAGCTGCAGCAACGTCTATTTCTATATCGGCAACCCTATCGGACACGGTATATGTTTTCAGCTCGCCGAGCAGTACATCTGTTTTCTTATCAAACAGACTGCCTACGATGTTGAACGCGCCCAGTGATGCAAATATACCGCCGAAAATGCTGACTATAAGAAATACGGCAAAAGCCATAGCAAGATATTTTATCGTTTTCTGCCAGGATTTCATTTTATATCAACACCTCCGAACATACAGGTTCCGCTGATATAAATAGTAGGTCTGTTTTTATCTGCCGATTCAGCCTTATTTGTTACACCGCCGAAGATTGAATTTGTACCGACCTTTACGTTAACGTTTTCGGGCACAAGTATTGTAATTCCGCCGAAAATTGCAGACACCTTGACTGCACAATCCTTATCTATAACAGCGCCGCTCAAATCGCATTTTACGCCGCCGAACACAGCATTCAGCTCTGCACTTTCAAAAAGCTCACCGTTAAAACTGATATTCTGCGAAGAAAACGTTGCATAATACTCTTTGTGATTAAGCCCGTTTTCTTTCATTTTATTAAACAACTCGTTTGCCTTATTTCCGAACAGACCGCCGATAACAAGTCTGATACCGATAATAATTACAATTGCAGGCAAAAGCAGTTTACTCAGAAGCTCAAAGCTCAGTACATCCTGACAGCAAAGGAGCAAGAATACACCTATCGCAACGCCGATTATACTGCCAAGCTTATCCGATTCGGTAAAAATTCCCACAGCACAGGGAATAATGATTATCAATGTCCACCAACCGTCGAAAAAGATGTTGAAATCAATAACGTTGAGCACCTTCAATGCAAACAAAACACCTGCGGCAATAAGAAGAATTCCCCATAAAATATTTTTAGCTTTTTTCATATTTACACCTGCTTTCATTTTTATTGTAGCACAGATAAATAACAGGAACCCACCGGTTGAACCGGTGGCTTTTTTTACTGTTAACAAAATATTTATAATTAAATAAGCGATATGTTGCTGACGCAACGCGATATATTTGCTGACGCAAATTCGATATATTTTAGCTCTGCTCAAATGCGATATGATATAAATCCGCGTGCCGACAGGCACATATCGTATACGAATGTATATATCGCACCGTCAGGTATATCGAAAATCCGTTTACGGATTTATATCGCTACAATAATTTATAGGCTCCCGCCTGTAAATTATTGTTATTATGCCCACCACATCTCGGCAGGGCTTTCTTTAATAAGCACACGCTGAAGCATTTCAACAGCCTTTGAAAGACCTTCGTTCTGGCTCATAAGTGAATCCTCGTGCTCAATTGAAAGCACGTGATCATAGCCTACAAGGCGAAGATTGCTTACGATATCCTTCCAATAAACTTCATCGTTGCCGTAGCCGACACTGCGGAAAATCCAGGCTCTGTTGATTTCATCTGCATAAGGCTTTGTATCAAGCACGCCTGTTCTTGCAATATTGTACTTATCGAGCTTGGTATCCTTTGCGTGAACGTGGAAAATCGCGTCACCCAACGCTCTGATAACTGCAACGGGATCCATTCCCTGCCAGATAAGGTGGCTGGGGTCGAAGTTTGCACCGATTTCGGGACCTACAGCCTCACGGATGCGAAGCATTGTATCGGTATTGTAAACACAGAAACCGGGATGCAGCTCAAATGCAATTTTATCAACGCCGTGAGCCTTTGCGAACTCAACGGTATCTTTCCAATAAGGAATGAGCACCTCGTTCCACTGCCACTCAAGAATCTTGCCGAAATCATCGGGCCAAGGGCAGGTTACCCAGTTGGGATATTTTGCTGTTTCACAGTCACCGGGACAGCCTGAGAATGTGTTTATCTGATGAATACCCAGTTTTTCTGCAAGGAGAATTGTATTTTTGATTGCATCGTCAAAATATTTTGCCGTTGCTTTGTCGGGGTGCACGGGGTTGCCGTGACAGCTCAATGCGCTGATACCCACATCATAATTTTTGATAAGAGACTTGAAATCCTCAAGAGCGTTTGCATCGTTAAGAAGAATTTCGGGGTTTGCGTGAGCGTTACCGGGATAGCCGCCGCAACCGATTTCTACCATTTCGATGCCCAGAGATTTAAAATATTTAAGAGCTTCTTCAAATGAAAGATTGCTCAGAAGTGTTGTAAATACACCAAGTTTCACAATTTTGTACCTCACTTAATTTAAGTTCACTGAATAATTCACAATGCGCATTGCGAATTGTTTCTGTAAATCATTATTTAACAGACATTAAGTATTTCATACTTCTTGCCACATCTTCAATACCGTTGGGTACGGGATCGTCGTTTTCAAGAATAACCCATTCAATGCCCGTATCCTTAACTGCTCTGATGATTGCGTCAAGGTCATTGTTGCCCTCTGTAAGAGCCAAAGGCTTGCCGTCGATGCCGTCCTTGATATGTACAAGAAGAATGTCATCCTTATGCTCTGTGATATACTTATAGTTATCAACACCTGCGTGGAAGCTCCAATAAGTGTCTATTTCCAGCTTTGTGCGCTCGGCAAAAATCTCCATTGCAGTCTTGCCGTTTGCGAGAGGTGTGAACTCCTCTGTGTGGTTGTGATAATAGGTGGGAATGCCCATTTTCTCCGCGCCTGCTCTGAGAACATCACCTGCATACTCACATTCTTCAACAGTATCGTGAGATGCACCGCCTACTCCGCAGTAAAGGCAACCGAGAGTTTTATGGAATTGAGCTGTTTTTTCGATATTCTCGGGCAGATAATCGTCAAGACCGATATGTGCGCCAACAGCAACAAGTCCCAATTCATCGAGCTTTGCTTTGATAGTTTCCGCATCAAGACCGTGATAGCCTGCAAACTCAACACCGTCAAAGCCTAATTTTTTTACTTCTTCAAGAATTTTAAGAAAGTCCTCTCCGCATTTTACCATATCGCGCAGAGAATATAACTGTACTGCTAATTTCATATTATCATCCTTTGAAAATCATAGGTTCGATATAGTTTTTGGTAAGTGTGATACCCCAATCACCCTGTGCGCCGCTTCTCCATACAGCAGAATGAGGCTCGATTGAGAGCATACCGTCGTATTTATGAGCATAGAGAAGTCCCATAATCTGACGCCAGTCAATCATATCAAGACCTGCGGGCGGATCGTCAACGTGGTCGTCACCGATAACGATTGTACCTTTAATGTGGAAATGGTGGAACTTATGCGCCCAATCGTTGATTTCTTCAAGATATCTGCCTGTGCCTGCTGTGATGCAATGTGAGGGGTCATATTTGATGCCGAGACCGTCAACCTGTGTAAGAATTGCGGCCCAGGCTTTGGGCTCTCTTACAAAGTTATTCCAATCGCAGTTGTAGCAGCAGACCTTAACGCCCTTTGCCTTGCCGTATTCTACTGCCTTTGAAAGAACAGCTACAGCTTTGTCGCAGTTCCACTCAAAGGACTGCTCCTCATTGTAATTTACGCCTGTAATAAATACGGGACATCCGATTTCAGCACATACGTCAAGGATTTTGTACGTATTGTTAAGCTCTTCTTCGATAATATTGCCTTCAGCGTCAATTTTATCTGAACCCCATCTGCCGATTGCGCCGACTTTTACATCGTACTGCTCACTCCACTTTTTAAGGTCGGGAATAAGCTCAACAAGCTTGTCGGGGTCGTTACCGTTGTTGTAGTCAAGCTCGATATAGTGCATACCTAAATCAGCTATATGCTTGAAGCCTTCTTCGCTCCAATGTTCAATCATACCTAATGTCATCATTGTAGTTATCTCCTGTTAATCGTTATTGATGTAAACGGGCTTGCCTGTCTTTGCAGACTCATAAATAGCCTCAAGAATCTGTGTAACAACCATTGCCTGTTCGGGCTTTACGCACTGCTCACGCTTGCCGAGAACAGCGTCGATCCATATACGCTGGTCGATAAATGCGTTATCGTCGGAATCACCCTCGTAGAATGCAACGCCGCCGCAATCCATATTGGGCTTTTCGATGCACTGTCTGCCGTTCTTTACGTAGTTGACACGGATATCATCAAGAGTATCAATACCGCCCTTGTCACCGCAGAGAACGAAACAAGCCTCTCTCGGTTCTGCAACGTTGAGTGCCCAGCTGGATTCAAGAGTGACAACTGCGCCGTTTTCCATTACGATATAGCCGAATGCGGAATCCTCAACAGTGAACTTTTCGGGATCCCAGTCGCCCCAGGCGTTAGCGGTATTTGTCTGGTTTGCAAGCTTTCTGAATGTGTTGCCCACAACCATTTTAGGCTTGTAGTTGTTCATCATCCAGAGTGTAAGGTCAAGAGCGTGTGTACCGATATCAATAAGAGGACCGCCGCCCTGCTCGTACTCGTTAAGGAATACGCCCCAGGTGGGAACTGCTCTTCTGCGGATAGCAACAGCCTTTGCGTAGTAGATTTCGCCGATCTCGCCTGCATCACATACAGCCTTTGCATAGAGATTTTCGCCGCACTGTCTGTTCTGATAACCGATAGAAAGGAGCTTACCTGTTCTTACGGATGCCTCATACATAGCCTTTGCTTCCGCATAAGTCTTTGCCATAGGCTTTTCGCACATTACGTGCTTACCTGACTCAAGTGCATCAATAGTGATAAAGCTGTGGGAACGGTTGGGGGTACAAACGTGAACAACGTCGATTGTTTCATCCTTCAACAGCTCTTTGTAGTCTGTATATGTTTTTGCATTCTCTGTGCCGAACTTAGCTTTTGCTTTTTCTGCTCTTTCGGGGATAATGTCACAGAATGCAACAATTTCAACTTCGGGTATCATTTTAAGGTTGGGCATATGCTTTCCGTTTGCTATACCGCCGCAGCCAACAACACCGATTCGTACTTTCTTTTCCATAAAACAAAACATCCTTTCCGGATAAATTTTTACACATATAGAATAAAACAATAAAAATAAAAAATCAATATTTTTATTAAAATAAGGAGCGTATAAAAAAAGACAAAAAAATTGTGCAGAATCAACAAAACAAGTCTGCACGTTTGATTATTGTAGTTAGGAGTTAGGAGTGATGAGTTAGGAGTTAAGGAAGCCGCAAAGCGGCTTGGATTTAAATGGTTCAAAAGGCGGAGCCTTTTCCTTCACTCCTCACTTCTCACTACTAACTACTAACTGATAAATTATTGTTTACAGTTTTCAACAATATAATTCTTAATAAGCTCAAAGAACATTTTGCTGTCATATGAATTTCTGAATTTCACATCAAGCTCTTCTGCTCTGTTTTTATCGAGCGAAACATTTTCGTTATTTTCATCGTACATTGAGTACATCTGCGCAACCGTGGAATAAATTTTATCGTAGCCGATGCTTTTAAGTCCTTCAAGCACTACAGAGGGCAGAGGTTCGCCGTTATTCCTGAAAAAATATGAAAGTGATTGCTGACAATCCTCACTGAAATAATAAAGTGCGTACACTTCCCTTTTCCACTGTTCGGCATTTTTGTATTCTTCATCGGGATTGACGGATTTTTCGAGTTTATATTGCAATACGGCTGTAACACCCTCTGCAAGCTCCGACGGCTCGGAAGATTCAATAAGTGCGGAATCAAGAGAAGAATATTTATTAACAAGATATTTGAACCGTTCTGCGAACTCTCTTTCTTTCTCAATTCTCTCACTGCGTTTTTTCATTGCGGCTGAGGCTTTGCGCATCACAAGAACCAGCGCGACAACAAGCACTACCAAAACAAGCCACAAATACCAGAACTGTGTAATAGATGCAATCATCTGTCTTCCTCCGTTAAGGCTTTATAAATATCACCTTTTTTGATTCCCGTTTCCTTTGCGGCTCTTTTTGCCGCTTCACTCAAGGACATTCCCTCGCTCAAAAATCTTTTTGCAAGAGCAATGCCGTCTGTTTCGTCAAAAACAACATCTTCTGTCTTTTTTCCTTCGATAATCACAACGAATTCACCCTTGGGCGGCGTTTGCGAATACTTTTCACAAGCCTCTGACAACGTCGTAAGCTCTACGTTTTCGTGAATTTTGGTAAGCTCCTTTACAAGGGCGATTTTTCTGTCACCCAGATATTCAAGAAAATCCTTGAGTGTGGCAGGGAGCTTATGAGGTGCTTCATAGAATATCATCGTACGTTTTTCATTGACTATATCCGCAAGATGTTCTCTTCTCTTTGGCTTATTCATAGATAAAAAGCCTTCAAAGGTAAATCTTGACACGTCCATTCCGCTGATAGCCGCCGCAGTTATGATTGCAGAGGGACCGGGAACGGACACGACCTCAATATTATACTGATGGCAGAGCGCAACGAGGTCAATTCCGGGGTCGGAGATTGCGGGCATACCTGCATCGGTAACGAGAGCACAATTCTCCCCTTCCAGTATTCTTGATATGATATGCTCGCTTTTGGACGCCTTGTTATGCTCGTAATAGCTGACCATAGGCTTTTTTATTTCAAAATGATTAAGCAGTTTTACGGTAACTCTTGTATCCTCTGCGGCGATAAAATCCACATCGGCAAGAGTCTGCGCGGCTCTGGGCGAAAAATCACCAAGATTGCCTATAGGCGTGCCAACTACAAATAATTTTCCGCTCATTCTATAACAACTTTCCTTTTACCGTTTCTGTTTTTGGGATATTCTCTTATCCTGCATATGTAATCTGTATTTACAGCCTGAATATTTCCGTCCTGTCCTTCAAGCTCAACCCAGCCTTCAGAAACGGATTTGACAATTCCGTCTGCCGTGCCGCCCGAACCTAAATTGATAAGACAGTCCTTACCGATAAATCTTTCTATCATATGGGGCATAATTTTTTCTCTCCTTTTTCGTTTTATTCGCAGAACATTAAAAATGCTGTTGCGCCGTTTTTTCTCATAAAAAATGATAAAAATGAGCAACAGCAACCAGATATAAGATGTATCCATACCGTCACTCTTTTCTGTATGAACCTAAAATTTTAATCATCTCTGCAGACAGGCTTCCGTCTGCATTTTCTATATGCAACTCCGGCTCAACTGCAAGCCCCGGTTTTCTGCCCAGCTTGCCTTCAACAAGCACCAGCCAAGGGGTAAGACCGTCACGCTGAGATACAAAACGCAGTCTTTTAGGCTCGATATTGAACTTCTGCATAGCTCCCGTCAGCTCAAACAGCCTTTCGGGGCGCAGACACATACACAGCTTGCCGCCGAATTTAAGCATTTTTGAGGCTGTCTGACAAACATCCTCAAGTGAACACATTATGCCGTGACGGGCGATTTTATCGCTTTCCGCTTCGCTCACAATACCCGAATTTGCCTTTGTATAAGGCGGATTCATTGTGATTACGTCAAATTTACCTTTAGGAATGTCCTTTGGAATTTCCCTGAGATCGCAGTTATAGGGCGAAATTTTATCGACAGAATTAATTTCAATTGAACGGGTAAGCTGATTAAAGCCTTTTTTCTGTATTTCAACAGTATAAATCTGCCTGCACAAGCCTTCACGCAGCCAGTAAAACGGGATAATTCCGCATCCCGTGCCGAAATCGCAGGCGAGGGAATTTTTTAAGGGGGTAGCGAAAGAAGCGAGCAAAAGTGCATCAGTCCCGAAGGTATGCGCCTTCGAGACTATAAGTTGAAGCTTTTCGCCGATATATTCTATATGTTCACCGTCATTAAGTATCATAATTAAACTTATCCAGTCCTGCGGAAACTCTTAATATATACCTTGCATCTGCCGCAGTTATACCGTCGTCACCGTTAACATTTGCCGCAACTTCATATGCACCTGTAAGCGTATCAATGCTTGCTGATGCACGAAGCGCTTTTCTTGCATCGGCGGCTGAAACTTTTCCGTCGCCGTCAATATCACCCATTACACTGACATAGTAGTTTGTAACCTTGCCGTTTTCCGCTCTGTGGTTAATTCTTGTACCTGTGCCGATAACAGTATCTGCGCTGATTACGTTACCCGTAACTGAATAAACGTAAAATTCATCAAAATTTTTAAAGTTAGAGCTGAAGGTCTTAAGTGTCATACCTGTTTTGACGTTTAAAACAATCAAAGCGTCATCATCAACAATAAAGCTTGAATCAGCAGTTGTTTTTAATCTGTAATATCCTGCGGGAGTGTAATCGCTGTCGTCTTTTCCTGAATTATAGGGAATTATTGTGATATATTCATAATCGCAGACTTTACAGGTATATTTCACCTGAGCAGAAAGCTCATCTGCAGAAATCTGCAGAATTTCACCCTCCTCACCGTAGGAATGGTCAGTTTTTTCAATGAGAACTGATACGGAATTGCAACCGCAAAGAGTGCAGACTTTATGCTTAAGTCCCATTTCGGCGCAGGTTGCTTCTTTTGTAACGACCCATTCTTCACCGTAGGAATGAGCGTTGATATCAACGGGAATCTCAGTAACGTCCGTTCTGTTATTGCAATGAATGCAGTATTTTGACTTTTCGCCTGTTGAAACGCAGGTTGCAGGCTTATCAACAGTATAATCTTCATATACGTGAGCGTCAGGCTCAACAGCTATGGACTGAACATACATAGGAGTATCACAGACAGCACAATGATATGAGCAAGAGCCCTCGTAAGTGCAATTCGGAGCTACATCAATAATGAGCTCCTTATTCGGTACGTGGTTACCTGTAGGTGGAATGGGAGTTGTAACTGCCACATTATTGCAGTAATCGCAATATGTAACCGCCTCACCTTCAAGAGCACAAGTAGGAATAACAGTTATTTTTGATTTTGATGTTTCGGTAACCGTATGCTTACTTGGATTGTATGCGATTTCAGTTTGGTTGCAATGCTCACCGCACAATTCACATATCTCAGCCTGCACACCCTTTGTTGAGCAGGTAGATTCCGTTACAATAACATACTTACCGCTGCCCTTATGTGAATTTTCGTTTTCGGGCACTACTTCTTCGTCAACGTGAGCATTACAGGCATAGCAGATATGATATCTCACACCCGATTCAACACAGGTTGCCTCAGGGAAATAGATCCATTCGTCAGCATCAAGCTCAGTATGGTTGTCCGAATCCTTCGCTGTTTCAACAATATCCTTATAACTGCAGACGGTACAGGTTCTGTACTTTGTACCCTTGGTTGTACAGGTTGCAACAGTAATTACTTTGTAATCACCGTCATAATTATGACCGTCCGTACAGCTGCCGTAAGCGACCTTTGCATTTTCCGTAACGGTTACCGTATCAGCACCAAATTGACCGAAAACAGCTACTGATGCAAAAATCACAGCCGCCGCAATTAAAAAATACAGTCTTTTCATTTTTATATCACCTTCCCATAGATATTTTTATTTTAACACGATATTCAATTTAAGTCAACATAAATTAAAGTATTGTATAAATTGTCAGTTTATGTTACTATTTGAAAGGTGAAGATAATGATAAATATTTTATTCGAAGATGAACATATCTGTATATGTGAAAAACTACCCGGTATGCTGTCCGAAGATTCGCAATCAGATGAGAGCTTGCCGAAAATGCTGAAGGAACAGCTGAAATGTGACATTTATACACTTCACAGGCTCGACAAACCTGTAGGCGGAGCGATAGTTTATGCAAAAACAAAGGTTGCCGCCTCTGCTTTTTCAAAATTAATAAGCGAAAATGCAATAACAAAGCAATACATAACAGTGCTCGATGCTATACCGGCAGAGGATGAAGCAGAGCTTGATGATCTCCTTTTCCGTGACAGGCAGAAAAATAAAACATATATTGTCGGGAGAATTCGTAAGGGTGTAAAGGATGCGAAGCTTACATATTCCGTCATTGGCAAAGCAGAAAATCACGCACTCACGCTCGTTACGCTGATAACGGGCAGAACCCACCAGATAAGAGCTCAGTTTGCATCAAGGAAAATGCCCGTAACAGGTGACGGCAAATACGGCAGCCGTGACAACAGGTGCGAAACTGCACTCTGGTCACACAAGCTGATATTTACACATCCTATCACGGGTGAAAAGATATCCGTTACAAGTCAGCCTCCTTATGAAAGCTATCCTTGGAGTCTGTTTAAAAGATAATATGAAACTTAAGGTCGTTACCGCAACGGGGGCATCTGATATTTCTGGTGCCTCTTACCTTTTTGAGTCTTAAAAATTCGCCGCAATGCTTGCAGGTTCTGAACCTATGAGTTTTTATAAACTGAACGCGAAGCTTAAGATGCTCAAAATAAGGCTTCCACGCGGTGAGAAATCTCTCAAAAGCGGCGTTTTCCCTGTATCTTTTCTGCAGATTTTTTGACATAATTCTGTATATTATATAGCCTAAAAACGCGTATTGCAAAATACTTACTACTATATACGGCACATAAAAGGCTCTCAAAAATACCTTGACCGCGGCAAAAATGCAGTAAACCACAAGCAAGCCGTAGGTCAGCTTATCTATGCCGTTTCTGCCTGCCATAAAGGACCTTAATTTCATTAAAAAATTATTCATTTTACTCACTCTTTCTTTAAATTTGCATACAATACAATTGACAAAATATTAAAAAAATACTATAATTCAAATGTTTGATTAATTTATAGAGGTATTTATATGATATATAACAACATTCTTGAAGCTATGGGTAGCACACCTCTCATAAGGCTGTCCCGAATGGCGGATGATGACAGTGCGGAAATTCTTGTAAAATACGAGGGCCTTAATGTGGGCGGCTCGATAAAAACAAGAACAGCGTTCAATATGATAAAGGTTGCCGAAAAAGAAGGCAAAATAAACAAGGATACAATAATTGTTGAGCCCACAAGCGGCAATCAGGGCATCGGACTTGCACTGGTCGGTGCTGTAAAAGGCTACAAGACAAAGATTATTATGCCCGACTCAGTAAGTATTGAGAGAAAAAAGCTTGTTGAGCATTACGGTGCTGAGGTAATTCTTGTTCACGACGACGGCAACATAGGTGAATGCATTGAAAAGTGCGTCAAGACCGCAAAGGAGCTTGCCGAAAATGACAGCAGGGTTTTCATTCCGCAACAATTTGAGAACGAAGCAAATCCCACCGTACACAGGCATCATACCGCGCTTGAAATACTTGAGCAGGTTGCAGGACCCATTCACGGCTTCTGCTCAGGCATAGGCACAGGCGGCACAATAACCGGTATCGGTGAAGTGCTCAAGGCTCAGAATCCTGACATTGAAATATGGGCGGTTGAGCCTGAAAATGCCGCAATCCTTGCCGGCGGAAACATCGGCACACATCTGCAGATGGGCATTGGTGACGGTCTTATCCCTAAGATTCTCAACACGGAAATATACGATGACGTTTGCATAATATCTGACGAAGAGGCTATCGGCACCGCAAAGGCTCTTGCAAAAGAAGAAGGTCTTATGTGCGGAATATCAAGCGGAACGAACGTAGCCGCCGCGTTAAAGCTTGCTAAAAAGCTCGGCAAAGGCAAAACAGTTGTTACCGTACTGCCGGATACAGCGGAAAGATACTTCTCCACTCCCCTTTTTGATTAAATAGAAAAAAATTCAGAGCCGGATTTACGGCTCTGTTTTTTCGTCTGAAAGATACTTTATAATATCTCGTCTTGTAACTATGCCGATGAATGAGCCGAGATCATCAACAACAGGCACAAAATTCTGATTCATTGCAACATTGAACAGTTCATCCATATTTGCGGTTATTTTAACAGGCTTATAGCTGTCAGATTTGAGAATCTTTTTCAGCGGTATTTCTTCAATATACCGCTGGTCCACATTTTCGCCGCTGTTAAAGCAGGACAGCATATACCAGAGAAAATCGCCTTCGCTGACTGTTCCGTTATATTTGCCGTCCCTCCCGATAACAGGTATTGCAGTATAACCGTAATAATGCATTTTTTCAAGTGCCTGCCGAAGTGTAAAATCGGAATACAGAAATGCTACCGAAATCTTTGGCTTTAAAAAGAAAGCTACATTCATTAATTTTCATCTCCCTTGGAGATTGTATAAGATTAATATTAAATCAATATTAAAAATCGGCTCATTATGAAATTTTTTCAAGATTTGCGGCACATCTTAATATAAGTCTTGCATCTGCTGATGTGATTTCACCGTCTTTTGTTGCATCTGCGGCTATGCGGGCAGAACCCTCAAGCGTTTCAAGCTGTGCGGCACATCTCAAAGCGCGGCGTGCATCACTTGCAGTAATATTACCGTCGCCGTCAACGTCACCCAACATATTGTCTGTAACGGTTAATTCCAAGGATTTACTGATAACGTTGCCGGCTTCACCTTTGACAAAGCAGTAAATACTGTACTCTCCTGCCGCATCAAATGTAAAGCTTGCGGAGCTTTTTGCAGAATATTCCGTATTCATCACGGTGTCACCGTTTTTGTACACATAAAATGCAAACTCTGCTTCACCTGTTCCGCCAGAAACAGAAGCCGTACAATGAACTATTGCTCCTGTTTTTGCTGTGTGTGTACTCAGTTCAAAAGAATCAATGCTTACAGTGTTTACAACCTCAACTTCATTTTTTAAGATTCCCGAAGATGAATGAGAATCCTTAAGCTGAACTTCAAGGGTATATACACCAGCCTTCCCGGGTGTATATGAAAATGCGGAAACAGACGATTCAGCAGTCTTAACAACTTCTCCGTTAAAATACAGCTTATAGCTGTAAACCGCATCATCGGAAACTGCAGCTGCTTTTACTGACCAATTTATCGGCTGATCTACATAAACTGCTCCGTTTGCATTGCTTGTAACAGAGCTTAAAACCAGCTTTTCATATGCAATGAAGTTTGCACTGAATATATAAGCAGTGCTTGCATCATTATTACGCAATTGTACACCAAAATAATATTCGCCTGCGTTGTCAGGTATGAAGGAAAAAGATTTCTTAATTACAAAATCATCAGTAGAATAAACCACATTACCCGACGAGTCATAAACTGAATATTTATATTGGCTTGCACCCTCACTCTCAACGGTACAAGTTATTTTTTCACCTGTATGTATAATTGATTTATCTATCGTAACCGCTGAAGTTGCACTGTTCTGTGCATCTGCAACAAGCACAAGATATTTCATTGAAACCCACGCGTATGAATTGTTATAGAGGATTTTGCACCAGCCGTCAGCCACATCAAGCACCTCAACATATTCACCGTTTTTAAGTGTGCCGACGATTTCGCCGTCAACAGCGGATTTTCTTACATTCAAAGCTGATGCAGTTACTTTATAAAGCTGAGCATCGCCGTTATAGTGAACATCCTCAACAGGCTCAGCCGAATATTTGCCCGAGAGTGAACCTATCTGCGTATTAAAATCAGAATTTTCTGTTTTTGCCTTGGATTCAAACTCCATTTCGGAGGCTTTCACATAATAACCGTCTTCGGTTTTAAGCCACAGTGCGCCGGCCGAATTGTAACCTGAGTGGGTCACATAAAGACGTATTCCGTTTTCAATATGAGCTACGATATTGTTGCCCTCTGTTGCATCAACACGAACTGCAACGGTTTCGCCCGACACGGAAGCAGCAGTATACGTACCTGAATTTTCGGATGCTGTGTTATTGAATTTACCGATATCTTCCGAATACTCGGAAAGAGGAATAAGATTCGTGCTGAAAATATAATACCCACCGCTCGTTTTGTACCACTTTGCGCCGTAGTTATTATTGCCGGAACATTCAACATAAAGAAGGTCACCAGTTGAAACATTAGCCGCAACGGAAGAGTTACCGCTCGGATAATATCTCATAACGGTGGAAACCGTGCTTGTAACCACAAAATACTCCCCGATTGGCTGCTGAGATTCATTAAATTTTGCGATATCTTTATCCGGATTGTATTCATTTGACGATACGATGTTTTCTGCCGTGTACTCATTATTTTTAACGGTAACAGAGGGTGATGTGACAAACCAGCAAGCGTCAAGATTATTTATCTGTGCCTCCTGAGTTGAGCCTGCCATAGATGTTTGCGAAAGAGGCATACGCCCAGCCGCAACATTATTTGCCGGATCGGCGGCATAAAAAACATCCTTCTCTGCATCATAATCGCAAAGAAAAACTGCGTGACTCTGCCCCTGAGAGCCGCTGTTATATATAACAAAACCCTGAGGATAGGTTTCAAGAAGGTCAATTAACTGCTGTTTTTTATTTGCAGCTGTAAAATATGCGTGGTCAACACTCATACCGAACACGGTAAACTTCCACCTGAGTCCCACACCTTCTACCCAGCCCTCAGCCTTGATGGATTCTTCAGTTATGTCCTTCCAGCCTGCATAATCAGCGCAGATAGCTGTTCTTCTGAGCATCATTGCCGCCGATGACAAGGTGCAGGTTATGGCAGTATTCTGTTTTAAGAAAATGCTGTCCTGCATCAGCTCCTGCTCAGATGCCGCAAATGCCGTGTCTGAAAGATAACTGAGATTTGCAGACAAACATATAACGACAGCAAGAACATATGCAACACTTTTTTTGATTCTCCTGAACATAATCATATCCTTTTCATATATTTCATACATAATTCTACAATTATATTCTAAATTATTAAGCTAAATATGTCAATAGCAATTATTGCAAAAAAAAACGGTGCCGTTTCCGACACCGTTTCTCTATTATTTTTAGCTGAACAGATTCTGGAAGAACTTTGCGATGTTTGCAAAGAAATCCTTAATCATCTGAATGATTTTAGCAAAGCCTGAGAGTGTTTCACTCTTGCTTTCGCCTGCATTCATCAACGCGCTTGCGTATGAACCGATATTATCCATATCTTCGAACATATCCATAACACTGAAATCAACATTCTTGAATCTCGTACCGAGATTATCTGCAAGAGGAACAAGAACCTTATAAATCGTAAGGATAAGTCCCATAAGAACGTCGTTCATACGAGCATCCTGTGCCTTGGTGTGGATATACATCATAATTTCCATAAGAAGGGCATCGTTATCGTCTTCGTCATCAAGATCACAGAAGCCGATGAGGAAGTTTGTAATATTTTCCCAGTTTTCCTTATAGAACAGAGTATCTGTTACAAGTCTTAATACAAGGGTGATGAAGTCTGCACCGCCGGATGAGTTAAGATAGATGTAATGATAGCCTGCAACTGATGTTTTATCCTGAATTGTACCTGAGCAAAGGGTTGTAAGATCAAGATAAGGAAGTGTGATATTAAGAGTACCTACAGCGTAAACATCCTCAGTTACGGTCTGCATTTCCTTTGTTGTAAGAGGAAGACCTGTAGCTTTATCGTAAAGCTGATTACCGTTTGCATCAACAACAGGAACATCAACTTCCTTTTCAACAGTCTGCTGACCGAGTACAATGTTGTCATTCTCAATATCAAAGCTTAATGCAGAACCGAGAAGACCGTCAAGTAACTCATTTACAAGCTGGTTAAGGTCAACATCAAGAGGAAGTGAAAGGTTGAGGACGATGCCGCCTAAATCAAGGTTGCTCAAGAAGCTGTTAAGAATGGGATATACATCTACGATAGGCTCGAGAATATCAAGAAGAACATATGCAAAGTGTGCAATGTTATTAATGATACTGTTAAGACCGCCGATTGAAAGAACGAAAATAAGGTTGGGAATAAGGTTAAGAACCGTTTCAATGGGAGATGCAATAAGATTTTCTGCAAGTCTTACAATAGGCTGGAGCAGATAGTAGAATGCGGCTGTACCGCCTTCAATGCCGTCACCGTTTTTATCGTCTTCATTTGCAAACACATAGCCGTAGTAATCTCTGAATGATACAAGACCGTCAGTAGCACCGAGAGCCTCCATAAGAGGAATCCATGCGTAATGATAGATTTCATACATAGGCAAGTGAACGATGCCGAGAAGGTTAATATCCTCACCCATAAAGAGGTACTCAACAAGAATTGAGAAAGGACCGAATGCTGCTGAAAGAGCTCTTAAGAAGATTTCGGAGTTGGAATACTTTGCAGTAACTTCGGGATTATTGAAGCCCCAGTCAAATGAAGTGCCTACAATAACTTCACCTGTTTCACTGTCAACAGTTGCATTTGAGAAAGAATATTCGGTATATTCATAATCCTTATTGCTGATCTGTGCATTGAGCTTCTGATACATTTCAATCTTTGTGTAGTCAACCTTATTGAACATATATGCAATAGAATCAAGCATAGCCTGCTTTGAGTAGTCAACGCCGAGCACCTCATAGAGAAGAGTTTCAAGGTCAATGTCACCCAAGCTACCGAGCAATGTGTATACCATGCTTACTATCATAGTAACCATTTCATTATTGAACACATACTCTGCAAGCATATCTTCAAGAAGACCTGAAAGTGAATTCATATCGTCAAGCTTGAGCATTGCGAGAACGTTTTCAACAATATCGTCAAGATTATCTACAACATATTCACCGTCTTCTTCAGACCAGTATTCATTGTAAAGAACGGCAGTACCGTATTTATAGTCATTATGTTCTTCTGCTGCTGAAAGGATTTCATCAGCATAGGTGTTCATAGTTGTGGGAGCGTAAGAATAATCTTTACCGGAAATAACCGTGATAGCATTATTAATGATATCAGTTGTGTAAAGTGAGCCTTCTTCGCCGCCGATAAGAAGTTCAAAGAGTGAAGCAATGATTGCATCAGGATTAAGGCATACGTGGTATACGATATCACCAAGAGTAACGCCGAGACCGCTGATAAGCTCATCGCCAAGCATTTCGTCATCAAGACCGAAAGCATCAAGAAGTGTGTATTCACTTACGAAGTCGCCGTCTGCATACTGGCTGTAGCCAAGAGCAGAAAGTACATAACGGAGAAGGAATACGAATACAAGACCGTAGGACTCGTATGTACCGTTATCATCAGTAAGTTCCATTACGATGTAATTTCTCTTGTGATCTCCCCAAGTTACAGAGCCGCCTTCTCTATCTGTAAACGTCCAATTATCATGTCTACAAGAGTAAATCTCTTTAAGAGTACCGCAAGCCTGGAGCTTATAGTCCATAATTGCAGGAAGAGCAATATCCTCTTCAAGTGTTACGTGAGATTCTACCTTCTTGCAGGAATCAATATACTCAGCAGGAACCTCATCAATAGTTGCAACCTTATAAGTAACTGTTCTGCCAACGATTTCTTCAAGGTCGGGATCATAATACTCCGAATAAACATCGTATGTATAATATTCCTTCAAAGGTGTATAAACTGCACGGACACCCTCGTTATCAACAATCTTATTTGTTTCGGTGTTAAGATATGCAACATCATCTCTGATTGCCCATTCGGTATAGTTACCGTCAGCATCCATTGCATTTCTTTCAATATTATACTCACCGCTTGTGTAGTACAGGTTCATTTCACCGTATGCGTTAGCATAAGCAATAGAAGTAGGTGTCTTATGAACCTCGGGATCATAATTCGGATCTTCGGGAGTGTAAACATTATAGTTAGAACCTTCAGCATCGCTGTAGTAACCGACAACGCCTACACCTGTATCTACGCCGAAGCTGATAAGTTCAAGAACACCCTGTACTGAATCAAGGAAGGCAATTGCATCGCCAAGCAGTTCATCAAGTTTAAGTGTATAAACAGTAATCTTTATACCGCCGTCACCAATTTGTATTCTGATTGGAATTTCAATTGCTTTTACAGATGATAATAATGCGCCTGAAGTAAGATAGTATGAAAGGTTGGGAAGAAGCTCCATAACACACTTAATGGGGTCTTTAAGAAGCTTACCTGTTACCCAGTTAAGAAGAGGGTTGAGAAGACCGTCATTAAGGAACGTTGCAATAGTTGTAGCATTTCTGCCATTTGCAGACTGAAGAACCTTTGCATTTTCCTCAAACTTTTCACCGGTTATAAGTCCTTCTTTTGTAGTAATGCCAAGTGTTTCAAACAGCGGAACGATAACATCATTGTAAAGGAAGAATGTATCGCCTTCATTCAAAAGCAAATGAAGATTCATAAGAAGAACTGAAATAACTGTCATATCTGATTCAGCATCACCAAGAAGAACAGCAAGCAAGGGAGCAAGAGGAGCAAGAACAGCATCAAGAGCTAAAAGGAACCTGTTTTTATCACCATTGATGTTCCATACCATTTGGCTCCAATCAACATCTCTCCAGTGATCCATATAATATTCGTTATACTGACAGCCGATTGCATAGTAATCATCTGTTTTATGACCTGCACCGTCATTGTTGATACCGCCTTTAGCTGCTTTGAGCATATCATGCATGCCTTTCATATCACAAAAGCTGTATGCGGCATCAGTTGTAAATCCGTACTTATTCCAAACCCAAGCCATACCTGCAGGAGTAAGTGTTACATACATGTTGGAAGCAAGTACACCGTAAATAAGAGCGTTCCAGCTCGTTGCGTTATCGGCAACAGCATCAACAATTGCCGCAAGGTCAATACCGTCAACAAGACCGGTTAATGTTTCCTCAATAAATTCATCTGTGATAAGGTCATCAAGAAGATTACAAACCATGGGATAAACCAACTCAAGGAGCATATTAAGAATTTCATCACTAAATACCATGTTCTCAATGATCATATTGATAACTTCATGAGGAGTTGCATTATTGTTAGCCTCAAGGTCAACGCCGAACTCTGAAAGATCAAGGAACATTCCAAGAACCTTTGTAATAGCCTTGTTCTCGAGAAGAGCGTCTATGTTGCTGATAAGAGTAGTGATATTTTCTGCAGTAACAGCAAACTCAATATTATTGCCGTATCTGTCAGTATACTTTTCGTATGTATGAGTAGGTGCATATTTGTTAACGTCATCATCGCCTACGATGGGTCTGAGCTGTGTGACAAGGTTAACATAGCTGTATGCACGCTGACCGAAAACTGCAATCTTTGCTTCGTCTGAAATGCTTTCAAACAGTGCAAGTGATGAAGATATATCGGGATAATAGTTTTCGATAAGCATGGGATTTGTAGCGTAATCAAGCACACCGTCAGCATAATAAGTATTAAAGTATGTGGTAAGCTTTGCATCAAGCTTTTTGAGCTCAGATCTGATTGTGCTTACGGTTGATGTTTCATCCTTAGTATAACCGAGGTTATAATACTGTGCTTTAAGACCGGAATCATCAAACTGTCTGTCATTTGTCCATGTTACGGTAGTCTCATAAACAGTAAGGTTGGAGCTCTTAAGAGCTTCGCCCTCGGTAACGAGAACTGTATCAATATCAGTATATACATAGAAAACAAAATCGTGGAACCAGTTACCTGAATTAACGCTTGTGCAGTTACCGCACATATACTTGACGATTGTTTCTATATCGCAGATTTCAGCAAGAGTGTTTGCTGCATACTCGCCTGCTTCAATCTTTGCCTGAAGCTCTGCTGCTTCTTCGTCAACATCATCAGTCATAACAACATTATAAACAATGTCGCCGTCATCATCAACTGTGTATGTCTTCTCCTCTGAACGGGCTACAACATTACCGAGAGCATCAGTATAATATGTATAACCGTCAAGGAAAAGATACTCGCCGTCATCACCTTTGAAATACAGCAATTCGTCGGAAATCTCTTCAATAAGCATAGGAACGGTATAAAGACCTACACCGAACTCATAGCTTATGAGATTGTCAACGATACCAAGCAAGATGTTTGTTGCATTTCTGATGGTGTAGTTACCGTCATCCTGTGCAGTAACCTTGTGGGTATATGATACGGAACGGATTGCCGAGCCGTCATCTGCCGCATACTCATATGTACCCGATTCGGTAGATGTGGTATACTTTGAAAGGTCACCAAGGATAGTAAGTGACGGAATGCCCGCATCATCTTTGGTTACAACGTTATTGTTTGAACCAAGAGACGTGTCCTTAGTGTAGTTAAAGAAACTGTAAGCAAGAGCTCTGTATGCGTCTGACAACCCCGAATCCGCCGCATAAGACACAAGACCTATGGACATTACGGAAAAGAGCATCAAAGCAGCCATAAATACACTCAAAGCTTTTTTCATAAGTTTCATTCTCTCAACTCCTTAAATGATTTACCTGAATTTAAAACTTAGCAATATTTTGGTAACAATTTGTACACAATTCACTACCAAATCTACCGCCATTTTTAGTTATGACCATTATAACCTAATTCGTGGATTTTTTCAATATATTTTTGAAAAAATGTAAAAGAAAGATTATTTTTGAACATTTTAACAGAATACTTTATTTACTTTTATGCACTTTGATGAAAAAAAATATTTACTATTGATTTCTGAAAAAAAATCAAGTATAATACATTTTGAATTTGCCGCTGTGTGCGTGCAGATAACAAGAATATGCCGGTGTGGTGGAATTGGCAGCATCGAATTCGACTGCCGCCGGTGGCTGATGCAAGGAGAATGAGATGGCGCAGCGGTCAAAATTCTGCGATGCGAACAGCGAGCAAAGAATTTTGGGCACCGCAAGAGTCACGCGACAGTTTTCCGTGCAGACAACAAATCAGAAAAATATGCCGGTGTGGTGGAATTGGCAGACGCGACGGACTCAAAATCCGTTGGTAGCAATACCGTGTGGGTTCGAGTCCCACCACCGGCACCAAAAGTCGACAGGTTTCGCCCTGTCGATTTTTTATACATTGCAAAAGCAATGGTATATCATCACGCGAAGCGTGTATCACATCAGCCGCAGACTGTATTCTGCTTTCGCAATGTTGATATACAATTCCTACGGAATTGATGATATGCAAACTTCGCCGTAATTTTAATTGCAGTCAAATTGGTCACCATACACACATTTGTGTAAAAAACGAATTTTTCATTAAATTATGCGTTATGCATAGTGCAATTTGTATTGTTTTGTGTTACTATGGTTATATATTGGAAAGCAGGTGGAGCTTATGACAACCGAAGAGTATTTAAAGCTTATTGACGAAGTAAACGAAAACGGAAAATACAAAGCCGATTGGTGTTCCCTCTCCCATCACAAAGTTCCCGAATGGTATATGAATGATAAATTAGGTGTGTTTATTCATTGGGGAATTTATTCCGTACCCGCTTACGGCAGTGAATGGTATTCAAGAAGTATGTACGATAAAAACGTGCGCGAATTTGAGTACCACAGAAAAACCTACGGCGAACAAAAGGATTTCGGCTACAAGGATTTTATTCCTATGTTCAAAGCCGAAAAGTTTGATGCTGAAAAATGGATATCGTTATTCAAAAAAGCCGGAATTAAATATGTAATGCCCGTTGCTGAGCATCACGACGGCTTTGCGATGTATGATACAGCATTCAACCGCTGGAATGCCAAAGAAATGGGTCCCTGCCGTGATGTTGTCGGCGAGCTTAAAGCAGAATGCGAAAAGCAGGGACTTACGCTTTGTGCGTCAACTCACCGTGCAGAGCACTATTTCTTTATGAATATGGGCAGAACATTTGACAGCGATGTCAATGACGATAATTACCGTGATTTTTACGGTCCTGCCATTCACTGCGAAGAATGGGACTCACACACACTTCATAAAACAACTGCTGACACATATTCAAAGGGCGCAAGCAAAGAATGGCTTGAGGACTGGCTTGTGCGCACCTGTGAATTAATTGATAAATATCGGCCGTCGGTTCTCTATTTTGACTGGTGGATTCACAATCACTCATTCAAGCCGTATCTTAAAAAGTTAGCCGCTTATTACTACAACCGCGCCGACGAATGGGGCAAGGAAGTTACAATCAACTACAAGCACGAGGCGTTTCCGCCCACGGTTGCCACATTTGATGTGGAAAGAGGTGCATTGACAGGCATTTCACCGATTTATTGGCAGACAGATACTGCAATAGGCAAGCAATCCTGGGGTTATCGTGCCGACAACGAATACAAGAGTGCAAGACAGGTGATCTGTGACCTTGTTGACATAGTGAGTAAAAACGGTAATTTACTTATCAATATCGGCCCCAAAGCTGACGGCACAATCACCGACGAAGAAACGCAGGTGTTGCTTGATATGGGACAATGGCTTAATATCAACGGCGAAGGCATTTACGAAACTACCTTCTGGAAACAGTTCGGTGAGGGTGAAGTAAACGCTGTTGAAGGCTTTTTCAAAGACGGCGATGAAAAGCAGTTCACTAATGAAGATTTCAGATTTACATACAAAAACGGCTACCTTTATGCGTTCCAGATGCGTCCTTCAAAGACAGTAAAAATTAAAACTCTTCGCAAGCATAATCCTCACGATTTTCTTATTGAAAGCATTGAACTTCTGGGCAGTGACGAGAAGATTGATTTTGAGAGAAATGAAGATTATCTTGCAATCAACCTGAAAAATGACTTCAGAAATGATTTGCCCATTTGTTTCAGAATTGCATTAGGTTAAAACTTAGATGTATAAATATTAAAAAGACGATGATTCGTAATACAAAATACTCCGGATAGCGCAGAACTATCCGGAGTTTGATTTTGTCTGATTCATTCTAACTCTGCAAGCTTTGATTCCAATTTCTGCACAAACAAACCGACAAAATAACCGTCAATCAAACGGTGATTGACATCAAGTGTCATATTGATGATATATCTGCCTTCACGTTCAACATATTTTCCCCAAACGAGAATCGGGGCTGTATCATCCTTCAATTTCGGGTCATTATAATCACGCTCATTGGAACACATTGTAATATCTGCCCAAGGAATACAGGAATATATTATCTGCGGCTCACTTACTCCTGCAAGTGCATTCACCGGCAGAGGATTATTTGCGCTTTCTTCGCGGGCTTTTGTTGCGAATTCAATTATATCTCCCTCACACGGGAGCGATACCATATGAAAGCTTGTTTCGCCCTTTTTGAGGTCTGTAAAACAAGGCACACGGCGTTCTGCCCTGAATACCCCGTTATCTTCAATTTCAAGAAGAAATTCGTCAATCTCATTCAAAGACTGTGTGCACAGATAAATCAGTGAATAATAAAATGAAATATGATGCTTGCGGGTGAATTGCAAAAGATTTGTAATATCAACATTGAATGCAATGCAATAGTGCGGCGTTGATATTTTGGAATAATATTCAAAATGCTGTTTTCTTCCCCACTCGTTCAGATTTATTTCCTGTCTCATATTTACCTCCGCAAATTCAGTTCATTGAAGTGATTATAACATAAATGTTTCAGCTTTTCAATAAATCACCGATAATATAATATATGGTGAAGATTGAGCTTTATTTTGAGCAGTTTTTTTGAATGTGCTTTGGCGTAAAATTAAATAAAGAATGCACGCCTTTTATGGAATGCATTCAAGCTTTATTCTATCTTCAATATAAATTTACTGTTTCTACCATATGTTATTTTTCCGGCAAAATCCCCCGAATACTCACACAAACCTTCCCAAACATTTGACATATCAATTTGATATGTTTCTTCACTGTTTTCAAAAGTAACAAAGCGAGGGTCAACAATCAAATCAAACAATACACTGTCGTGTAAAAAATGAACCGGTGCTGATACATACGCCGCTCCATCATAAACTGCAACAGAACCTTGATTCAAGTCTTTTTTCAAATTGTTCAATGTAGTAACATCGCTTTTAACAAACAATACTTCGAGAACAATTAAGAGGACAGAAACAGCAATTTGACTGATAAGAGCATTTCTTTTAGATTCTTTTTCCAATCTAAGCTTTCTTTTTGTTTTGCGTATTTTACGTTTCTTGTTCATTTTCTTATCAATATAAGGAATAATCCAAGCCAAAAGCAATACAAGAATTATTGGCACGGTCTTGGCAAAAATCAAAAGTGTATACCTGTTTATTAAAGATTCCAAGTCCATAGTATAGCCTATAAAATCCACTGGTTTTCATTCCTTTGTCAACCATAATTTTTTTAATTATACCATAAATACAATAATTTTTCAACCAAACCACAATAATTGCAAACTGAAGATTGAGTTGAATTTTGATTTGAGCAGTTTTTGGTTGGATTAGATAAGGTGGCATAAAAGAATAACTCCGGGTAGTTAATGCTACTCGGAGTTATGAATTTAAGTTAATGTTATTGATGGTTTTCTTTGTTTACCTCTTCAAGATATCCGGCTGTTATAACACCGGATGGTAACGCTATGATAGCAATACCAAAAACAGATGAAATCATAGTGACAATTCTGCCAATGGTTGTTACAGGGTAAATATCTCCATAACCTACTGTTGTTAGTGATATTGTTGCCCAATAAATCGCATCAAAAAAGGTTTCAAAAGATTCAGGCTCAATATTATAAATAACTAAAGCTGATATTAAGACATACGCTACAGCCATTGTTGCGACAGCAGATAAGACCTTTTTCTGTTTTTTGAACACATTGGAAATTATATCAAAACTTTTGGAATATCTTAAAAACTTAAAAGCTCTTAAAACCTTTAATGTTCTTAATAACCTAAAGAGTTTTAACAATCTGAAACTGCTGTTTAATACTGTTAATGAGGGTAAAATTGAAATTAAATCAATAACTGCCATCGGGGTAAGCGGATACACAAAAAATGAAACAACTGATTTATTAAGTTTATAATCAGCAGTTAATAATCTCAGAAAATAATCTAAGATAAAAATGCTGACAGTAATATAATCAATCCATTGAAAAAGAGTATTTGTGTCTTTAAATGCAAGAGGGATTATACTTACAACAATAGTTGTCATCATCATAAAATCATATATATTACTTAATTTATTATCATTATCAACAGGCTCAATAATAGAATACAATTTCTTTCTCATAATACACATCCATAGAATTATTTTCTAAATTATACCATAGATATTTGAACATTTCAACAAATCCTCTCTACAAGAAAAAATCCGCAATCATAACGATTACGGATTTTTTTGGTGGAGATAAGCGGGATCGAACCGCTGACCTCTTGAATGCCATTCAAGCGCTCTCCCGATACACGCAAAAACGCACCCCTTGTTTTATAATGATTTTCTATATGGAATGGTGGATGCTATGATTTCAACATCCATTAACCAATAAGTGTGCTTACAATAATGTCGTATTGCTTCAATTATATTTTTTTGATTTGGACACGGGCCAACTGTAATTTTCCTTAATGGTAAATGCCCTTCACACCATACTGAAATTTTGGTATTTTCCTTTTCATTGAACGTTTGGACAGTTCTATGTACAACTTCAAAAATTTCTTTTTGATTATCGCCTTGAGATATAATTACACTACTTTCTTTTTCGTGTAATACATATTCATAATTGACATCAGAAGAATCATAATTATATCTACAATTGTGATAACTATTAACAGTTGCCCAACGACGTAATATACATCCTGTACAAAAGGGTTCTCCTGCATCTGCTTTAATCCCTTCACCCAAATGACAACCTTGTACAGAAACCGGATAAGTTGTTTTTAATGCGGTTTCAATTTTTTCTGTCAATTCTTTTTCTTTATCTTTGTGAATACAAACACGAACAACACAAGTTGGAGCACTTTTTGGGGGAAGTGCAGATTTTACAACAATATATGGATATCGCAAGGTTTCGCTTTCAGAATCTCGATACTTAATACAATCGTCTAAAACACCATCAATATTTCTAAATACTAGCCGATATTCATCCTCCTCAAAAAATCCACTATGCTTAATGTATGGGGCTTTTTTTTCAATTTCCTTGTGGTAAGTTTCATTTTTCCTCGCCAAATCTATAGGATTTTTTAAAGCGAGTTCTTTGTGACAATAGTTGCAATACTCATCAACACTTTGATGAAGTTGTTTTGGAGCTATATAACGTACTGTGTCTAATCCTACATATTGAAGAATGTTATTTGATGAATCATCGCTTGAATCAGATTTGTTACTTATTATTGAAAAAGCTCGGGGCATACCAAAATCAAACCCCATAGATACTCCACCTTCTGGAGCATAGCCCCTCCATTGACTCAATTTATCATCTTCTTTACAAAAACAAATTATATAATTTTCATTCAATCCAAATTTGTCATTTTGATTATCTGTCAAACTTTTGTCTTCAACTAAGGTTGAAATTACGTCCATTCCGAATTGTTGTTCTTCTTCATCGTTACTAAATCTAGCATTTGTTGCCCAAAATGAATCACTTTTAAGTATTTGCCAAAAGCTTTTAAACGATCGGTATTGATAAACTAACGGAAGAACTTCCGGTTGTCTTGCAGTTGATTCAAAATGTGGGAGTTGTTCTTGTGCTTGCACAATTTTTTGGTATTCTTTCATATATCATTCTCCAATTTTTAAACATTTATAAATCTCATCCTTAAATGGTTTATAAATTACATTACCATCAATTACAAATCTCTCGTATGGAGTTTTCGGTGGAACCACTCCATGTGACCATTTATTAGGAAAAGAGAAATCACCTTCATCGTAGTTGGTATAGGGTATACAATTTCCAACATATTTTTGATACAGAACCTGGGATAATATTTTATCGCCATTTTCTGTTATTCGATTTTGGTCTACTTCTTTTAATAGCACTAAGTCTAGCATTATTACAAAACTAGAATCTTTGCGAATAGTATCGATTTTTGCACAAATCTTATCACTACAAACATCTATTTCATCTGGATATTTATTTTTCTCTAAAGAAACAAATTCGTATTCATATTTTAATTTAGGTATAAAACCTTGACCTTGAGTTGCCAAATCTTGTTGCCTGGTTTCAAGCAATCTTTTTATTCTATCAAAACTATCGGTATCACGTTTTTGATTATCCCATAGAGTATGAAGTACACATATTTTTGTATCAGAATCTTGAGGAGAGTTTGTTAAACCCATTTTGCTTGATACAAAAATTATCGACTGAATACTTAAAAGAATATCTTGAACTTGACTAAGATCATCTTCTACTAATATTATTGTTTTTTTCATTTAAATATCCTCCTTTGATTTTAAAATGGGTAATTTAATTATATATGTGTTATTATGTGATCCCTTTATTACTTTAGGACTATTATTTCCAGGGTAAATATAATTGCGCCAAAGGCCTTCGATATACCAACATATAGCAGCTTGAGACATTCCTGGACCTTTCTTTTTAAATCTTTGCTGAAAATAAATGTCATTACTAATTACGAGATAATCAAAAGAAACACCATCGAAAGAATTTCCTGGCTCACGATTAATGTATATTTTACACTTATTGGATGCAATTGAGGAATTAAGCTTATTAAAAGCTTCTCCTCCCCATTTGGATTCATTCCAAATTTTGCCAGCTTTTAAACCACTGATAAAACAATCCAACAGAATTATGGACAAATATTCAGCCAAATAAGCATAATTGCAATCATTATTATTATCATAAAAACTAATACACTTAAAGTCTTCAAAATATTTTTCAAGATTATTTAGCCTCTGTTCAATTGATGCATTGTTATCTGTTCCATAATCCGGGTTATCGTTAACAACAAAAGTAATAGTTTTCATCATTTGCTCAAGATAATTTTTTCTTATATATCCTATTTTAAGAGGTGTAAAAAAAACTGATTGTAGATCCAGAACAGGTCTCATCATAACACTTCTGGCATCTCTCAAATAGTATTTTTCCATATTTGTTGTTTCACGATTAGTGGTAGATTCATCAACACTTCTTGCCATAGCTCGAAATAGTCTTGCAATTCTAGAATTAACATAGGTTCGTAACAAAAACCATTCTCTAACTTCAGAAAGTTGTCCACCAAGAGGAATACTTACATCATAAGAAGAAATCTCGTACAATCGTTCTCGATTTCCTTTTGGTGTAATTGCATATTCCCAATTTTTACTAACTAATTCTTTATTAAAGCCGTCAGAGGTGCATAGCATTAATAACTTTTGCTGACACTCAACAAAATCATTTTCTGCATGATCACCCATTTTATCTGTGGATAAAATTTGTGCAAGATGTTGCTGTTGAGATAATATAGAAATAGCATTGTTATTAAAATCATTCTCTAACCATTCGATTATCTTTTTACGAAACATTAATATCATTCTTGTTAAATATAATGCTTTCGATCTACTTGTTTCGCAAGGAATATATATATATATTGGTTCGATTTTCTGATGCCCTGTTTCTACTATTCCCGATGATTTTAAACTATCATAATTATTATCAAGTTTAATCATAATATTGAAATTTTCGGCATTAGTGTTTGAGGTTAACAATTGGAAACCATTTCTTTCTAAAAAGGGTTCGATAGAACCATTCCCAATTATTTCTTCCCATTGGGATTCAAATCTTTTTTTCTGTTCAGACTTTTCACGTTTTGCTTCGTTATCGAAATGTTTAGGAAATAGTGTAAAGTAGTTTGGTAAACTTAAATATTCGCTATTTGCAGCTGAACTTAGAGAGTTTTTTCCGACTATAATTATATTATCATAGTTGCTCATTTCATGATAAGCAATTTTTTGTAATTTATCTCCAAGTTTATCATAACATTTTATATCATGGCTTTTATCTTTCAACTGGTCTAATAATGCCCCCAATTCACATAATAATGCGTAGTATATATCTATGTTTTGGTGGCTGTAACTTATGAATGAAAATGCATTTTTCATATGGTACTCGTCTAATAAATTTTTAGCCATGTTATACAAGCTTGTCGGCGATAAATCTGGTATCAAAACCTTTCTTTTGTTAAATTCATTAACGGCTTGATAAAGAGGTCTATTGTTTTCAATTAACAGAACTTCAATAAAATTAATGAATTTTGATTTGATTGCTTGGGGAACTGCATTTGACAAATTAACAGTTCCAGATGTTTCTGACAGTACACTATGTTGAGGATACTCTTCACCATATTGCAATAAATATTCTAACCATACACTTTTACTTTCATCACTACTGCTCTGTGTCATTCGTAAAATAGTTCGTGTGTAATGTTCGAAAAACTCTTCTATCTCTGTATCACAATCCGGAGTATAAGCATCATTTAATCGCATTGTCAAACCTATTATTGTATTTTTTCGCAAAACATAGTTGCTTTTAATATCTGCCAAACCTTTAAGTATATTATTACGTATAAATACCATATGAGCACGATTATCTTTAGCAACAATGTTCATCAAACTATTTGCAAAATCAACAATCCATTCAATATTATCATTTTTTAATAAATAACTTTTATTTTCGGCTTTTTTTAAGCGAAGAACAAAGTTTTCAACAGTGCAACCATTTATCAAATACTCTGAAAGAATCAAATACAAATCCATAACTACACAGCGCATTCTATAGTCATATGAAAAAAATGGACGAACAAGAATTTTTAATGCGGCTGACAACCATAAATGATGATTGTTTTCATTAATATCATCATATATGTGTGTTCTATATACATTGGCGGTTCGAGCAGTTCTTATTTCTTCAAGAAAATTTCTTACAGCCGAAAAGTAAGTTGATATTTCAGCACCTTGAATAGGTCTAATATAATGAGCCGCTCTATGTGTGCACATCATTCGTTTGTAGCCTTCTTCTTGCATTTCAGTATTACCTTGAATTGAATCATCAATTGCGTCGAAGGAAATACATGCTCGATCAAAAATTTTCTTTTCCCAATAGGCACTTATAGATTTTGTAGCAGCTTTTTTATAATAATCTTTTGCTTCTTGTTGTAATTTGCAGGGCACACAACTATCCCCAAATGTACGCATAGCAGAAATATTAACCTCTACATAAGAATGGAAATTTTTATTCGCGTTTTGCACATACATATGTTTAGAATCATTAGACAATCTACTAATCAGCAAAAAAATCTTACTAAACTGAAAACGATATGCTTCTGCATCTTGATTTATCTCCTTACAATAATCATTCATACATGAAGAAATAAGTGATACCATTCTGCTGAAACTATTACCACTATTTATTGCAACATCAACATAATGGAAATTAATATTAACAGATGGGTTATCAACATCAAGCAACCTCTTAAATAAACCGCTATACTCAGCTTTTAAGTTGCTTCTAAATTCTTTTTCTGTGTTTATTATAATGCATTCCGCACAACCTTTAAAATAATACTCATAAACATATTGACCAAACTCAACATTGTTGGTTTGTTGTGGTATAACTAAAATATTAATACATTTAGGAGAAAAAATTGTGCTATCTTCATCTTCGGTTTTTTTACGTAAATTTTCTAACCATTCTTTAACATATGCACTTTCTTGCTGAAAAAATTCTCTGGTCTTAATATAATACTGGTAGTGGCTGCTTCCCTTTGAGGTGTGTCCGTATATTATGTTGTTTTTTAGTTTCGCTACCTTTATATCATTTTGTTCTTCCTGTTCAGAGTCTACTGATGTAGGTACACATAAAACATTTTTTTTGCAATAAAATTGTTGCGTGGGAACAGTGGACGTCGGATCTGTTTCTACTAGCGGAAGTTCTAAAATAGGATCATCCGGAAAACATTTCTTACAACCTAGAGAATTACTCCACTTACTAGTAACACTTACCAAATAATTTATGTTCCCCAAAACAATATCACTTTTAATTGTTTTGTTTAAACTATCAGTATGTGACCAAAAATTCTCTTCTTCTTTTGTGGGTTGATTTATATTTTCATATTTATTTCTCACCCAAAAAGCTGTAAAATTTTCAACTACTTCAAATTTTTGATTTGTAGCTCTAGTTAATTCTGCACGCATCTTATTAAATGTCGTTAATGATGAACTAATGGGTACAATCATCACTAAAGCACTATCACTTGATTTCCATATGCTATGGGGATTTCTTTGCCATTCTTCCTTACTGTAATACATTTGAATTTGTGGCTGTTCGCTTTCAAGTTTTAAATCATTTTGGTAAATAACAAATGCTATATCCGGGAAAATTTCTTCTTTAATGAGTTTATATTCTTTCAATATCTGTATTATTGCCCATACGATTGCACGAGAATATGAAGCATAACCATAAAATATAATTTTCTTCTTTTTGATTAAATCTTTACGTCTTTTAAGGAAAGACTGTAAAAAAAGAAAAGCGGTATAGTAAGCATAATTTGGATTTTCAAAAAACAAAGCCATTTCGTAAAATGTATCTAGATGAACTTTATTTCCCAATCTCATATGAGTTTCCTCTATTTTAAATCCCTGATTTTTATTGTTTAAAATAGAAGTGTTGGCCTGTTTTAATAGTTCTTCTTCAAAAAGAGTGTGTCCGTTGCTATTTTTCAAAAAAAGAAAATACGGAAAAACACGAGGAAAAACTTGGGTATTTATTTCTTTATTTAATAAATCATGAAGAGTTGCTGCACAATAAATAAGGCCTTTTCCGTTCATATCCTTTGGATAAAAATAAACACATGAATTATTTAACTTGAAAAAATCTTGACTATAAACAGCTTGTAGAGTACCTGAAAATATTCTACTAAACAGCGGATTGGGATTGAGAAATAATATACTATAGTAAGAATTTTCTTTTACATTAACAAAAAAATTGCTACTGAGAAATCCTTTGCAAAAAGGTTCTCCTATTTCTTGATTATCATTTAAATATTGACACAGTATTTCTAAATCGCAAACATAGACTTCTTTTTTATTAGTTTCGCTGAAATCAATTTGTGAATTAAACCAATTTTTCCAGCTCTGCGCTGATGTATCTTTATTTTCTTGTGAAAACGGAAGACACAATTTCTTAATATGCTCATTAGATATGATAAATTCTTTTACCTCGCAATTAAAAGTTAATGCTTGTGCTAATTCTCGATAAGTTGTAGCATAAACAAATTTATTAAAATCGAATGCCCATGTTTTATCTGTAACGGTAGGTTCAGTTGGAGCTAAAGGGTTAATAATAACAGAAAACTGCGTTCCGGGAATAAAAGAACCTTCAAATAGCTTAGCCGTTTTATTGATGTCAAAAGTATGTTTACTGAAATATATATCTTTTAAACTTTGATTGTTAAACTCTGGAGAACTACGAACAACAACTTCTCCGCCAAGCTTTTTTACACTATTCAAGAAAGAGTGTAATCCATGACACATTTCTGGTCTTTTTTCTCTTGCATTTTGCCAAATAGTTTTAATATCTGTATCTCCATAGTCTCCAAAAAGATGCGATAAATATATCTTTGAGGATAACTCTTTGATAGCAGTATCAGCTTTATTGCTATTGAGGAAATGGCGAACAATACCATCATTTTGATTTGTATCAGAAATCAATATTTCTAAACATGTTTTGTCATTGTTTATTTCATAACCTGGGTAGTGTGACGTTAAATATTGAAGATTACTTTGTTGCCTAAATGTAAAAACACCAGTACCGCGTTCAGAGTGATTTACAATATTTTCAAGAATCTGACTAACAGCTAACGATAACATTTGAATTCTACCTAGCAACTCCTTAATACTATTAGAATCTATATTGCTTCTTATTGTGCCTTTAATTAACGAACCTAATAATAATATATCTAATGGAGATATGCCCTGAACCTCTTCAACCACATTGCACAATAGCGTTAATAATTCTTTTTTGCTTGTTGATGTTTTGTACTTTTTACCATTTAAATTTCTAAACAGCATTTTGAACCCAATATTAAACAATAAAAAACTAACATCTTCACTGTTACAATTCTTAGGATAAAGAGCCGTATATAATTTGTCATAATTTTGATTCTGATAATTATTTGATATAAGCCACGTTTTGTTTAACATTTGACACAATTTCCCATCCACTTCCAAAAGTGGTAAAAATGTACTTTGCGTTCCATCAGTATTTTGCGACAAAGATTGTAATGAATCAAAATTTTTATTATAACATGCATAAAAACAATGATATTTTTGTTGAACAAAGCGCAAAAAATGAGAAACTCTAAAATAATCCTTGGTTTCCCATGTTATAGAATTACCTTTCATAATTCTTACAGCAATTTTATTTTGAATATTCGGAATTGATTGTAAAAGCAGAATTAAATGTTGTAATTCAATAATATCATTTTCGTCTTCATTTAAAACAAGTCGAAAATAGTAAAAGAACCGATTTGCTTTTTCGTCTTTTTCTAATCCACTTAAAAGTTTATTTTTAGAAATAATTTTTTTAATTTTATTCGGATTCTTATTATTTAAGACTTCTTCGTGTGTTAATAATGTTTTAATATTATTAATTCCATTGTTGTTAACACGAGAAATATCGAATGATAAAAAATCATCTGTTTTATCATCATAACGACAATCAGCAAACTGTGCTATATTTTCTAACCAAATAATAGTTTGTATACATCTTGAAAAATTATGTTGTGTTGGGGTAAACTCAAAGGTACAAAGCCAATTATTTACAGGTGTTGTAATTTCCATATTTTTCTCCTTAGTCTTTGTTGTTATTTAACAAAAAGTTTTTAATAGATACTATATTTTTAAGTAATTGTCAGAATTGTCAAATATTCCTATTTTTCAGACTATAATGGAATATATTTTAACAATAAACCAACAACTAATTATACATATTTAATATATTACGAATACTAATTAACCTCAATTCATGTTGCAAAAATGCTTTATTTTTCGACAAAAATGCTTATTTTTCGACTTTTTTGCCTCAATTGTATAATCCCGCACATTAGACAAACTCTCCTTTAATTTGTACAATGATGTTACAAAATTAAAGGAGGCTATTTTTATGTCAAACAAAAACTCTATCAGTTACCGTCGAGTTGGAGATTATAATATACCTAACCTCTCACTTCCGCCCAAAGAAGCAAATATTACTCTCGGCAAATGGGGAATGTTACATAAGGACTATCTTCTCAAGCAAAAGAAAGTGGTATTCACAACCCTGCTCGCAGAAGGTAAACTGTGGCAGTATCTTGCAGATATTGATACCCAAGCTCAACAGATGTGCAACACAATTGTTGAGCAGATAAAAAAGGCTGAAGACGTAACCGAGCAACTTAAAGAAGAAAATCAGCTGGAGTGGGTGTGCCGTATGCAGAATATTGAAGATAGGGCGAGAGAAATAGTGGTCGAAGAGTTAATTAACATATAATTAAAGTCGAGAGCAGTAGCCAAAAACTACTGCTCTCTTCTCGTTTTAAGAATTTGAATATGTTCCAAAGTGTAATTGAAAAATGTGAATCATTTGGAACATAGTTCTATTAAGATAGATGAATTATCTTCATAATCTTCTGTGTTCAACAAATGATATTTATCATTATCAAGACGTATAACCGTATCAAAAGAAATTCCATATGTCTGCTCATTTTCGTACCCAATTCCGGAAACGATTAATTGATTGTCTTGGGGTGTATTTTCAACAATATATTTATAAAGTTGTCCCTTCTTCTCCAAATCTGTTTCTGCGTTATTAGGACTATCGAATACCACTGGGAAATCAATGGCTGCTGGATTAAATTCTTTCCTCAATTTCAAAAGATTAATATACCAAATAATGGTTGCGATTGGCTTATTACTGCCACCACCTTTGAACGAGTTAGTTATTTTCTCAAAAGCCTTTTCTTTGATTTCCTCAAGTTTGAATTGTTGTTTTGCTGCCATCATTAACTCATAGTATCGAGTATTAATCCTGTTTTTGGTTTCAGTATAACTACGTTCTTCTTTTTTTAAGGCTTTCTCTTGCTGTGTGAGTCCATCTATTTTTTCGCATATAATATGCAACTCTTGAATTATTTCATCTCTTATTTCAACAAATCCTTTGTGAGCTAATACATCATCAATCTCACCATGCTTCTCAGCAATGGAATCTTCATATTTTTTTAATTCTTCCAGCCATTTTCGGTATTCCTTTTCCTGCATTTCAATCTTTCTTTCAATCTCACTGATAGCTATTTGCATATTGTTACTTAGTAAGATAACATCTTCCGCCGTATTGTACTTAGATATGCGCAGAGCCACAGTATCACCAAGAGAAGAACAACAGAAAGGACATATATGGTTATTAAGAGATTTGATTTGTTTTTCAT
This sequence comes from Clostridia bacterium, assembly GCA_017465825.1. GTDB lineage: Bacteria > Bacillota > Clostridia > Oscillospirales > Acutalibacteraceae > UBA1081. Next base: position 168,231 of record JAFTVI010000006.1, read on the forward strand.
TGTCGCGATCAAGCATTTTCAATGCATCTAAAGAGGAAAATATTTCAGCTCGCTCATTTCTTAAATTTATGAGATTTGTTCTTGTTTTACTCAATGAGTTAGCAATGCGGATATATTGCTCTTTTGTTCGTTCCACATCACGCTTTAATAACTCCAAGCTTTGAGTATATGAAACATCACGTATACTAGAAACAACCTTTTCATACATTCCCTCAGAAATTTCTTTCTTTTTCTCAGTATTCTTTATTTCTTCGTGAACCCGTTCAAGTTGGCGTTCTATTTCGTAATATTTCTCATCGAATGCTCCAAAATGATAATAAAGCACATTTTCTTTAAAATCAGGATATTGTCCTAAATTATCAAAAGAGGCAAATTGTGTACCTAAAATTCTGTCTTGATCCAAGAAATATAGCAAATAGCTATATGCCGGAGGTGTTATTTCTAATTTTTCTTCCCCTCTTTTTGGAAGCTGTACAGCAAAATTGAAAATTGATTTTAGTTTTTCGCCCAACTCATTTCTATGTATAGTTTTAAAAATTACATTTTTATTAGAATCAAACAGCTTAAAAAGACTACTGCAGCGATACATATAGTATTCGCACCCGTCTATTTCAAAGTTTAAAATATATGTCTTATCCTTGTCGTCCCAAATAGGTTCAAAAAAACAATCAGCTCCCATTGTGTGATATAAACACTTTGTTATCAAAGATTTTCCTCGTTTAGTGCCATCAACAGAACTTGAAGTGATGATATTTGTTCCTGCTGAAAAACTTACAACCTTAGCTTTTTTCTCAACACTACAAAAAATATATAGTGTTTTAAATACAAGTTTACTCATATTTTCCACCTTCCCATTTCAATAAAACTATCAACATAAATACTTTTCTATCACTTTCGGAAAACTCTAAGGAGAATTTTGAATCAAATTCCTCATACAACATATTTAGTGTATCTAATTGATTATCGGGTAACTCATTCTCATTCTCTGTTAAATAACTTGCGATAAGTTTTTCATTTGTTTTCAACTCTACAGACATTGAATAGTGCTGAGTTATAGAAACCAATGATGCCTTATACTTTCGAATTGTACGAGGTGCTGTGATATTAGCACTTATAAATTTCTCTGCCTCAGATATAGAATTATCTGTCAAAGATGAGTGTTTACAAAGCATACTATGTAGTTCTTGTTTCGTTATTCCCTTGTTTTGCACTAATTCATTATAACTATTAGACTTCATCTCATAACAAGCTTTTGTTTCAACCGTATCTTTGATTAAGCGATATAATGCGTTGGGTTTCTCAGGTTCGCATCCTATGATTTGTTCAAAACTACCAATAATTTTACCGCGTAAGTCATTGTCGGGATTCAGCAAATTCATAGAGGTGTAAATAAATCCTACATTATTTAAATCAATCGTTGGACCTAATTCGCTGTTAAGTGCTTCGCGAATTTTCTTTTGTGTTTTTTCGTCTAAAGAAGCAAAATCAAGTGTTTCGTATTCTGAATATACTTTATTTCCTATTTTAAGAAAAGCATTTGAAACAATAGCAATTTTAATTGGTACCGAAGGATTAAATGCATTTTTCAGAAGGTAAAGTCTACCCATTATTGATTTTTCAGTTTTATCCTGTTTTGATAACTTTGTAAAAGTATATGGTGATTGAACTCTATGTGTTTTAACTTGATAAAATTCAAGGGAATTATTCAAATGAACTTCGATATCACACTTATAGTCAAAAACAACGCAAAAATCATCTTTTTCAAACAAATCAAACATTTTGCTTGCGCCCCAAAGCATTTCTAGGCGAAAACGATTTTTGCTAGATGAGCCGGATGTATCAACTGGTATTTTTTCATATTCATCAATTATACTCATCTAATCTTATCCTCCTTAACTTTTGATATGTCTTATTAATTCAGCTATTGCTTTTATTATTTAATTTAAAATTTCAAGTAAATATTTCTGTACTTCTACTGCACTTTATTGGTTTCAGAATTGGCAAATAATTATCAATAGTGTGTGCGCGACATTCCATTTCTCAACCTTCATTTTTTTGGGATGTTTTTGCAATATTGAAAATTCATAGATCCTCTCTACTTTAATTATTAAGCATATTAGTTTTATTTTCCGAAATATGTTTACTTAACATAAAAATATATCAATATATTACTTGCTTCAATTAACTCTACAAAAACGTGCCGTTTTTCAACAAAAATGTTGTATTTATCCCTAGTTTTGATATCAAAAACGTCAACCCGTCCTGTAGCCTGTACTTTTTTAGTAAGACAGGTGATTTTGTTATTGTAACATTTCCACAAATCAACTTTCTTGAAATTATGTATTTCGACAAATTTTAAAAATTAGTCATTTAAAGTGTTACTTTTTCTTGTTATCTGCACTTTATAAATATAAGAGAATTCATATAAAACCAAGGAAAAGTAATTATGACAGTAAATGAAGTTAAAACAAAAGCAGAAATAATTGAGATATTAGATACAAACGGTATAGATTACAGAATGACAACATGTTTCGGGCATGAAAGAATTTGTATTTCATTGGGTGATGAAGTAAATTGTAATTCTGCGATAATTGTTCAGACCTGCAACAAAGATGTGCTTTGCAAAGTATATCTTAACGAAATTATGTTTATTGCAATCGAAAACAGAAAATCAGTTCTGTATCTGACTGACAAAAAGATTGAAACGCACTACTCAATAGATTATTGGAAAGAAATACTTGATGCAGAGGTTTTCGTTCAGCCTCATTACAGCTACATAGTAAATCTGAATTATGTTGATGAAGTGACAAAGGATTTTGTTAAAGTTAAGTATAATGTCAAAGAATATTCTGTATATACATCATCAAGAAAAATCGGAGCGTTCAGAAAAGCTTTCTTAAAATTCAGCGGACATTAATATAACAAACATCACCTCGATCAGAAAAGACCGGGGTGATGTTGCTTTATTCAAACAATTAATGTATAATGGTTGTATCAAAGTACGAGGATATAATTATGGATAAAAACAAAGCAATAAAATATGTTTTGCAAAATGCACGGCATCTTGAATTAGCTGTTTACAAATATTACTTTGAAAATGAATCAAGTCAAGCTGTTATTGATGAGCTTTCAAAATTTCAGAATGATGACGGTGGATTCGGACATGCTCTTGAGCCTGATTTCTTTAATCCCGATTCAAGTCCCATTGCGACGAATGACGCTATTATTACTCTCTCCCGTGTAAATGCACTTGACAGAGATTCTGATATAGTAAAAGGAATAGTAAGATATTTGGCATCTCACGATTCTTTTGACGAAGACAAAAAGCGTTGGCTGTTTGCGATAGACAGCAACAAGGATTATCCTCATGCAATATGGTGGGAGAAAAAGGGCGACGGTATCAGCAAATTTAATCCGTCTGTTTCTCTGGCTGCATTTATGGTTTGTTACGGCAACCGCACTTCTCTTTATGAAGAAATCATAAAAGAGGGATTTGAGTATCTTCAAACCGGCAGAGAAGTCAGTGGCGATGATATAAATTGTTATCTGTTGGCATACGAGCTCTTAACAAAAAACGGCATCAATAATATCATTGATATAAATGTTTTCAAAAATTTGTTATGTAAGGCTGTTGAAAATTGCATTTGCAAAGATACAGAGAAATATGGTGTTGAATATGTTCCGATGCCTTCAACTATATTTACCGGCAGATATATGGAGTTTATTACTACTGAAATTGAACCGTTAATTGCTGCAGAAAAAGATATTTTAGGTAAACTGCAAATGGAAGACGGTAGCTTTGATATTACTTGGAAATGGTACACTCCATATCCCGATGAATATGAACAGGCACGAGTTTGGTGGCGTCCTCGCATTACTATTGAAAAACTTCTTTTTAATGAAATTCAGATAGGAGAATCATTATGAGTTATATCGGCGATATGAGAAAATTTGTAGGTCATTCACCTATTATGGCGGTTGCAGCAATGGCTATTCTTTATAATGAAGAAAAAGGTATACTTCTTGAAAAGAGAACAGACACGGGAGAATGGTGCACTCCCGGTGGTGCTATTGAACTCGGGGAATCTTTAGAGTATGCTCTTAAAAGAGAAATCAAAGAAGAAACAAATCTTGATTTCACAAATCCTAAGCTGTTTGATATTAAGGCAAATGTACATATGGTTTATCCCAACGGCGATGAAGTGTATTACACCGATATCGTGTATGAAATCAATGATTTTTATGGTGAATTAAAACATGACGGTGAAAGCACCGAATTAAGATTTTTTGATATAAACAATCTTCCCGAAAACATAATGCCTACTCAGATAGGGTATATTGAAAAGTTTGTTTCAGAAAAAATCAAATAATCATAGGTGTTAAATATTAAGGTGATAAATATGGAAATAAGTGAGTTTATCAAACAGCGAAATATAGAAGTTAGAGACAATGCACATTTAAGGGTTATCAATTGTTTTTATCCATATCTCCGCAGCGTTTCCGGTGATGAACGATTACTGGCGTCAGTTCTTGAAAAACTTCTGGGTATTGATTTAACAGATGATTTTGTTATTACCGCCTGTTTTAATGGTGTAAACGACGGCAGTCAGCCACCTTACGATAATGTTGACCTCTATATTAAGTTGAATAACGATGTAAAAGTTTTTGTTTACGGCAGAAAACATGAACATCTTGCTGAACTAAAAGAAAATGAGTATACTGTTTTTGTTCTTAATGATTCACTTGATAACATTGCGAGAATCAATAGAAATGTATTTATTGGTGAGGGATTGATATGAAAAAACAATTCAATAAAATAAAAAAGTTTATAAAAATTTCAAAAGGAACTACCGATATTATTTACATTTTTTTGACTGCTGTTTTTATCACAATAGCATTGTTGATTTTAGTATGCTTATTTGAGCAATGGAACATTCATGTGCCCGGAAGCAGAGAAATGTGGATAGGTTTAATAGGTGCATTGTTAGGTGGCGTATACACAATGTTAGGTGTGAAAATGACCATCAATTATCAATCAAAAGTGGATAATGAAAAGGACCGATTATCAAACATTCCTATATTAAAATTTGAAACAGGTTATTCAACTATGACTGATTTTAATGGTGACGGGATTTTCTCAATAGACAAAAATTCAATATACACAACAGCCTTTCCTCAAGACGAAACAAAGCCCTATCCCACACTTACAATTTCTCTGGCTAATAATAATTCAGCATTTGATATTTATATTGAATCATTCGTAACTTTGGAAAATATGAATAATAGTTTTGATAGAGAGTTTTTCTTTCCTCAAGAATATAGACTTGTGTCAAATGAAAAAGTACAATATATGCTCTATGTTATAGATTACGAAAAATATAGTTGTAGCAATGTTTTAGGTGTAGTTAGAATTGCATATTCGGATATTTTTGGAAATGCATATTATCAAGATGTTGCTGTGGCTTATTATGAAGATATTGAATCTCTTGACAACTTGTTGGAAATAGAACACATTAGAATGCCTATCCTTAAAAAAGATGCATTAGATTTATCTGAAATAATCAAAATAGAATATGGTTATTTGCACACTGAAAATATTGAAGAGCAAAATAATACATAAGGTGATTTTATGATTACTATAGGCAGAACAATTAGGTGGTATAACAATTACATAGATGAAGTTAATTTCTGTAAAGAAAACGGTTTTGATTTTATGCAGATTTGGTTCAAGAAGGGGCAGATAGTTTTAGACAATATCCCCGAACCGAAAATCGAGTACATAAAGAAAATCTGTTTTCCTGTTATCTTTCACGCTGTTTTTACACCAGCAGACATTGATTTGTATGGTGATACTTTGCTTGATATGGTTCAATATCTTGGCGATACCGAAGTCATTATCCATCCTGTTTACAATAAAGAAAACGTAACCGAAAACACAGAACTGGAACTTATTGAAAAAACAGTTGAGTTTTCACGAAAAGTAAAAAGCAGAGGTATTACTTGGTATTTAGAAAATAACAGCATCATTGATAAGTTTCACTATAAAAAAGAAGAATTGCTGATGTTATACAATGCAGATAATTATGTAGAGCAACTGTTGGACGTAGCCCATATTGATAACTATGAACATCTGAAAGAGATAATTGATGTGAAATATCCTAAATGTTTGCATGTCGCAGGAAAGCACTTCAGCAAAGAACACGAACATCTGTCATTAACCCAAGGAGATATTGACTATAATCTTGTATTCAAACAGTATTTACAGGATTTCGACGGTAGAATAATTCTTGAAGTTGTTGATACAGACGAAGAAATCATCAAATCAAAAGAAATTATTGAAAAGGCAATAGGATAAAATGTAAGGATAGCTTTTTAATCGGAGCTATCCTTTATCATTTTTATTGCTTTCAACGATTGGTTGAAATGCCAAACTGTTTTCTGTAAAAGAGTTATTAAAATTACTTGCAATGTATGTTAAAATAAAAGCATAGGGAGGTAATAGCTATGAACATCGGTAAAATTATATCTGCAAAAAGAAAGGAACTCGGAATCACTCAGCAAGTTTTAGCTGACAGGTTACATGTTTCATTTCAGGCAATTTCAAAGTGGGAGAACGGAATATCATATCCCGATATCGAAACATTACCGCTTATTGCATCAGCACTTAATATTTCAATAGAATCTCTTCTGGGCTATCCCACAAGATCTTTAACAGAATACGACAATCACTATGCGGGTAAAGAATATTATTGGGGATTAGAGCCAAACAAACTTTGCTATGAAATAATGCAAAGAAAGCCCCCGGTTAAACCGCATAAAGTACTTGATATCGGTTGCGGTGAAGGAAAAGATGCAGTATTTCTTGCCAAAAACGGCTATGATGTAACAGCATTTGATGTTTCCGACACGGGAATACAAAAAGCAAAAGCACTTGCTGAAATTCACGGTGTAACGGTTGATTTCTTCAAAGCCGATATAAAAGATTTCAGAATAGAAGCCGATTATGATATTATTTTCTCAAGTGGTGTATTTCATTATATTCCTCATAATTTAAGGCAAAGTGTTATTGATAACCTGAAAGCACATACAAAAATTGGCGGTTTGAATGTCATAAATGTATTTGTAGGTAAGTCTTTTTATTCCATCTGCTCCTGATATGGAAAAAGAAGAATTACAGGTTGATACTTGGAAATCAGGTGAACTGTTCACATACTATCACGATTGGCTTTTTCATAAATGCGAAGAAATTATTTTTAATTGTAACAGTGGCGGTGTTCCACATAAGCACTGCAAGAATGTATTAATTGCAGAAAAAACCATATAAAATGTTCCGCACCATAGCAATCTGCTATAATGCGGATTTTTCACTTTATTTCTTTACAACAGGAACCCATATTTCACTACGGTAATCGGGACTACCCATATTACCCTCGGTATAAGCCTCAATATCCATTTCATAGGTAGGCTCATAACCTGATGTTGGGAAGAATTCTGAAACAATTTTGTGCCACATATCCTGCATAGCTTTAGGCATAGCACCTTTGCATTCAAATACTGCCCACGTTCTTGCAGGAATTGTGCTTTTTCTGAAGCCTTCGGGAATTTCAATGTTTTCATCACATTTTGCTGCGATTGAATAATCAAAAGTCGTTGCGTTTTCGGGAAGATTTCCATAGCACACACCCAATATGAAGGTTTTGTCTGTAGTTAATTCAGTTAATTTCTTAACAGTACCGTCTTTGTGAGAACGTGTCCAGAAGTCAGGAATACTCTTGGCATTTTCTGAATTTTCAACAGTGTGTGCTTCAACCTTTTCAATAATACCAAAAGCCTCTTTTTCTACAATTTTGTAGTCCATTATACTGCCTCCGCTTAATGTAATTTTTACAGTAAGGCGAGAAAAAGATTTGAGTTTTGAACCGTCCTTCTTTGCTTCGGATGGAGTTGTGCCGTGAAATTTTGCAAATGCTCTTGTGAAGCTTTCAGGGCTTTCATAGCCGTATTTCAATGCAACATCAATTACTTTTTTATCAGTAGCGCACAACTCACTGCCGGCAAGTGTAAGCCGTCTGTTTCTGATGTAATCACCTAAAGTGATTCCGCACAAAATACTGAAAATTCTTTGAAAATAAAACTCCGAACAAGCCGCTTCTTTTGCAACAAGCTCCATATCAATTTCATCTGTAAGATGATTCTCAATATAATTTATTGCATTCTGTATGCCTGTAACCCAATCCATATACTCACCTCATTGTGTGATTACATTATAAAGCAAAAGGAATGATTGTTCCTGACTTTTTATGCTCAGTGCTGTATGGATATATTTTAACATACTTTATCTGTTGTTTCAATTAATGTGATATTCTTTTTGGTTATTGAAATAACGTAATGGTTGTGCTACAATATAGTTAAATAAATCTGCAAAAGCAGATGCCGAAAGGAGAACAATTGTATGAAAGTTTTTTATGAGGTAATCGCATCTTAAACTGAATATGTGGTGCAAACGATAATCGAGGCAAAGGCCTCTGTGTTGTTGCGCCGTTTTAAAGTAACCTTTCGTGAATACTATAACTTTCGGTTGTAGCACACTTTAGGGTGTGTTATTTTTATGCCTAAAATCAGCCGTAGGAAGTACCCACTAATTAGGGTTGCTTTCTACGGCATTTTTGTGCCCATTTTCAGATGTTGTCAACATAAATATTTGGAGGAATAACAGTGAATAAAAATATAATAGAAAATAATTTTGATTTAAAAGTGTCTGACATAAAGCTTCTTGATAAGCATTTTGGCACTGAGCTTTATTTAATTAACACAGATGTCGGCAAATACATAGTTAAGGTTTTGCCTTTGTATATGGAAAATGTAAAAAACGAAGGTGAGCTTACCGAATATCTTTATAATCATGGACTTAAAGTTGCAAGATTTATGAAAAGCAATGAAAATGCTTACGTAGTAAAAACACCTGAATTTCAGTTTACCGTTCAACAGTTTATTGAAGGAGAATCACTATCGGTGAATACTGCACCTGATTGGTTCATCAGCAAATCGGCAGATTTTCTCGGACAAACCGCATTATTGTTGAAAGGTTATGAGGGATTATCGTTACGCTTTGGTAAAGAGTTCTTTTCAACCAAAACAGTTCGCAGGAAATTGTGGCAATACAACAAAGAACTCATCAAAGCGAAAATGATAAAAAATACGGATACTATACCTGTTTGGGAAGAACAAATCCGACACCTCAAAAGAATATCTAAATTTCACATTGATACTAAAAAACTGACTTATACCAATTCGCACGGTGATTACCACATAGGTCAGGCTATCATACATAACAATGATTTTACCGTTGTTGATTGGAGTTCAGCTTGTCGTTTGCCAATTTGCTTGGATGTTATAACTTCTTATGTATTTTCAAGTCCAGCTTGTGTTACAGGTAAAATCGATGCAGACGGACTAAAGAAATATATCAGGCAATTCACGGAAAAGTTTCCATTAACCAAGTATGACATAAAAGCAATGCCGTATGTGTTGTATTATTGGCACTGTATGTGTAATTATCGTCCTGATGAACTTGTAGATATTCCTGACAGTTATAAAGCAATTGCCAAGCTCATAAATAACTTTCTGAATTGGCTTTATGATAATGTTGAAGAATTATCGAAAGAACTAATAAAATAAACTAATTTGCCCCGTTAGGATTGCAGATTTTCTGCTTTCCCAACGGGGCCTTTCTTTTTTGTTATTAATTTTATACTCTTACCGGATCTCCGTACTCGCGCTTCATAGCTTCCATTGAAACTATCCATTGTTTGCCGAACTTACAGACATCAACACCATTCACAAGCTTACCGTATGCAATAGCCTTACGGAGTGTGCTTTCGTTCAGATTCCAAAGGAAGGTGGCATCGCTGAAAGCCATAAGTCCGTCAAAGGGTGTATCAATTTCTTCGCCGTTTGCCCAAAGCTCGTCACAAGAGATGTCAATATCATCGTTCCAAATGATACCATAACCGCCTTGGTCAACAATTACAGAACAAAAAAGTTCAGGTGAATCCTTAAGGGGTAAAAAGAAACTGTACTTTTCAAAAAGAGGTGCAACATCATAAATCTTTGTTACGCCCTCGGCAAATTGCACACTGAGCTTGTAATCAGGCAGAGCATTTACATTCTTAACCTTATGAAACATACAAAAACCTCCTTACTCGAGAGGAGAAAGAGTGATAAACTCCTGTGTTTCCCAAATCTTCAAAAGCTCATCCTTGTGCATAGCACTCCATTCGAGAACCATTTCAAGTGCTTTCTTGGGAAGTTCTCCTTCTAAAACAGTACCGTCATTTATACAAATTGCAGCCATATGGTCACCGTAAATTGCGTGGAAATGCGGCGGATTATGTTCAGACTGCTGAAAATACATACGAATAACAATTCCGTAAAATCTTGATAATACAGGCATCGGATAATCTCTCCTTTCACTTGCATTATATCACGGTATCGTGATATTGTCAATAATATTATAGCGTGAAGCAAAGAAAATATACATTTTTCAATAGAAAACTTTGAAACATACAATATATCATTAATACAAATTCTATTTGACAATTGGTGTATTCCGCCCATAGTACTAAGGTAAAAAAGTGCTAAAAAGACCCCTTTTGAAAGAATAAATATTTTTCAAAGAAACGAAAACTGCCCTCACGAGGAGAGCAGGTAATCATAGTATTTTTGTCTTGAGAACTAAATTAGATGCATCTTTATAACCAAGCTTTCCGTAAAAGTGATTATGCAAATCATCGTTTACTGACTGTAGCTGAATGAGCATTGCACCTTTTTTTTTTACACAATCTTCTAACTGTTTCATGAATACTGTTCCATAACCTTTGTTTTGCAACTGTGTAGCAACAACAATTTCAACCAAGTCATACGCAAAACAATCATCATATTGCTCGAAATAACCAATCGCAAATGCAATAATATTATTCTTGTTTTCCCAAACTAAACAATACGAATCCTCACGGCTCCAGACCTGATGAATACGTTTGTATGTAGTTTCGGTTGTCCATTCAGCCTCTTCATTATTGTTATAGTATTCAATATAAAGCGGCACAATATTTTTAATATCTTCCTCAGACATTTTTCTGAGTGTGGTTTTTATTTTCCCAAACATAATTTATCCTCGTATGTTATTTTATCTGTTTTCTTCAAATTTTACGGTTGAGGGATATTTACTTTCAGTCATTTGTGATTTTATTTTTGCTACCTGCTCTATATCAATATCATATATATTTGCAATAGCCAAAGCATAATAAATGACATCAAACAATTCTTCATCAACCGTACCTGAAATATCGGTGCTGTTATCAGCTTTTAATCCTTTTCGAATAGCACGGGATAATTCCCCGACCTCTTCGGATAGTTTCAAGAAATAATCTTTCAATAGTTCAGGATGAAAGTCCTTTTCTTTAATATAAGTCTGTAAGTATTTAATTGTTGTTTTTCCATCCATAAATATTTACCTCATCAAAAATCATAATATATTAATTATAACACAGCAAATCAAAACAAATCAACCTACATACATCAATATCCATTCAAGTCTGTATCAAAAACCTCATTCAATCTATACCTGCTGACATTGTAGCTGTTTTCACGCACAATGGCACCGGATTTAACAAGTTCGGTTAATCGTTTCTTTGAAAATGATGTTGAGCCGAAATATGCATCAAAGTTTGCAACGGGAAGCACAACCCAATCTGTGTCCTCTTGTCGGTTGGCATAGTAATACTTTATGAGAGTTTCAAGAGCATTTGCTGTACTTGGTGTAGTTGTAAAATCTGCTATATTTACTTTTGTTTCTTCGGGCAGTTCAAAATCCTTGTTTTTAAGTTCACCAAGCTCTAATGCAGATGAAAGAATATCATCAAATCTCAGAATCCAGGCACCTTTGGTCTTCAGGTAATATGTGCTGAAATGCATACGAGTAACCTTATCACGCCAAGCGGTATCAAAGTTTTTATCCATAAGAATATACTTTTCAATTTCTTTTGCCGTGAATTTCTCGGGATTAGATATAACAAATCTCATAGCATTATGAAAGTGCTTGTAAAACCAACCTTCACCGTTTTCTGATACAAGTTCGGGAAATTCGCTGTGATATTCTCTGAAGTCTGTCCTGAACCGCCAATCTTCTTTTTCTTTTGTAATATCCTTGTCGGGAATACTGCACCAAGCAGAGATTGCCCGTCTTGCATATTCAATGTCAGCACTACCGTTTTTGAACATATATCCTCTTGTAATTATGGTCAGCACCCTTGGAAACCCCTCAAAGCCTTGTATTCCCTCACGGGTGAATCTGCCGAGAAATGAGTTATCATTTCTGTTATCACGCTTGTATATCGGTGCTTTCGTATAAGCCTTAAATTCGGCTATTTCGTTTAACATAAGCCTAACTCCTGTCGATAATATATTTCTCTGTTTCGGTCAGTAAAATATCAAAGATATATTTTCTGTAGCCTGCAGCAACAACATAGGATACTGCATCATTCAGCCTGACGATTTTTGAAAGCAGCTTTCTGCATTCCTCTGTTACAGCTTCCTTGTAATCGTAGGTCTTTGATTTATTTCTGTATGCAAGTACCATAGCCGTCATTTCATCACTGTCATTTTCAAAATGAAGGGATGTGAGATTATTAAGCTTGTTTTCAGCATATCTGTCACAGATAATATCAGAAAACACTCTGTCTCCGTTGTGTCTGAAATCACAGAATAACTCAATGTAGCTTTCAAAGCGTTCACCCACAAGATATGACCGTAAAAACTGTTCTCTTTCTTCGGGGAGCATAAACTGCCATTTACGCTCCTGCATTTGAATATAGATTTCTTCAATTTCTTCGGGTGTAAAATCGGTAAAGAGTGCATAAAGCTCATCTGTATCATAATCATTTTCCTGACCACGCATAAAGAGAATACGCTCAACATCTGATTTTCTTTCCGGTATATCAGACCTGTTTCTGTTGTTACGGATTCTTTTCAAGCAATGCTCGTAATCATTTAACAGTGCTGAAACCTTGTTCAGTCTCTTTCTATCAAGCTGTGTTTTCCAATCAGGATTCTGAGCAAAGGTAAAAATTTTACTGTCAGGTGCAGGCGATTCCTTTGCTTTAGGTGTATTTCTTTTCAGCTCATAAGCATAATACGGCAGTCTTTCAAGGTTTGAGCTGACATCCGACCAATCGGTGTTTTTGAAGAATTCTCTGAATTGCTCATCATAAGTCTTTTCATACCAAGCCCTGCGTTCATTCTGTTTTTCAACAAGAGATTTGTATTTAAGAAACAGACTTTTCGGTGCTCTGTTTGTCACAAGATATTCAGAAAGGTCAGGCTTTACACCGCTTTTCGCAGAGTCAATTTCCAAACCTGTAAGTATAGCAAGAGTTTCCGTTTCTTTTCTGTACTGTGCCTTTTTGCCCTTTGCATTTTCGTCATAAGCTAAAATACTTCTGTTAAGTGCAGCATTCGAGATTTGTCCCACACGAGAGGAAAATGTATCCTTAACAGTTTCAAATCTTGCTTCCCAATCCGTTGCGTCTGACACTATAGGTTCTTCTGTAGGTATAAATAACAGCGGTAATGGGTTATCACTCTTGCCGTAATACTCGGGTTCGGTTTCCTTTGTGTAAAGATAAGAAATGATAATACTGTCAGCAATTGTTTTTACCATATCGCCGTCAAAATCTGCACCGCCAAGTCTCATAGGTATGTCGGAATTATCCGATACCATAATGACATCGGTTAAATGGCTGAAATATTTGTTTCTGTAATATCCCACACTCTTTAAAGGCCGCACCTGAACACTTTCGTTTTTTGAGATGTGCGGATTGCGAAGAAGTGAATATTTGTAATCTGTGCCGTAGCTGTTACCGGGAGCATAAACAGTATTACCGGACAATTCTTCGTTAATAACGTCAGCAAATTTTCTGCTGCCATCAGCAAGAAAAGCCAAAAGTGACATTAAGTCAGCAGATAAATATCTGTTATCACCCTCTACAAAAAGCTGACCGATTGCATACTTCCTTAAAATGTTTTCTGCAATATCATCTATGTCTTTAGAGAAAAACGGCTCATCAATAAGTAAAGAGTTTTTGTTAATAAGCCTTGCCTTAATTTTTAAATTCTCATCACTGTCATCTAAATTTTTCGTATAGTAATCTATTCTGTATTTTCGGTTATTGCAGTAATCGTAATATGCCTGCTCCGTTGCTTTGGTAAGCCATTCTCTTTTATCACGTGACGGACTTTCTTCCCAACCCAAAGGTAAATCTTTAGGTCTGAATTTTTCTTCAGGTATTGCAACGGTATTTAAAAACTGAAAGTTAAGTTCAGTTAAATTTTCCTTTTCGCCTTTACCTACATTTGAAATGTATAACGAGTGTTTGTACTTTTTACAGCGGTCAAGATAATCGTTAAAAGTTAAATTGTTTTCACTTAACCAACCTTTACCCTTGAACATTGTATCGGTAAGAATGAGATTTATTTTATCAACAGGATGCTCAACACCCCACATATCTTTAACGGAATATATACCGACACTTTTAAGAAAGGATTTGAAATCAACCTCGTGTACCATTCCTTTTATGTAAGGTAAACGAATCTGAAAAGAAGAATGAATGTGTTTACCGCAGAACTGTTTATCAATTTCTTTTGCGAATGCAGGAGAGAGGAAACCTTCGCCATCAAATGAATCATAAGAAAATTCAATATCCTTTTCGGCTCGGTTGTATTTTTTTACTGCCGTGTTTTTATCCTTTGATGTAACAGTTACTGCGTGAGTTTTAATAAATCGCTCCCAAGTTTTAATGATAACAATACTGTCTTTATCAAAAAGTTTTTTACTTTCAATTCTCGTACCGCCCGAAAACATAAGTCCGTTGTAAGCATAAAGCTTACTTAACTGACATAAACCGATGTTCATATCAAGCTGTATTCTCTCTTTAACTTTTTCATAAACATCACTTCTTATGAAAGATAAGCGAGCATTTCTGCTCATACTTGCAGAGCGTTCAAAGGCAACAAAGTTTTTAACACCTGTTCCTAAATCAATATTTATTCCCTCGGGACGAAACATTGATTTTGCTTTTAACTGTCTTAAACGGATGCGTTCACTCTTTGCATCTCTGTCAAAAATCCCACTGAAGTCCATGTAAACTATCACATCGGAAAGGTCAGAAATTTTTGTATCGTCCTTCGGCTGAGTGAATTTATCCGAAGTTAAAACACTCATTAACTGATAAAACATAGCACAGTCTTCTTGTAAAGTATTTTCTTTATTCATCAAACACTTTGCAGTTGCACCTGAATTAAGATTAAAAATATATGTTTCATCATTTTGCTTTTCGGCATAAGAGATAATTCCTCTTGCAGAAAGCATAGGTATTTCATAAGTAATATGTGCCATTGTTTCACCTCAAATGCACTTGTTCTGTATAAGAGATACTACAGCCACCCCTGTAATGTCAACTCTTTTGCACCCGAATAATCGGGTGCTTTTTTCATTTAAAACAGCGGTATTACTTTAACGAGCATTGGATTTTGGTACCACAAAATCCGTTTCGGGGGAAGTTTCCCCGAAACCCAAAACAGAAAAGAGGTGAAAGTTTTATGAAAGAAAACAAAAAGACAAGACTTGTAAAAGCATATTTTACCGAAGAAGATTACGAAAGACTTAATTATCTTTGCAGTATTATGAAAATTTCTAAATCGAAAATGATTCGGTTTCTGCTTTATTACAAGAACATTAAAGAAGCTCCGCCTGTTGATTACACAGTTTTAATCAGAGAAATGCGGGCAGTCGGTAACAATTTAAATCAGCTTGCAAGAGCTGCAAACGCAAAAGGTTGGATAAATGAAAAGGAATTGCGTGCCGCCATTCTTTCTCTTCGTGAACTCGAAAAGAAAATATCGGCTGAGTTTCATTTAAGTAAGGAGGCTGAATATTGGCAGTAACAAAAATATGGTCGGTTAAAGGAACGCTTAAAAGTGTTGTTGATTATGCAATGAATCCCGATAAAACACTTAATGATTATTACAGTAATTCTGAATTGCAATCACTCAAAGATGTAATTGATTATGCTGTTGAAAGTGAAAAAACAGAAATGCAATATTTTGTAAGCGGAATAAATTGCAACCCTGAGTTTGCCCGTGACCAGATGACAGAAACTAAAAAGTTGTTTCATAAGCAAGACGGTATAATAGCATTTCACGGTTATCAGAGCTTTAAACCGGGTGAAGTTACCCCCGAACTTGCTCACGAAATCGGAAAAGAGCTTGCACAAAAACTTTGGGGAGATCGACACGAGGTTGTTGTTGCAACTCATCTTGATAGAGGTCACATTCATAATCATTTTGTTGTGAATAGTGTTTCAATGGTTGACGGAAAAAAGTTCAATGCCTGCAAACAAAGTTATGCACTTATGAGAAAAACATCTGACGAGCTTTGCATCAAATACGGTTTATCTATTGTTGAAAAACCGCAGAAGTCTCCGAGAAGAATTACCTATCTCAAAGAAAAATATGGAGAAAATCACGAACACGATTTATTGAAATTCCACATTGATGATTGTTTATCACGCAGTTCCAACATCAAAACTTTCATTTGGCAAATGGAAAAAAAG
The DNA here is from genome assembly GCA_017465825.1 of Clostridia bacterium. GTDB lineage: Bacteria > Bacillota > Clostridia > Oscillospirales > Acutalibacteraceae > UBA1081. The sequence continues at coordinate 184,898 of JAFTVI010000006.1, forward strand.
GGATATACTTTTGATTTTAACCGTCCCGAACCGACAGTTTATCACAAAAGATTTAATCGTCCCGTATGGCTTTGCGACCTTGGTGACGGTTATACAATTAATGATATTGAAGAAGTAATACTGACTAAAAGACATTACACGAGAAGAGTAACTCACGATTCAATCACCTTCAAAACATTATTCTTTGACGGCAACCCTTACAATTACAAAAGCGGAATCAGCGGCTCTTACACTTGTTTGTGTAAAGGGCTGTTAATGTTTACGGAGCATCCACACTGTAACGAGGTTGAAATTTATCTTGAACAGGAGCTTTTGAAATTTGACCAGCTTTGCGAAGAACAGAACTTGTTACTTGATAACAATGTTGAAAGTTATGAGGACCTTGAAGCACTGATTACAAACACCGAAAAAGAATTAAAGGAAATGGATGAAGCAAGAAATGTATTCAGAAACAAACTGAAGTGTGCCGTACGTTCAGGTGATGAAAACCTGCAGAATGAAATCCGTGAAGACATTGCAACTCTTACCGCCGCTATGAGAGTTGCAAGAAAGAATCTGAAAATTTTAAACAGAGTTAAATACAGAGCTGAGGATGTAGTAAACAGAATGGATAGTATCAACGAGCATTCAAGAATGTATGAACGTTACGCCCGTGATGATTTCCGAACCAAAACAAATACAAACAAAATTCAGGAAAGAAATTATGAAAGATAAATCAGGAGGAATATTTTATTATGATTAATGTAAAAGAAGTAAAAATTAAGGATTTAATTCCCTTTGAGGACAGTCCCTTTGAATTCAGAGAGGACGAAGGCTTTACACAGCTTTTTGACAGTATTTCTGAAAGCGGTGTGTTTACTCCGATTGTTGTGTGTGAAAGAGACGGCAGGTATGAAATTGTAAGCGGATATCGCAGAGTTGAAGCGTGTAAAAGGCTTAATATTGATATTATCCCTGCAATCATCAAAGAGCTCACAAGGGAAGAAGCTATTGTTATGCACGTTGATTCCAACCTTCAGCGTGACAAGGTTTTGCCGAGCGAAAAGGCTTTTGGTTATAAAATGAAGCTTGCAGCAATGAAAAGACAAGGCTTCCGTTCTGATTTAACCTCCAACCAAGCTGGTCGGAAGTGTGAATCGGCAGAAATTATTGCAAGTGAATCAGATGACAGTAAAACTCAGGTCAGGCGGTATATTCGTCTGACCTTTCTTATTCCCGAAATCTTGAAGCTTGTGGATAGCGAAAGAATTGCATTTACACCTGCTGTTGCATTGTCGTATTTATCATCTGAAGAACAATATATGATTTACAAATTTTATGACGAAATGGAGGTTACACCTTCATATTCGCAGGCGGTTGAGCTTAAAAATCTTTCTTCGGCGGGTAATCTTAACGAAAGTGTTATTACGGAAATTATGTCCCAGGACAAGCCTAATCAGCAGGAATTCTTCAAGGTGCCGATGGAGCGTTTGAAAAGCGTTGCACCGAAAATCAGAGATAAGGATTTTGAGAACTTTGTTATCAAAGCGTGTGAGTATTATTACAGGGTTTTACAGCGAAACCGTGACAGAGATGCGAGGTGATGCGTATTGAAGTATATTGGAATTCTTAAAGCATATATCCGTTATCTTGATGATGACATCAGAGGTGAATATTCCTTCAAGGTTAAAGGTCATGAGGTTACTGCAACCTTTACAGAAAAGCCCAATACTGATATTCTCTCTCGTCTTCGTGAAATATTACTCGGTGATTCGCACATTCGACAAAGTGACACCCCTGATATTAAACTAAAGAAAAATATCAAGGAGGCGGTTTAATGTCAAAACGAGTGTGCTGTCTGTACCGAGTTTCAACGGGTAAACAGGTTGATTATGACAGTAATAATGAAGCAGACATCCCGATGCAGAGAAAGGCTTGTCATAAATTTGCAAGTGAAATGGGTTGGAAGATTGTTTATGAGGAGCAGGAGGACGGTGTTTCAGGTCATAAGGTACGAGCTGAAAACCGTGACAAAATTCAAATCATAAAGGACCTTGCAAGAAAGAAAAAATTTGATATTCTGCTTGTGTTTATGTTTGACCGTATCGGCAGAATCGCAGACGAAACACCTTTTGTTGTTGAGTGGTTTGTTAAAAACGGTATCGAGATCTGGAGTACGCAAGAGGGCGAACAGAGATTTGATAATCACATTGATAAGCTCCTGAACTATATCCGCTTTTGGCAGGCTGACGGTGAAAGTGAGAAAACATCAGTACGAACAAAAACAAGTCTTGGTCAGTTAGTTGAGTCAGGTCATTTCAAGGGTGGTATTGCCGCCTTTGGGTACGACCTTGTAAAAAGCGGCAGATTCAACAAAAAAAAACACGAGCTTTATGATTTGAAGGTTAATCCCGATGAAGCGATTGTTGTTAAGATTATCTTTGACAAGTACACTACCGAAGGTTACGGTGCACACAGAATCACAACGTGGCTGAACAATAACGGTTATCGAGCAAGAACGGGTAAAATGTGGCACGAAGCTACAATCCGAGGTATTCTTTGTAATCTGACATACACAGGTGTTCTTCGTAGTGGTGATTCACATTCCGAGGTTATACCCGAACTGCAGATAATTCCGTCTGAACAGTTTGACAGAGCAAAAATGATTATGAAAGAGCGTTCAGACAGGAAGAAAGAAAATCCCACAGTTCCCCTTAATACAAAAGGCAAATCTCTTATCTCCGGAAAGGTTTACTGTGGGCATTGCGGTTCAAGGCTGAATCTCACAACAAGCGGAAGATACCGTAAAAGAAAAGACGGTTCTGTTGATACTACCAAACGTATCAGATACGCCTGCTACGGTAAAAGCAGAAAGCAAACGGAGTGTGACGGTCAGTCGGGTTACACTCTGCACATTCTTGATGATTTGATTGATGAAATAGTCCGTGATATTTTCAAGAAAATGAAAGGTGTATCAAAAAGCGATGTAATCAAGCTCCGTTATGCTGATGAGCTCGAAGCAAGAAAAGCAAGGCTCAATATGTTAAAAGCAGATTACTCAAAAGAGTTTGAAAACCTCACTATACTGAAATCCGAGGTTATAAAAGCAATCAAGGGTGAAAGCTCATTTTCGGCTGATACTCTTTCGGAGCTGATTACAGAATCGGAGAAAGAGTGTAGCAGACTTTTATCTTTGATTACCGTTGCAGAAAAAGAGGTTACAGACAGTGAGAGTGTTCTTAAAAACTTATCCGATAGCTTTGATGAACTCATTTCTTGGGCTGAGCTTTATGATGATGCAAGCTTTGAAAAGAAGAAAATGATTGTGAACTGCTTGATAAAAAGGGTTGAGGTTAGCAGAGGGTATAAGCTGAAAGTTGAGTTTAACATTGATTTTCAACAGTTTATGGTGGGTATTGATAAGGCAGCGTAAATATATTATGGGATGTTGCACTTTAGTACAACATCCCATAACTATTGTTGTATATAGAAAGAAATAATGCTATAATGTTCATTAAGAGGTGATTATTATGGCTCGAAAAGGAAGAAAATTTGAATTGGCTTATAAGCATTTATATGATATGTTGGATAAAGATATCTATAAAATCACCAGTCCTGCTTTTCCTATTGATAAGACGACCGGTAAAGGCAGAGAGGTGGATGTTTTAATTGAATACACAGATCCTGAAGGTAATCCTCGACGAATAAGTATCGAGTGTAGAGATCGTTCTAAAGTTCAAGATATTACATGGATAGAACAACTCGTTCAAAAAAAGGAAGACCTAGATTTAGACTATACCATAGCTACAACCACAACATCATTTAGCGAAGGTGCTATTTCAAAAGCCAACTATCATGGGATACTGATAGAGCAAGCTGAAATGCCCCGTGCAGAAACAATCATAGAACTACAGCAATCAACTTTTGTGGATTTTTTCTTCTTTAGGTTCGAATTATTAGAATATTCATTGTTTTTGGATAATCATGGTTTTGTTTCATTAAAAGAGTATATTAAACAAATAAATATAATGGAACAGGTAGCACTTTTTAAGGAAATAAATACCGACTTTTTGTGGTCATTTGAACCTCAAGAATTAATTGAAAAACATCCCGAATCTCTAGATTTTTTCTCAAACAAGGATAACAATTTAATTATTGAAGGTACTATATTGTTAAACGAAAACAAACCTGTTTGTTTGAAAAATGCTCGTTCTATAAAATATAAAATCAGGATTGTACCTCGAAAAATATCCTTGCCAATAAGTAATAGTTTTTCTGTATTTGAAGTCGATGGTCACTCTAACAAAAAATATAGAGCTGATTTTCAAAATGATATTGATTACTTCTCTATTGGATATTTGGATAAAAATTAATCGTAGATTTTGGGCTAAAAAAACGCCGATATTGGAGATTGGCAGGTTCGACTATGCACTTAAACACAATAATTCCAGAGGATACAGAAATTAATCCAGATGCTTGTATGCAACATATAATAGAAAACCACTTAGGAGAATTTGATTTATCTAAAATCCTATAAAAACAAAAAAACACCCACTTAAAAGCGGGCAAAAAAATAATTGTTCGATGTACTGTGGTGGAGACGGAGAGGATCGAACTCTTGACCTCTTGAATGCCATTCAAGCGCTCTCCCGATACACACAGAAACGCACCCCGTTGTGTTTCTGTTTTTCAATCCACACATTCGACTAACCTCCCGTTATAAGGTAAAATGAAATTACCAAATAACAGGAGGTCATTTTTTATGAGCAGAAAGACAAAAATCAAGTTTACGGATTTTGAATGCAATTTACTTATCAACATTATGAATTAGTTTCGCAATATGCTTTTAGCGGAGGATTTGTCTACAGAGGATGTTGATAAATTGTTACTCAAAATCATTGATAAAGTGACGAATAAGGAGGTTATTACAATGTCAAACAAAAAATCTATCGGTTACCGCCAAGTTGGAGATTTCAAAATTCCTAACCTCAGCTTGCCACCCGAAGAAGCAAAAATAAGGCTCGGAAAATGGGGAATGTTGCACAAGGATTATCTACTGAAAAACAAAAAGGTATTATTTACAACACTACTTACTCAAGGAGAACTTTATCAACACTGTGCCGAGGTGGAAAATCAAGCACAGCAGATGTTTGATACACTTGTAGAACTGATGAAAGAATCAGAAGGCGTAACCGAACAACTGAAAGAAAATAATCAGATGGAATGGGTGCAGAAAATGAGCAACATTCAGGCACGAGCAAGAGAAATAGTAATTAGTGACTTAATTCACACCTAAAAGGAACTCAACGACAGATTTATATTTTTTAATAATATAAAAATTGGGAACAAATCATACTTTCTCAAATTGATTTGTTCCCTAAGTTTTTAGTGTTTTACTTGTTGTCACATCGGCAATTTATTTAAATACAAGATTAACGATGTCTTTAAAGCAAGTATATTATAAAAACTTCAAAGTGTAATATATAACATTTAATTCGCCCATACGATACTTGTAGCATCATAGTTGGATATGTGCTTAAAAGATTTTTTGTTAAGTTTTTTATATTTAAAATTTTTGTTTAAATACTCGCAATTAACAAACGTACTATTTTCAAAAAGGCAATTCTCAAAAAACACGTTTTCAAAGCTAACATCTTCAAAAGTGCAATTTTTAAAGTTGCTATTTTTAAAAATGAGTTTAACATCTTTTGATAAAAACTTCGATTCAACAAAACGTGTATTAGAAAAATCCACATAATTCAATGAACAGTTGTTGAACTGCGTTCCCGAAGCATTAGAAGCTTTTATGTCGCTATAATCAAAATTGCATTTTTCAAAAATTGTTTTTGTAAGATTAGATTCTGCAAGTGAACTTTCAGAAAAATCTGTTTTATAACATTTAGCAAATGTAAATTGCAAGTGGTCTGCTAACAAATGTTTACAATTGCATTTTCTAAGTTTAGTTTTCATCATTGAGCAATCATAAAGTCTTGCACCTTGAAAATTACAAGAATAAAAATATGCTCTACTAAAATCAGCTTCGGCACAGTTTGAATCAGCAAAAGAACACTTTCTAAACTGAGCATTTACTGCCAGTGCTTCTCCTAAATTTCCCATATTCATTTTTACTTTATAAAAACGTGCTGCAACTAAAATCGCTTTTTCCATTGAACCATACTTCAAATTACAGTTTGTGATTTTTGTTGAAGTTAGATTGCTTCCAAAGAACAATACCGATTTCATTTTTGTTCCATTAAAATAAACATCAATAAACTCAGAATTTGTAAAAACAGAACCAGATAAATCACCGTCAATTATTGCCATTTTTTGCCAAGTACTATAAGAAAAATTACAGTCATTTATTTTTATTAAATTATCGTTTTTTTCTGTTTTACCTTTCCAGTTTTGAAGAATCGAATATTGAAAATCACACCCTTTAGCAATAAAGCAGTCACAAGATATATCTTTAAATTTTGATTTTGGAAATTTAGAAAATTCAATAATACATCTTTCAAAATCCGTGTTATTAAATAAACAATTTTCAAAGTCGCTGTTTGTAAAAATACAATCATAAAAATCTGATGAACTTAAATCCGTGTTTAACATATGTGTACCATCATACTTTACAAAATTAAACTTTGAATTACTAAGAGATGAATCTACAAAAGTCGTACCATAAAAATCAACATCATAAAAAAGAGAAATGTCCATCTCACTTTGTGAAATTTGAGCTCTAGCAAAAACAGTTCTATAAAATTCCGAACTATATAGTGTCAGTCTCTCTAAGGTTGAGTTATAAAAATTGGCGAAATTCAAACTAAAACCATTAAATGAAAAATCAGAAATGTGTGTTGCACACACAAAAGTTCCTAATAAACGAAGCACAAAATAATAGAGTGCTCGTGAAAAGCTGTTTCTAAATATAACACTTTCTGGTATGTTATCTAATTTATTTTGCTTATTTTTTGATTCTATTTTTTTCTCTGTATAACGCCATGAAATTAAATAATTCCTGTATTTTCTGAGATAATCATAAAGTTTTTGAGTTTCTATAAAATAACTTGAATTGGAGCTGTTATTATACTTGATATTTTTTTCAAAAGTTTCAATCGAGTTATTAATATTAGTTTTTTCGCGGCTTAAATAATAACGATTCTTAAGATCTTCTTTTTCGACCTTTGAATTTGGTTTAAGGATGTTGATTCGTTCTTGTAAAATTGCAATTACATCACTATTGTGTTCTTCACGCTTATCATAGCCTTGTTCTCCCGACAAAAGAAGCATCTCGGCTCTAAAAAACAAATTAATATATTGATCTACAGTCATATTTTGGCATAAAATACGACCATCTTGAATATACCCTTTATTTTCTTCATACTTATCTTCCCATTCGTACCAATCGCCAATAACATTTAACATATTATTTTCGTCGCTAATTCCGTTCATAAGTTTTTCAAGTTTATTCTTTAATTTCCCACATTCTAATAATATTATTCGACGCAAATATGCTTCTATACCAATACATCGTTTGCAAAACCAACCGGAAATTATCAAAGAAAATAGCAATGAAAGAATTAATGTCATTAAACCAAATGAAACAAACTTTTGATTACAACTACACGCAAAAGAAAGATAGGCATGCCAAATTAGAGTAAGAATCAATGCCAAGCTCTCAACTATGCACACATAGAATAAAATCATAGCTGTACTTTCTTTATATATATTTGCAATATCAGAAATGTACTGATTCTCATCAATTATTCTATCTAAAGCTGATTTTAAAAAAACAAAAACTGTCACAATAACGCCAAAGAAAGATACAATTATTGCTGTTGTTAGGTCAACTATTATATCAAAGTAATTTTGTAACTTACCAAAAATGTTATTCAATAATTCTGCATTATCTTTCTGCTGTCTTTTTTCTGAATCATCTTTATCATATAAATCATTCTGTGTCGTAGGCTCAGTTGTACTAGTTGTTTCATTTATTGTAGACTCTTCAAGCAGTGTTGAAGATAATGCATTCTCATTTGTTGGCTTTGAGTTTTGTTCATCTTTAGATTGAACAGACTCGTGACCTTTTGCTGGGGGCACTTTTGTTGTTTGATTCGTTTCGTTTACAGTGGTTGTTGGAATTGGAGAACTAGTATCTTCATATGAAACAACAGGCACATTATCGACTTCTGAGTTTTCATCTAATGGTTTATATGAACAGACAAGAAATACAAAAGAAGTAATGATTGAAGCAATAAGCAAAAAGGAAGTAAAAAACAAAAACTTTTCGCGATTTATTAGTTGCTTTATCTCGTTTAACTTTTCCTTCATAACCGCACATCCTTGTTTATTAATATTTGTTAAATACAAAATTTCATATTCGATTAAAAACTTTGCATTGAAATAATATATTTCAAGCAGCTAATTGGAAAACAATCAGCTGCTTGAAATCATAAGATACGATAAAAGACATCATAATCGTAGCTTTTAACAATTCTCAAACCCTGTTCGATACTATAAGTACATATCGTTGGAAATGGTATACCATTAAAAGCGTTATTTTTAACCCACGTATATGAAGCGGTGTCTTTAAAATATATTATATCTCCAATATCTAGAGGATGGTTAAATGTGTAATTACCAAAAGAGTCATTAGCGAAACAGGTTTGACCGCTCAATCTATATGTATATCCAACTTCTGATTCATCAATAACATCTCGTCTCCAACCTCTAAATACCGCATCAGGCATATGACAAATTGGAGATGCATCTAGCACTGCAATATCAATACCATTATTTATTATATCTAGCACTTTGGTGGCAAAGAAACCGCAATCTGACAAAATACCCTCGCAAGGTTCGATTATAACATCAATATCAAACATATTTTTGAATTCTCTAATGAGTGAAGCTGCACGCTCAATATCATAATTTTTTTTTCCTATTAGCTGACCACCACCGAGGTTAACCCATTTTAGTTTTGATAGATGCCTTCCAAACTTTTGTATTACCAAATTAATAAGATTTTCAAATGCATCAACATATTGTTCGCACATACAATGAATATGTATACCATCAATATTATCCCACACATCTTCGGTCAACTGGTGTATAGGTATTCCAAGATGTGAATGTTCTCTGCATGGATTAACATCATCTTTTTCTATCTCAGATACCAATGGATTTATTCTTATTCCGATATCACAACCATTTTCTTTTGCAATTCTTCCATATGCTTTTAACTGATTGTATGAATTAAATACTATAGAATTACTATTTGCAACAACATCCTTGATTTGGTCTGTTCTGAAAGCTGGCGAATAAGTTTGAATGTACCGCTCACGAAAACATTGTCTGCCCAACTGAGCTTCATATAACCCACTCGCACTTATACCATCAAGAACTTCTTTCATTGGTTCAAACAAATACGGTGCAGAAAATCCTTTGATAGCTAAAAGAATTTTACAGTCTGACAACTGCTTGAATTCCTTAATTCGTTCGATATTTTGTTTTAGAAAATCCAAGCTGATAATATGGCATGGTGTTGGAATATTTTGCATACCAGTTATCGTCCTTTCTTAAATTTCTAATGTGACTGTATTATTCTGACAAGCTTTGCAAGTTGGACCTAATTTTATTCCGTATTCTTTACAAATTTCTGTCGCAGTTTTGTAATACAACAACGTATCCTCTTCATTGAAAGAAATGTATTTTTCAAGTTCAGTCCCATAACATGGTCTGAAAAGTGATAATATGGGAGAAACGCCTAGCTCACATAATTGACGTATCCCTTTAGAAAATTGCTTTAGGTCATCAAATCCAATAAGAATTACACTGCGAACATTCCCTGTATTTCCCCAAATGGAAACTGCTTTTTTTAACGAATCATAATACTTATTCAAGCTGTTGTTTAACGCCTTACCAGGCATTATTCGCTTAGCTAATTCAGCATCAAACATCTCTATATTAAATGCCACTTCGGAAATTCCTTTTGAGTATAATTCTTTCAAAAGATTGATATCATTTATAGGTTGCGACATTAGATAGATCGATTTATTAGTGCTTTTTTGTAGATGTTCTGCAATGTTTAAGATGTTCGTGCATTGAGCACTTGAAGATTCAGAACCTCCACCAATTAAATAGTGACAAACTCTACTGTCATTTTTATAATAATCAAGTGCTTCACATACATCCTGAAAGGTAAAATTCTCTTTAACACCAAAGAGATCACAAAACATACAACCTTTTCCGGCATCTTGTAAAGCACAACCATTACGATGATATACCCTTAATCGATCAGGGTTGAGATAAACAATATCTTTAACTTTGTAACCCGATTTTGTAAGCTGGTTTGCTTTTGTGTCTTCCGGCATTATTTCAACTTCAAACAAAGGGTTTGAATAATATGAAACGATAAAACTGCACTTAATAGAATCATAATCTAACACAAGCGGTGAAAGCTCATGCCATTTTTCAAAGCACGGAACAGTAACCCAAAATTTTTTAGCCACAAAAATGGTTATTGCACCAAATTCCTCATAATCTGCACCATCACTATTAACAATAGTGCTCCATGCCAATTTAGTTATGTTGATACCTCTAGATAATAGCAGAATTTTCAAACATAAAAGATTATAAAATTCATTCGAATTTGTAAGATCAAATTTACTAATTTTCAAATTAGGTTGAATCCTTAGAGAATTTTGATATGTAATTGAACTAATCGCCTCTCTACTTCTTAATTGAAAAAGATAGCTCCCATCTTCAATTTCTTTATCCCAAGATAAAGAATCATCACAAACCGTAAACTCGCTAGAATGGTTGAGCATATCATGCATCCATTTTAACTCGCTTTTTTTATTTTTTTCATATTGATAAACTATTAAACTGCCGTTCGAAAATGCAGGAGGGCGAGGCAATGTAGAACTTGTATTTTCAAAAACATCTATATGATATTCTTGTAACGATGGATAGTTACTTTCTGATAATGATTGATTTAACAATGCTGTTGATGCCTGAAATCTAGGATTAACCTCCATAAAATAACAATCATTATCAGCTAAAATGAAATCTATGCCACATATACCCAAGTAACCCATTTTTTGTAGTTCCTTGCAAAGTGTTTGTGCAGCATCTGACACTTTATTTCTTTGATCTTGTGATATAAATTTATATGCAGAGAAGTCACTTCCAGCATATTCAAGTCGTTTATTTTTTTGCTCAACAATCTGAATTGATGGCGGAAAAAGCAAAATATCATTCTCATATATAACTGCATGTATATTAACAGAAACATTATTTTCTTTGAATTCTGTTACTATACAGTTTTCTTGAGAGCATAATGGCAAATTTATATCAACATTACTATCTAAATCTACAACAAAAGTTCCGGAACCACCACAAGAATGTTCTTGCTGGATTACAACGGAAGAACAATTTTTAAAACTACTAGATAAAAAATCTTTGGTACAATTTGAGGATGATAAAACTTTAAAGGGTAAAACTTTTATATAATTTTCAGCCCATATTTTGGATGTAATCTTATTATTTAAAAAGTCAACTATCTTTGGATTGTTGGAATAATAAATCTTATCTTTTAATTCACGAGAAAAATTCTCTCCGTCAGCACTGTCATAATGAATAAAAATACTGTTAGGATTTTCCGACAAAATATTGTGCATAGACTCTTGGAAGAATGATTCATATCCTTCACATAATCCATTATGATTGATTCTTTTATTCAGGTGTTGCTCCATAGATAAATTTCCATTTTGCCCAGATCCTAAAACCGTTATAGATTTGGTGAACAAATTATTAGTATGACAAATATCAGACTCTCTAACACCTAACCAGACATATTCACGTTTCATCTTTAGTACCTTATCATATGATTTTTTTAGATTTTAACCTCTCGATTAACATTTCCATCTGAGAAATTACATCTATTTCTTTAACCTCATTGCAATTCTGAACTTTATTTAATTCATCATGTAAACAATTGCAATCTTTTATTCCTAACTTCAAAACTTCTTCAACCATTTTTTTCCGTTCATTACCATTGTGTGAAATGGCGTAATTCTCATAAAAGGATTGTAATTTTTTATGACAAAAACTACAATCAGAAGGAAAAATAGTTTTCGCATTAGAATATTTTATTTCTCTATTACCGTACCATGCAATGTCGATGTTTTCAAGTTCTTCCGCTGAAAAAAGATTTAGCAATATCGGCATTAACCAATGAGACAAATCCTCATACAAACCATTTTCATAAGCGAAATTTAATAAAGTGAATGGCTTGATGTTCATTGGAAATAATACGACCATTGCTTTATGATTTAACGCCCACTCAATTGACTGTTTTGAGTCATACAGACGTTCACTTTCCGATAAGAATGGTGCACCTAAAATAATGTTTAATTGGAATTCCAACCCCAGCTTATGTCCATAATTAATAATATCAGAAAGAAAACCAAGATTAATTTTTTTCAAGTAGCAATATTCTTGAATAAACACATTACTAGACTCAAGACCAAGTTCAAGAATTACTTGCTTGTCAAAAAGAATTTCTCTAATCCTTTCTAACAAATCTCTTGACAAGGTATCTATGTGAGTTTCTATTATAATAGTTTTTGCAACTGACTTTTGTGCTATATCTAGTATCGCTGTCTGCACTTCGTTAGTAAGACTACCTTCATCAAAGAAACTACCATTTGTGCACAAAATTAGAGTATCCAATTCTTCCCCAATTTCTTCAAGGTGTTTATAAAATTGAGCCTTTATAAGTTCTAAAGAACTTAATGGTTTTCCTATACCGTAATTACACATTATGCATCCGCCGGCAAGGTCATGTTTGCATCTAACCGAAGGCACCGCTATTTCCAACAAATTACCTTGACGAAAGACTGTACAAGAAGTGCTACTTTCATCAAGAGGTCTGTTTTTTCGAAAATGAATGTTGGCTGCATATAATGTTTCTAGCATAAAAAACACCTTGTATTCTAAAAATAACTATAATATTATAAAGTTTTAATTACAATTAGTCAAGCTATTATCGATATTTTTGTATAACTACCTCATAATACAGTATTAGTTTACCATATTCGACTTAAAGATTCAATAATTTACAAATAATTATTAAATAAATTTATGTGATTGTTCTTTCAAATAAGCATATTATAAACACAAGGACTGAATATCATTACCTTTTAACGTGATCATGAATACCTCTTTCCATGAATTCAAACTTATGCATATTCATCGATATGGTATGTTGAACTTTTCATGTTTGTCTGAAACCATACTTATTAAAATTTTACTATCATTAATTTCAAATAAATCATCACACAATTTTAATTATAGCAAATATCGAAGCAAAAACTCCCCCACACATAATTTTATAACAATTTATATACCCCTTTATTCTTTATTGGATGTGAAACTATTTATATTTGCATCGTGATTGTTTTATGTGTATAATCATTAAAATTGTTACAGTTTATCTTCACTACTCATTATTAACTATATTCTCTTTACTTTCCAACATCAATTATTCAACGATAGGCACATTAACTTTTTATCTTTCGACAGCTTTTTTATTGAGCTTCATTGTTTAGACAATTAATTTTCTTGACATGTTTTTGATAAATCCTGCTAATATGCCTTGATATTTTGAACTTTTGTATTACGTCCACAATAATTATAGTTCAAACCTATCTAATTAAAATATAAAGGTAAAAGATAATATACTTTTTAATTTTTCCATTTATTCATCCTTAAAATACTCTGTATCCTTCAGCCTCTCACGCATTTTTGCATAGGCTCGGTGGATGGTCTGATATGCAGTATCAGGTGATGATTTTTCAAAAGTATTTGCAAGGTCGAGGTAGGTCATTTTCTTGAATTTCACTTTTCTTGGATTTCCGTCTTTGTCGGTGACAGATTTATCCATATAGTAATCCGAAAAGCAATCCATACAAAAGCCTAACCTATTCGCAACCATATACTGCTCATCATAATAGAGCTTGTTAAAAACCTCATGCACTGCTTCTTTTCGCATAGCATTAAGCAGCATATTCAAAGGTTCAGATGATGAATCTGCAATATATTCTTCCTCTCTGACTTCACTTTCATCATCTGCAAGATTTTTGTAAAACTCGGTGTAATTCATATTGCGAAGACCGGCGGCGATTATCTCAACCACCTTTTTCGGTTTCAGGTTAAGTTCTGCGGCAATTCTTCCGATTGTTTCATCGTCTTTCTTGTAATCGTTTTCTCGGTACAGTGCCATAATTTTGCGAAGCCTTGCATCCTCATCCTCTGTGGGTATGGTGTAGCCTGTTCTCATAGTACGCACATATTCGTGAACGGCACGTTTTACATAGAACTCTGTATAGTAGTTTTCAAAGGATTTGTGTTTTGTAACATCATAATTCTGCAAGGCTTTGAGCAGTGCAAATATACAAGCAGATTTCAAATCTGCAAAGTGACCGGGCATGGCATATTCCTGAACAAAGCCCATTACACTTTTATTGAGTATAGGTTCGTAATAATGCAGAAACCAAGATAGGTATTTGTCATCCTTTTCTTTTAAGTAAAGCTCAATGTATTCCTGCAAATGCATCTTCGGCGGTGCCGGTTTCAGCTTGTAAATATTCAGTTCTTTTTCCCAATCCTTCACGCACTCACCGTCCTTTTTATCTCAACATATTTTTAGTGTCATAATACAGTTTTTTTCTGGTCATATCCTTTGTGTACTGCGTAGTGAAATACTCGTAATTCTCCTGTGCCCGCAACATATTGTTTTTCGCTATGAATGTAGCCATCTTTGCAAACTCTGCCGTTATAGTGCCTCTGCTTTTCTCTGTTCGGATTGCAGAGGCTCTTTTTTCGTATATAGCCACAACGGGATTATCTTGCTCCCGTTCCTTGCGTTTGATTGATGCCGCATACTTTCGGCAGGTCGTTCTTTTGCCCCGGAGCATATATGGTGCAAAGCCGTTACAGTATTTCTGTTTTCGGGCAGAGGTCATAAGAAAATATCTGTTACAGATGTCGCATTGCTTCGGGTAATGACCGTAATGTAATCCTTCAAAGAAATCCGTAACTATGAAGGAGTAGTAATCTTCAAAGATAAGCCGTTTAGCGACTGCCATTTCCTTTTTCTTTGTAACGGCGACATACTCTGTTCTGACATTGCAATCTGTTTTGCTGAATATATCCATAGCAATCGGCAATAAGTGAGCTTCATCAAAGCGGTCTGCTTCATCAAGACGGAAAACAAACTTTAACAAACACCTGTGCACCTTCTCCATATCTTCGGGTAGCTTTTCATAAAAGATTATGGTTTTGTTTACTGTTTGCAGTAAATCCTCTGCAGTTTTGAAAAAGGATTTATTGTATTCGGGCGGTAAAATATCCAACACAGCCTGAGCTGTATCAATGCTCTGCACCTTTGCTTTTCGGCGGAAATATTCAGTAATAAAATCTGCATTCGACTTTGTGAAAAGATAAGATATTCTCTCCCTTTCTGCACCAATGTCGCAGGTATTGAATGGTTTGATATTAGGCAGAGTTTTCAACATCATCTGTATTTCTTCTCCGGCTTTAATAAAGTCGTTATCATTCAGATAACCGAGTGCAAGAGTTTCTTTGATGTGCCACAGGTATTCACGAAAAACTGCAATACGGGCGGCATTGTCATTTTTGTAATACTGATTTAGCAAGCTCATAGCATAAAAGCCTGCGTAATGCTTCTTATCAATCGTAACTATACCGTCTCTGTAATCTGCACTGAAAAGCATTGTTTCACCACCTAATTAAAACTAAACTATACATACATTATACAAGAACAAATGTTCGTTTGTCAACACAGATATTGCCCATTTGCTATTATATAGCAGGATAAGTACGAAAAAACGGACTTTTAGACGAATAAATATTGATTTTATAAGAAAGAATCAATATTTATCAACTGTCGGTGTTTCTTGTTATACGCAAATTGCTCACAAATGTGAGCAATTTCCTGTATAATAAAAAATTGCGATAATTTTTTGTTGCAAAACAAGTTAGTTAGAATAGTGAAATGCTTGTATAGGCTTATATATAAGGCATTATGGCATTGTTGCGTTTATTATTTTATGGTTGTTGCGGTATTCCGTTAGAAATCGCACTTTTTCCGTATTAAGTATAGTAGAGAGAGGCAAAACGGCAAAGAAAAACCGCCCTCACAAATATGAGAGCAGCTTAAAACATTTAGTTATATAAATTGTAAGTTACAGTTTGATTTTAGTAGCATATCTTTCCAAGATGTTGTTTATTTCTTCTTCGTTTTCATAGAACATATTGTCACACTGCTCTATAATTTCTTCGGACTTTTCGTCATCCTCTTTTTCTGCTAAAACTAAATATGCTTTATATGCCTTCTGCAAATTATTTTGGAGTCTTGCTGATAAAATAGTTTCTAAGGCTAACATCTCTTTTTTCAAATCGCCTGTGTTTTCAACGTTGGTAAAATATTGGTCGTGTCCACCGTTGTTGATTTCACTTTGGTAGGTCATAAGTTCTGCATATGGTGATTCTGCTTGCTCTTCCTCCCACAATTCCCACATTTTATTCCACTTCAGTTGTTCTTCAGTTAATTCAACTTTCTTTTTCTTGAAAAAATCAAATAATCCCATAATTGACTCCTTTATCAAATTTTTATTAGTTAAGATAATTATACAACACCATAAATCTATATTCGTTGTTTTCCAGATGCATTTTGATATTTAACAACTACCCTCACAAGGATAGCAGTGATAGTCATATTAAATTATAACATCTTCCTCATAGTAATTATTTCACTTTTAAAACCTGTTTTACAAACAGCTTATTAAACTTATCAGCTTCTTCCCACTGTGGAGTATGACCCGATTTTTCAAATTCAAAGAATTCCTTATGAGGTGCTTCAAGATTTTCTAGCCACTCTCTTGCAAGCTCGCTGACGGTGTTATAGTCGTATTTACCCATAAACAGATATACAGGTACAGAAAGCTCTTTAACTTCGTTTAAGAAATCAACTTTTTCTTGTCCCAAAGGCTGTGAAAGGCAATATTCATTTGCACTGACATATGTGAGCATAGTCCAAAAAGAATACTCTTTAAACATACACGGAATTTTCGGTAAGGTGTTTATAACACTGTTTCCGTATTTGCCGTATAAGATACCACCCATTTTATTAAGATAGTTTCTTTGCAAAAGCATTTTATCATCTTTATAAAAGCCGTTAACTGGTGGACCGATTTTCTGTAAAGCTTTTATTGCTCGTTTATCATTACGTTTTTTCGCTTCATTTAAAGTGAATTCAAAAGATATTGCTTCATTTCTTACCGCATCAACAACCTGTCCGATACCAACATAACATTCAACATCTTCAGGAAACTTTTGAATATACCAAACACCAAGCTGTGAGCCGAATGAGTGACCGACAAGAATTATCTTTTCTTTGTTGAATCTCTTTTTAAGATATTGAACAACATTATGCAAATCATTGATATACAAATCTTTGGTAAGAACTTCGGTCTTTGCCATTTTTCTGCTATATGCTAAACCTGCACCACGTTGGTCCCAAGCAACAATTGTAGCATATCCTGCTAATTCAGAATTCCATTTCATTATAAAAGGTCTGTCTGCAGCACCGCAACCGCCGTGTAAAAACAGAACAACGGGATTTGATGAATTCTGAGAACGAAATCTTAAATAATAGTCATTGTTATTTATATTGACTTTTTCAGCACTGTCTATCAGATACTTCTTCATAACCGTCAACCACCTTTGCGTTTGTTGGAAATAATTATACCATAACCACACCATAAAATTCAATCAGTTTACATACACTTGTTACCTCAAAAGTAGTAGGTGTTTTTTATATCCAAAATCTTAAATTTCGGTATATGAATACTGCGTTAGATTTTTACCCAAGTGATACTCGGTATCACTTGGAGCTGTTTACTCTCATTTTCTCCAAGTCCCCAATTTGGGAACTTGGGAAATTCTACATCAGGTAATTCTGGTAGGTTCCCATTTTGGGAATCTACCAACTTTACATATCAAAAATAATTTTAGAAAGGACGTGTTTATCTTCAACATTCGCGACAGCCCCATTTTTCCACCGCACCTGTAGAGGGTGCTTTTTTTATGCCCAAATCTATTATCCAACAAAATTTTAATTAAAAGGAGTAATTCAAAATGAAAAAATTCAATAATGTAATCATCATCGGTGTTGACCACGGTTATGGCAACATCAAAACAGCTAACCACTGTTTCAAAACAGGCATTACGGCTTACGATTCAGAGCCGCTTTTTACAAAAGATATGCTTGTTTACGGTGGTAAGTTCTATCTTATCGGTGAAGGACACAAGGAGTTCCTTCCCGACAAAATCAAAGACGAGGACTATTATGCCCTCACCCTTGTGGCTATTGCAAAGGAGTTAAGTGCAGAAAACTTGACGGAAGCCACAGTTCACATTGCGGCAGGTCTGCCTCTCACTTGGACTGCAGGTCAGAAAGAAAGCTTCAAAGCATATCTCACCAAGAATGAGGAAGTAACTTTCACTTGGCAGCATACTGAGTACAAAATCAAAATCGCAGGTGCGAGTATCTATCCTCAGGGTTATGCGGCGGTTTCACAGTTTGCAACCAAAATGGACGGCGTTAATCTTGTTGCTGATATTGGCAACGGTACTATGAATGTGCTCTATGTTATTAATGGCAGACCACAGTCAGAGAGAATGTACACAGAAAAGTTCGGCACTCATTTCTGTACTGTTGATATCCGTGAAGCCTTCCTCAGAAAAACACAGAGAGAAATCAATGAGCATATCATTGAAGAGGTACTCTGCAAGGGTACTGCAAACATTGTTCAGGCAGATATGAAAATTATCAAGGCAGAGGTACAAAAGTATGTATCTGAAATCTTCCACAGGCTTCGTGACCACGGGTACGATGAAAACACAATGATGTTGTATATCACCGGCGGTGGCGGTTGCCTTGTAAAGAATTTCTACAAGTACAATGCAGACCGTGTGCGTTTTGTTGATGACATTTGTGCTGCGGCAAAGGGTTATGAGTACCTTGCCGAAACTATGATGAAAAGTGGCAGGATATGAGTGAGTACCGCATAAACGTCCGCTTCAATTTAAGCGACACAGAACACACGGCAATCATTGATTATCTGAACAGCCTTGATAAAGAAAAGTACAAGTCAAGAAATCAGTTTATCATTGATGCGATTAAATCCGCTATTGCTTATGAAGAGAAGCAGACGGCAGACGATGAACTGCTTAACAAATTCAGGGAGATTCTGAAAGAGGAGCTGTGTGGTATTTCAGTTACTACATCAGTTCCTTCTTCGGCGGGTATTGATATGGAATTGACAGAGGAGCAGAAGTTGAAAAACGATGCAGAGGCATTGGCATTTCTTGATATGTTTTAACGGTGCCAAAACCTTCGGTTTTCGAAGCCACATAGGAAAACACAATAAAAAAACGGCACCGCTTACGGTGCCAACAGATGGGAGGTGATATTTATGACCGATGACGAGAAAAAGCTCATACAAGCCAAGCACAGACTTGAGCAGGCTGAAAACCGCAACCGTAAGAAGGAACGCTCAGAGCGAAATCACAGACTTATTGTTGAGGGGGCGATTTTGGAGAAGCTTTTACCTGAAATCAGGACAATGGATTTTACAAATATTGAGGGGTATTTACGGGGAAGGCTGAATTAAAGGCTGATATATTTCCCTTAAGGGCGCACTTACTCACCACCTCGTCGTCACAAGTTCCGTATCACTCGTTTCCGCATAACTGCGAAAACTCATTCACTTCACTGTTCCTCCTCTCCCCAAAAAGTCTATGACTTTTCGGGGACCCCTTGTGTGGTGCAGTGCACTCTCCGAGGGTAAAAAGCAAACAGCCCTCACGGTGGAGAGCAGTTTATAACTAACTGTAGATTATTCAGCATCATTGATTGCTTCGACAAAAAATTTAGCAATATTTTGCCACTCAATTATAGCTTCGGGAACTTCGTGGCTGAAACGAATTACCTTTTCGTCTTTAGTCAGCAGCACAGAATCTCCGTCTGCACAGGTTGCAATAACTATGCCTTCAGGATTTTCTTCGAGCAATTCTTCTTTTTCCAAGCCTTCAAAAAATTCAGTGGTTGCCTTTAATGAATCGGCGTAAGATAAAAAGGTATATTCATCAGAAAGAAGTCCGCCGTCACTGACCAGATAGTAAGGCAGTATGCTACTGTATATTGGTTCTGTTACTGATTCAGCAACTTTTTTAGTCAGTCTTTTGTTGAAATCTTCTTTGCGTTCAGTTTTTATTTTTCTTAAAAATTTAAGAGCTTCTTTTTCTTTTACAATATATTCCGGTCTGCCTTTTGCTTTCAGCTTTTCATATTCTTTAAAGGCTTTCTCCATATATGTTTTTAAAGGTATATGTGCATCCGCTGTTTTATCGAGGTCATAGCCTTCGGGACACTTATCTACTATGCAGGCAGGTGTAAGGTTTGACCATGAAAGTGCTTTTTCATTTATAAGCATTTCAGCTATATCCTTATGAATTAAAACTGTATGTCTTCCGCAGAAATCATCTGTAGAAGAACAGTAAACATAAGTTATACCGCCTGAAGGCATATCCTCTTTGAGATAGCAGTCCTGAAGTCCGATACGCTGCAAATCATAAAAAATCGAAGCTATTTTTGGTAAGTATCCGCCGAGAGACTGCATTTTTGCCTTTTGCTTTTTATCTATATATCTGTCATATGCAATACGGGGAATTCTTTTATGGGGAAAGATGTAGAAATACTGTTCAGCTTCATATCTGCCCTTATCCTGAACCCAGCAGAAATCAACATCAGTAATCCCGTTTTCAATGCAGGCTTTTCTGAAACGGTCAGGTACGCAGATATTATGACAATCCTTTGGTGCAACATTTATTTCATGAAAAGCACTTATTACTTCAAGATATATCTTTTTTCCTGTTTCCGTTTCTACAGGAAAAACATCGAGTACGGTATTATCCTTGAAATCTTCAGTCTTGAGTTCATACCAATCACTTTCAACATCGGTGTATCTTCTCTCATACCAACCACGGGCGCGCCAACCCTGTTCTTTGCAGAAAGTTTCTATTTTATCAAGCACTGCATCTGCATCAGGCTCGTCCATATAGAGCTCGCTCCATCCGACACAGTCACACTTTTTACCGATAGAATGAACGAAATCTATATTTTCCTGATATTTGTCGTCATTAAATCTATGATTCTTCTTATCAAGTATCCAAGTTAAATGCTCTTTGTAACTCATAATATCACTCATTTCAATTGATATAATCTAATTATACCACAATCAAACCACCAAAAACAACAACTTAACCAAAGAAAGGACAGTGATACCCGCAATTTATCACCTTGAAGCCAAAGTCATAACCCGTGGTGTAGGTCGCTCAGCCGTAGCCGCAAGTGCATATATGAGCTGCAGTGAAATCACTAACGAGTATGACGGCGTAAAACACGATTACACTAGGAAAGGCGGTCTTGTCTATGAGAGAATC
>JAFTVI010000007.1 GCA_017465825.1 Clostridia bacterium
AAACTCGTAAAGGTCTGTGGTCGGAGCCTTTCTGAAACCGTCGGGCGGTAGGAGGTGAAACCGATCCACAGTATCCATTACAGTATAGCATACAGTCCTTGGAGAGGGACTCTAATAACTACTACTTTATTATACGAGGAATGTTATAAAAGGAAAAAGGTTTTTACAAAAAGTTTATCAATATTTTTTAACTTTTGTTTTTATGATTTCAATTTTTTCAATAAGTTCCTATGCGATAAATGTTGGAAAACTTGTTGCCGAAAAAATATAACAATCAACGAATGGGATGAATACAAAAAAGTAGTTTCTAAGACAGATAAGGAACTTTTAGCTCTTGGCTGTACAAAAGAAGATATCATTAATATAAGAAATTTTGATTATGAAAAAGAAATTCGCAATCGTGCTTCATTAGATGATCAAACGTTGAGAAATTACGGATATACAGATGATGAAATAGTAGAATTGCGTAAAGCTGCATCCATGGATGATATTCCAGAAAATGTCATTCAATCTATTTCTACAGCTACTATGACTTCAAAATTAAGTTATGTTAGTAATGGTTCTCGTACAGAAAATAATGCACCAATGTATTATGTAAATATGAAATATCCCTGGTCATGGAGTAGAATTCCTTTCTTTAGAATTGTCGATATGGTTGCTGTCGTGTTTGCCTCGAACACATCAAATAGTTTTACATATTGCGTACAGCCAAACAATAAAGTGCATACTAATCTAATTTCTGTTCATCCTTCATACTCAACCTATAGCCAGGTGGAACCTTGGGTATATTCGACTGAAAAAAGCAAATAGTATTTCAGCTAAATTTGCTTTAGCATTAACCGATGCCGATGGTGTTATAACTCACTTTGCATATAGTGGATATGGCACTTTTCAGTTAACAAATCGCTCCAACGCAGCAATGTTATATGTGGATGCGGCTTATGGACACACAACAATTAACATTGTTCCAAATTATTCCTTGAGTGGTTCAGGAGTCTCCCTCGGGATAGATTTTTAGGTTAGGTATGGATGAACAACACTGCACAGGTTATTTTTATGAGAACTTTACGATAGCCCAAAAATACATATACCATGGAACAGTATATGGAAAAAACAACACGGGAGGAACAGCCGCATAATTATATGGGCTATAATATAAAAAGATGATTGCAATAATACTGTTAATAATTTTTCTTTTTGTTGGCTGGATAACACTTATGATACCGCTTTCAGATTCAAATTCAATCCAAATGATTTTAGCTATCGCTATGGGGTTGGTTGCAGTGAATATTGTTAGCTTTTCTATAATAATACATAAATTAGATTGTTTACAGAAAAATAGTAAAAACAATAAAATTGAAGAGAAGAAAACATCTGAAACAGATAGCATCTCATAAGTGCGGTTTCTATTAACAATTTATAAATTCTCCCCGTATTACTACGGTCAAAAGTTAAAAACGCCAACTTAAAAAATAATATTATTCAAAGGAATGTTAATTGCTCATGAATCAAATTGCCCCGTTGAGATTGCGGTAAATTCTGCTTTCCCAACGGGGCGGTTTTGATATATAGATACTGCGTTATATTTTTTAAAAAAGCCTTGACAAAAGAACAAATGTTCTTTATAATATATAATTGGTAAATAATGTATTTACCCTACAACTTAATATAAACTGAAACACATATTTTTACTTATTGGCTTTATGCCACGCATATTATCTGACCGAAGAAAGTATAGTCCGATACTCGGTTAGTAACATACGGACAATCAGAGCTTAAACTTTAAGCCGTTACATAGTTTCAGTACAAACTGTGCGAGAGGATGAAATGTCCTCCCGCTATTTGTGCTGTCTATGTAACTGCTTTTTTGTTTGCTAAAAAACTTTTTCTGAAAATCAGGAACAATTTTATATGGCTTATTCCCATTACTTGTAGAGGCAATTTCTTTATATAATAACTGCCCCCACAAAAGCATCTTGGGATAAAGGATACTACAGCCACCCATACATAGCGAAGCTCGTCTGCGGTATATGCCGCAACTAAAGTTTGTTGCCCCCTTGATAAGCGAAAAATTTTAGTTTAGAGCCTCGCAGAGCCCACTGACATCTTTGCACGGTGAAGGCGTGAAAGTGTCATAATGGGTTACGTACTTTGGAAAAGTGCGGAACAAATAAAGCAGTAATGCAGGAAGGAGGTTAAACCTATGTCAAAGAAAAATTACAGTGTAGCAAGAGTTGTTACTCACACACAAGGCTCAATCGGTAAATGTGAAAGGCATAACGAGAGAAAGAATGAAAGCTATGCCAATATGAATGTTGATACGGCTCGGTGTGATATGAATGTGCATTTCAAAGGTTGCGGTGAACTGACCTATAACGAACAACTGAATAAACTCTTGACCGAAAAGAAAGTGTGTATGCGAGGTCTTAAAGCTGATGCCAAAGTCTTTGATGAAGTCATATTCGATGTAAACACAGACTACTTCGAAACTCACGGCGGTTATGAGTATGCCAAGGATTTCTATGAAGAAGCCTACAGATTTGCAGTAGCCTTGTACGGTGAACAGAACATCATCTCTGCTGTAATGCATGCCGATGAACTGAATGTAGCGCTAACGGAACAGTACGGAAAGCCTGTGTATCACTATCATATGCATCTTGTAGCTCTGCCCGTTGTTGAGAAACAAATCTTATGGACAAAGCGGTGCAAGGACAAATCACTTGTAGGAACTGTCAAAGAAACCGTCAATCAGATAAGCCATTCAAAGAAATGGAAGTCGCCTCAGGCAGTTGATGAAAACGGCAATGTCATATTTACCGAAAAAGGTAAGCCTGTGCTGATTCCATCTTACAGTATTCTGCAGGATGATTTCTTCAACCATATGCAAAGATCCGGTTTCAATGATTTCATCCGTGGTGAAAAAGGCAGTACGGCTGAGCATCTCTCTTGCCTGCAATATGAAATTCAGCAGGACAAGAAACGTCTTGAAGAAATCAAAAGTCAAGTTGAAAAGGAAGAAATCCGTTACGACGCTATTCAGACCGTGCATAAAACATTCAATGAGATTGACGGTATGGGTAAGAAAACGCTTACGGGAAAAGTAACAATTTCAAGTGAAGATTTCAATGACCTGAGCACAATGGCGAAACAATCCGTTGTAGCAAGGAGTAAGATTTATGACCTTGAGGGTGAAAATGAAAGACTCCGAAAAAGGAACTGGGAGTTGCAAAGCAGTATAAACAGACTAAGTAAAAGGCTTCATGAGCTTGAACAGGTCTGTGCACCGTATCTTGAGGCGTTGAGGCTGATGCCTGAAAAAGTAAAAGCATTTATATCGGATGTGCTGAAAACTGTCCGAAAAGAGAAAACCAACAAAAATATTGATATCAGAAAAGAGAGGTAATTAAATGAATAAAGAAGATAATTTTATTAACACCCTGTTTGATAAAACAGAAGAAACCAAAGAAACAGAGGAGGTAAAGCCTCAGACCACAGAAATATTGAAAATGCCAATGGAAAGCATTGTCCCGAATTTTAAGAATCCGTATAAGTGCCGTGAAGAGGATATGAAGCCGTTGGAAGACAGTATCCGAGAGAACGGTATTATTCAGCCTTTGATGGTGCGAAAGGATGATAAAGCTGATGTATATGAAATCATATCGGGACACAGAAGATACCTTGCAGCAACAAGACTTAAAATGACAGAGGTTCCCGTTGTTGTATTGGACATAAGCAAAGAGGAAGCTGATATTATCCTTGTTGACAGTAATCTTCACCGTGAGCATATTCTGCCCTCGGAAAAAGCCTTTGCCTACAAGATGAAAATGGATGCACTTAAAAAGCAGGGAAAACGAACGGATTTAACTTCGGACCCAATGGGTCCAAAGTTGAGTTCTGCAGAAAAAATCTCACAAGATAGCGAAGACAGTGCAACCCAAATCAAAAGGTATATCCGCCTTACCAACCTTGAAAAATCGCTTCTTAATCTTGTGGATGAAGGCAGAATAGCAATGCGACCTGCGGTTGAAATCTCATATCTTACTCCCGAAGAACAGATGATGATTTTTGAAACCTATGAGAGTGATGAGGTCACTCCCTCACTTGCTCAGGCACAGAAAATGCGAAAACTCTCGGAACAGAATCAGCTTAATGCTGATATGGCGTTATCAATTTTGACAGCACCTAAACCTAATCAGGCTGAGGCTATAAAGATACCTGAAGAACGTATAAACAAGTTCTTCGGTAAAAATTATACCAAACAGCAGAAAGAGGAGCATATCATAAAAGCTTTGGAATATTATCACAAACACCTTCAGCGACAGAGAAACAGGGATGCGAGGTGAGTAAATTGAAAAATATATTTCCCGATGACAAAACCATATTTGTTTTACCGCCTGAGCCTATTGATGAAAATGAGCTTACAAGCCTTTCTGATATTATGGTGTCCCGCAGTAATGAAACAGTTGTTGACCGAAGTAAAACACGTCGCTTCGGTGAAGAAACCTTCCAAATGAAAATCGGTGGTACAACCTATGAGGTTTCAACGCATTTCAACCCAAAAGGCAGACAGTGTATCTTTGAACAGTTCAAGGAACTGATTTTAACTGAAAAATTATTGTAATATCACACATTTGAAAAAAGACAATCGGACATTGTAAAATGTGAATATCCTTGCGATGTCCGGTTGTCGGAAAGGAGAATATTTAATGACAACTGCAACAAATATTTCAGGACAAACAATAAATGATGAATTAATTACGGCTCTTTACTGCCGTCTTTCAGTTGAAGACATAAAAGATGATAAATCCAAAAAGAAGAACGGCAGAGAAGATGAGTCAAACAGTATATCCAATCAGAAACAGATTTTGCTAGACTATTGTAAAAAACACGGATACAAAAATACAATGTTTTTCATTGATGACGGTATTTCGGGTACAAGTTTTGACAGAAGCGGATTTAACCAAATGCAACAAATGGTTGAAGAAGGCAAGATTTGCAGAATCATAGTAAAAGACCTGTCACGTTTTGGTCGTGAGCAGGTCGAAGCAGGCAGATTAACGCAAATTGTATATCCGTCGCTTGGTGTAACCTTCATTTCTATTCAGGAAAATGTAAACAGTTCCACGGGTGACGGTATGGAGATGTTACCATTTTATAACATTTTTAATGAATGGTATGCCGCACAAACCTCAAAGAAAATCCGAGCAGTATGGCAATCAAAAGCCAACAACGGTAAGCGAGTATCATCTACTGTACCTTTTGGTTATGTAAAGGATTCATCCAATAAAGAGAAATGGCTTATTGATGAACCTGCGGCAGAGGTTGTACGAAAAATATATGATTTGTGTCTTGCAGGGCGTGGTCCTCTGCAAATTGCTCGCATATTGGAATCAGAACAAATATTACTTCCGTCAGCGTATTATGAATCTGTCGGCAGAAAACATTCAAATCCTGTTCCTGCTAATCCTTACAGATGGGACCAAAAGACAGTTGTTCACATTCTTGAAAACAGACAGTACACAGGATGTGCAGTAAACTTTAAAAGTACGACTGTCAGTTACAAGGTTCATAAGGTGATTCATAATCCGAAAGAAGAATATCAGATAATCCCTAATATGCAAGAACCGATTATCAGTGAAGAAAAATGGTTAAGGGTTCAGGAGCTCCGCGAAAACCGCAGAAGAAATACTGCAACGGGAAAATCGAGTTTATTTTCGGGATTGGTTTATTGCTATGATTGCGGTGCGAAATTACACTTCTGTGCAGCAAAAAGTCTGAATAAGAATCAGGAGTTTTTCAGATGTGCAAACTACAAGGACGGCAGAGGCGGAGCCTGTAAAATCCATTATATCCGTAATATCGTGCTTGAGAAGATTGTACTTGAAGCTATACGAAACTTAGCAGAATTCATTCGTTACAATGAAAAGGTCTTTTTGTATATGATTGCAAAGCAGAATGATGCAATGAGAAAAGCAGAATACGAGAAGCTGAAAAAGACGGTTGCGGACGGTGAAATCCGTATGAAAGAATTAGATCGCCTTATTGAAAAGGTTTACGAAGACAATGCTCTTGGCAGGATAGATGATGACAGATACAGAAAGCTGATGTCAAAATATGAACGAGAGCAAAAAGAGCTTACCGTAACTGTTTCGGAGGGTCAGGAAACATTGAAATCTGCTGAGCAGAAATCTGTTGACTTAAGGTTGCTTCTTCGTACTTTCAGAGAAATGACGGATATACAGGAGCTTACACCGACACTTGTCAATTCACTTATCGAACGTATTGAGGTTCATAACAATGACAAATCAAGCGGTCACTGTTTTGTAAAGGTGGACATTTATTTTACAGGTGTCGGAATGATTTGTATTCCGACAGAGGAAGAAATAATTGCTATGATGGAAGAAGCAAGAAAGAATCCGCAAGAATATCGCATTGTAGCTTAACAAAGAGAGATACGGTGCAACCCCAAACGGGGTTACACCGTATCTCTCAAAAAACATCCTTATGGGGCGTGCCCATTCGACAAGGTCTTTTTTTCTGGTGGGGGAAGGTGGTCATTGTACAGTGCGATAGTTTGATCTCGTCTGCGAGTTTCGGTACAGTGCGATAGGGCGGTGCAATCCCACGGGCTAAAAACAGTCCACCGGACTGTTTTCTTAACGCCCTTTCGAATCCACCTTCCGTATAGAAAACAAAAAACCGACCCTATTGGGTCGGTTTCCTGTTTTTGGCCCGCCCGAAGGGATTCGAACCCCCGCTCTTCAGAATCGGAATCTGCTGCGTTATCCAACTGCGCCACGGACGGAAGTAAACAATAATTTATCGGCTTTGCCGATAAAAATGAGTAAGTAGCAATTAGCAATGAGTAATGGTGGAAAGGGCGTTGCCCTTTGACCCATTTTATATAAATCAAGCCCGCAGGGCTTCCTCAATTGCTCATTTCTCACTGCTCATTGCTCATTACAATAATTTATAGGCTCACGCCTATAAATTATTGTTACACATTAAATCTGAACAGAACAATATCGCCGTCCTGCATAACGTATTCTTTACCTTCGGAGCGGACAAGACCTTTTTCTTTTGCGGCGGTCATTGTTCCGCAAGCCATAAGGTCGTCAAATGACACAACCTCTGCTCTGATAAATCCGCGTTCAAAGTCAGTATGGATTTTACCTGCCGCCTGTGGTGCTTTTGTACCTTTTTTGATCGTCCAGGCTCTTACCTCAGGCTGTCCTGCCGTAAGATATGACATAAGTCCCAACAAATCATAGCTCTTCTGAATAAGAAGGTCAAGACCTGCTTTCTCAATGCCCAATTCGGAAAGAAACATTTCCTTTTCTTCCTTGCCCAGCTCTGCAATCTGTGATTCAAGCTCTGCGCAGATGGGAAGAACCTCTGCACCCTCTGTTGCCGCAAGAGCACAAACAGCCTTATAGCCTTCGTTTGACTCGATATCGGATGCAAAATCCTCCTCGCTCATATTGCAGGCATAGATAACAGGCTTTGCGGTAAGGAGCGCAACTGTATCGAGGAGAGCTTTTTCATCCTCGGTAACTTCAACTGCTCTTGCGCACTTACCCTCTTCAAATTCTGCCCTGACACGCTTGAAAAATTCAACATCCTTTGCAAAGGATTTGTCGCCTTTCATAGCCTTTGTGTCCTTGTCGATTCGTCTGTCGAGAATTTCCATATCGGAAAGAATAAGCTCATAGTTGATTGTTTCGATATCCCTTACGGGGTCAATACTGCCGTCAACGTGAACGATATCGCCGTTTTCAAAGCATCTTACAACGTGAACGATTGCATCAACCTCACGGATATGTGAAAGGAATTTATTGCCCAGACCTTCACCCTGAGATGCGCCCTTTACAAGACCGGCAATATCGACAAACTCAATAACTGCGGGAGTAAATTTTTCGGGATTATACATCTCTGCAAGCTTGTCCAATCTGTAATCGGGGACGGCAACAACGCCTACGTTGGGCTCGATTGTACAGAAAGGATAGTTCGCAGACTGTGCACCTGCATTGGTAAGAGCATTGAAAAGAGTGCTCTTGCCTACGTTGGGAAGTCCTACTATACCTAATTTCATTATTATTCACCAATCCTTTGCAGTATAACTGCAATTTTAAAATTCATCATATTTTAACACATATTTTTTAAGATTGCAACATTTATATAATGCGGTTGCAAAACAGGTTATTCTGTGGGATTTTCATCCGCCCGAATCGCAGTGATACCGCTTGTTGTATCACTACATTATATGATTTTTTTGTTTGCGTGTTAAACAATAATTTATCAGTTAGTAGTTAGGAGTGAAAAGTGAGAAGTGAGGAGTGAAGGAAAAGGCTCCGCCTTTTGAACCATTTGAATCCATGCCGCTTTGCGGCTTCCTTAACTCCTAACTCATCACTCCTAACTCCTAACTACAACAATTTAGCGGTACGCTAAATTATTGGTTATACAAGCTTTCTGTTCATCATTTCCTGTGCGGCGAGAAGGACACCGATTTTACCGCTGTGGAAGTTAAGACCGCCCTGCATCCATACAGCAAAAGGCTCACGGAGCGGAGCATCTGCCGACAGCTCAATTGACGAGCCTGATGTGAACGCGCCTGCGGACATAATTACCTGATTGTCATAACCGGGCATATCCCAGGGCTCGGGAGTTACATATGAGTCAACAGGGGCGCCTTTCTGCAGTCCCTGACAGAATGCAATAAGATTTTCCGAATTTTCAAGGCAGATTGCCTGAATAATATCGTGACGTTCCTCATCGGCTGTGGGAGTTACCTTAAAGCCTAATTCAGTAAAGACGGATGCCGCGAAAACGGCAGTTTTAAGAGCCTCGCCAACCACGTGCGGAGCGTGGAAAAGTCCCATAAAAAGGCTTCTGTTCTGACCGAGCGTTGCACCCAGCTCCGTACCCAGACCGGGTGTTGTAAGTCGGTATCCGCAAAGCGTAACAAGGTCCTTACGACCTGCTATATATCCGCCGCTTGCCGCCATTCCGCCTCCTGCATTTTTAATGAGTGAACCTGCAATAAGATCTGCGCCAACTTCGGTAGGTTCGAGCTTTTCGGTAAATTCGCCGTAGCAATTATCAACCATTACGATTGCACGTCCGTTTACTCTGTGAACGATATCACATACCTTTCTGATTTCCTCTATGGAAACCGTATGTCGGAGTGAGTAGCCGCGTGAACGCTGAATGTACACCATTTTTACAGCTTTATCTGCCGCACTTTTTTCAATAGCTTCATAGTCAAGCTCATCATTTTCAGTCATATCCACCTGTGCATAATGCACGCCGAAATCAGAAAGCGTTCCGTCGCCTGCATTTTTGCCGTTCAGTCCGATTGTGGAGTGAAGTGTGTCGTAGGGAGTACCCGTAACACAAAGCATAACGTCGTCCGGTCTTAAAATTCCGTAAAGACAGACCGCAAGGGTATGCGTGCCGCTTGAAAGTGCACCCGAACGTATAATTGCACTTTCTGCGCCGAAAATATCAGCCGTGAGCTCGTCAAGCTTTTCTCTGCCCTTATCCGAATATCCGTAGCCTGTTGTTGTGTTGAAATCCGTTTCGTCAACACGGTTTCTGATAAATGCAGAGAGTACCTTATGCTGATTGTACTCTGTTATTTCATCAATCCTTGCAAAGCTCGGTTTTGCGTTTTCAAGAGCTTTTTCGGAAATATCAAGCAATTTTTTATCAAAATTAAAGAATAGGTTTTCCATATTCTTACTCCTTTTACAGAACAATCTCCCGATGCCAAAACCGACTTCGGGAGTTGATTTTTTTAGTTTTTTTAAGAAATAAACTATTGTTTACAATGAGCAAAGAGCAGTGAGAAATGAGCAATTGCGGAAGCCCTTCGGGCTTGATTTATACAAGAAAACGGATTTCGCCGTATTGCGGCGACCGTTTTCGGTTAGTCCATCTCCGAGCACGCGTAGCGGGCGTTCGGAGGGACATATAATCTTTTTACTTTATGGAAACGCAGTTTCCTGTAAAGTAAAAAAGGGTTAAAGGGCAACGCCCTTTCCACCATTACTCACTACTAATTTCTAATTACTCATTTATTGAATTGACGAGAAATACATCTCTATATTATTTATGAATAAAGGCTCTGTCAATGATAACGCCAAGGCGTGTATCAAAGAACTTCTTTTTCATAATTTCTGCCTTTGTTTCGGGCTTTTTGAGAGGTGTGGGGTCAATAAATCTTTCCATATTGCCGTCGTCGCAGATGAACGCCTGTGTCATACAGATACCGCCTCTGCCCTTGAGCTGTGCGCGCACATAACAGCTGATTTTGTCGCTGTGGTCGCAGAGTTTTATGGTTGAAGTCAGTTCACCGTCATTTTCGCTTGTAACGGCATCAATAACCTCACCGTCGGCAATCC
The DNA here is from genome assembly GCA_017465825.1 of Clostridia bacterium. Taxonomy (GTDB): domain Bacteria; phylum Bacillota; class Clostridia; order Oscillospirales; family Acutalibacteraceae; genus UBA1081. Next base: position 10,407 of record JAFTVI010000007.1, read on the forward strand.
ACTCGATAGCCTTACAATTGATACCGCTGACTGTGATCTCATCCTCGCCTACGCTGATAGCTTTGACAACGGGATAAGGACCTTCGCCTACAAAATCCTCGCCCATTTCATTCTTTGCATATCTTGCAACGGGGAAGAAATGACCTTTTTCCATAGCATTACGGAGATTTTCAAGAGAATATTCGGGAAGAATGAAATCCATAAATGCGGTGTCGATCTCCCTTACCCTGTGAGCGTCGCTGTTGCCGAAGCCCCATACTGTACGCTCACCCTCGGGAATGAGCATCTTAAGAAGTCCGTCCCAGAGGATTCTGTCACTGCGGTTAGGGCCGTCGTACATATTGAGAACTTCAATACCCAGACAGGACTTATATCTTCTTAAAAGGTCTGCGAAAAATCTTACATTTTCAGGCTTTCTTGCATTGTCGGGATGCTTCCACGCCATAAGCCAGTCGGTAGGATGGTTGATGTGTGAAAGTCCGCCGCTCTTTTCGATTTTAGCAATGGGAATTTCATAATCGTTTTCCTTGCCGCAGATACCCTCGCAGGCGTCATCGGTAAAATAGCCGTTGACGTGATTTTTAACAAGTGTGAACATATTTGCCTCGATAGCATCGGGTACGCACATAAGACCTCTTTTCTTTGTGCGCTTACCTGCCTTTGTTTTGTAAGTGCCGTCGAGAATTGCGTGATACTGCTCGGTTGTGGGATGCTCGCGCTTGCCGTGCCAGAGATTCTGGAACAGGAACAGCGGAATGATTGAAGGGTCCTGATCCCACTCCTTGCCGTGAATGCCGTGTTCAGCCATAGCAAGAATGTCAAAATCATTGTCGTAGAAGCCCTCAATGATCTCGGTCATTGTGTTGTTGGCATCGGAATATGTTGAATGAGTGTGCAGATTGGTTTTGTAATGCTTTTCGTCGTCCCCCATAAGAGAAACTACGTCTGCATAGGGATTTGTGATTTTATACATTTGCGGCTACCCCGTTTCTTTTTGCTTCGAGTTCTTTTACGATTCTTTCCTTTTCCTTGCCGGAAATTGTATAGAAGAACATAGGAATTGAGCAAAGGAGCATACTTACGCCGGGAACAATTGATACAAGTGAGAACATTGCAAAGTTCTGACCTCTTGTAAGGTCTGTTGCCGCAACGATAGCATCGGAGCTGAGCATCATAGAAGGATCAATGTCTATCAGCATATACACAAGGATGATACCGCAGGTTGCAATAGCACTGCCTAACTTGTTTATAAAGCCCTGACAGGCTGAACCTAGGCCGTTATCCCTGAAGCCTGTTTTCAGCTCAAGGTAGTCAAGACAGTCACCTATCATAGCGTTTGAAACGCTGTTGATAACACCGAGAGGAATACAGGAAACAAGAATAAAGGGAATACAGATGTAAAGGTTTGCTGTATACCAACCGATAAGCGTTGTGAAAATAGATGCAACAAAGCCTAAAAGACAGGTTGTGATAACAATTTTCTTGTAGTCAAACTTTTTCATAAGTGCGGGCATAAAGAGCATTGCGCCGAACATACCTACGATAGCACAAACCTGGAAGATCGTTTTAACCGTTGAAATACTTGCGTCAATAGCAGCCGTTCTCTCTGCAAGAGTAAGACCTTCAAGGTCGGGACCTATGTAAAAACCGTATCTTGCGACGTGGATAGCAGCAGCCTGAACCATATATCTGCCGCTTGAAAGAATACCCATAGCAACTACGCACATAAGAGGCTTACAGGTGAATATTCTCTTAAGACTTGAAGGCTCACCGGGCTGACGCTTTTTGATGGGAGGAATAATTCTTTCCTTAACGTGGAAATACGAATTTGCATACATAACAGAACCGATTACAACAACAATGATTGCCATAATAAGGTATTTTGTTTTGTTGTAAGCAATAGCATCGGATGTATCAACGATTTTGGGAAGGATGAAACCTGCTACAAGGAAAAGAACCTCAGGCAGAGCAGAACCTACGCCGTTGAAATTCTTTGTGTAAGAGATAACATAGCCTCTTTCCTCGGCGTTGGGAGTCATAAGATTCGGCAATCCCCAGAAAGGAACGTCACCCATTGTATAAAGCATACCCCATGCAACGTATACGATTGCAGAGTACACCATCAGTGAAGTCTGCGGAAGATCGGGACTTAAATACATAAGTACGGTGAGTATTGCAATAGGACCTACTGCATAAATTACGTAAGGCTTCATTTTGCCGTGCTTGGTTGTTCTTCTGTCAGCAATCATACCCATCATAGGGTCGTTGATAGCGTCCCATACACGGGCAAGCAGCATAAGCATCATTACAAACATCAGCGGCAGCTGAAGAACGTTAACATAATAGTCGCTGATATAGCTTGACATCATCGCATAGATCATACCCTGACCCATTGAACCGATGGCATACATATTCAGCTCTTTTTTCGGTACAAGATAGTTACTTCTGTCTCTCAAAATATGTCACCCTTTCGTGTTTATAAAAGCAATTGTAGCACATATTTACATTTTAGTAAATAGGAATGGGAAATTTATTTTATAAAATAATGAGCAATTAGCAGTGAGTAATGGCGGAAAGGGCGTTGTCCTTTAACCCGTTTTTATAAATCCAAGCCCGTAGGGCTTCCTCAATTGCTCATTCCTCACTGCTAATTACTCATTAAAAAGAGCCGCTTTTCGCGACTCTTTTGTATTATTCTTCATCCGGTTCAATCAAACCGTAGCCGCCGTCTTTTCTTTTATAAACAAGAGAGATTGCATCAGTTGCCGCATTACGGAACATATAAAATTCGTGTCCGAGCAGATTCATCTGTAAAATTGCCTCTTCAACGCTCTGCGGCTTTACCGCTACAGCTTTCGTTCTGACAACCTCAAAGGTATCCTCAGCAATATCTTCCTGTTCGGGGAATGAATCAAATGCATCGCTGCGAAGCCTTTTCTCAAGCCTTGTTTTGTTCTTGCGGATTCTGCGCACAAGGTTGTCAACGCATTTATCAAGAGCATCGTTGAGATTCTCAGCTCTTTCCTGTGCCCTGAAAACCATACCGTCGCTGTTTACGGTGATTTCCACAGTCTGATAGGATTTTTCAACCGTTGCAGTGATTTTTGCATCCGCTTCCGCTGCAAAGAATTTATCTACCTTTGCAAGCTTTTTTTCGGCTCTCTCCTTAAAAGATTCTCTCGGTGTGCATTTGCGTCCGATAATGGTAATGTTCATAAATACATCCCCTTTACTTGAAATTCGGGATAAAAGATTATCCTTTACATTTTTAATATAACACATTTTCATATCAAAGTAAATATCATTTTGGATATTTTTTATAAAATTTTAAATTCAATATGTTTATTTTTTACACAATATAACAAATGTACACATTTTGCAACAAAATATAAAATTCGCAAATCTTTCAATATCTCTGCGATTGCAACGGATATTTTTGTATATTTATATAAATAAAATAAATGGAAAAATGCTTGACATAAGGGCGCAATATAGTATATAATGATAAATCGCAGGGGCATTACTATGCCCTGTCATCAAACTATTATATTTGGCACCGTTAGGGTGTCACCTATCGAATGGGGGTATACCGTAATGAAGAGAACATATCAGCCCAAGAAAAGACACACACAGAAGGTTCACGGCTTCCGTGCAAGAATGTCAACAAGCAATGGCCGCAAGGTTCTTGCTCGCCGCAGAGCTAAGGGCAGAAAATCACTTGCTGTTTAATCAATTTTAAACAAGGTGATTAATTTGCAGCCTATCGGGACAATAAAAACTAACAGTGATTTCCGCAGAGCCTATATGCGCGGAAAGTCATACACAAATCCTGCACTGGTCGTTTATGTAATTAAAAACCGTGCGGGTATTTGTCGTATAGGGATAACCACAAGCAAAAAAATCGGCAACGCCGTACAGAGAAACAGAGCAAGACGTGTCATCCGTGAAGCCTTCAGACAAATCAATACGCCTTTCAAGGGTAATTACGACATTGTCTTTGTGGCAAGAACAAAAACCGTTTACAAAAAAAGCACAGACATTTATAATGTAATGCTCACTCTCCTTTCGCAGGCAGGGGTTATAGAAAATGAAAGATCTGATTCTTAAAATCATCCGTTTTTACAGAAAACGGATTTCTCCCTTATTTCCTCCTACCTGCCGTTTTTATCCCACTTGCTCAACATACGCGGTTATAGCTATTGAGCGGCACGGTCTGCTCAAGGGCGGTTTTCTCGCTGTTAAAAGACTGCTCAGGTGTAACATTCTTTTTCCGGGTGGTTATGATCCCGTTCCCGAGCTGAAAGAAAAGTACAGAAAAGAAAATAAATAACGGTTTATCCGTTTGTAAGGAATTGAAGCTATGCAATCAATATACGACGCACTTGCAGTACCTTTCGGTTACATACTGCATTTTTTCTACGAATTTTCAGGCAACTATCTGTTTTCTCTGATTCTGCTTGTTTTTCTGGTAAAGCTTGTTCTTTTACCTTCATCAATCAAGCAGCAGAAAAACTCCGCAAAGCAGTTAAGACTTCAGCCTAAGCTCAACAGAATCAGGCAGAAGTATTCAAACGGCGGTCAGATGACAAGAGAATTGCAAATGAGGATGCAGGAAGAAACTCAGGAGCTTTACAGAAAAGAAGGCTACAACCCCACAACGGGCGGTTGCTTACCCTTGCTTATACAGTTCCCTGTTATGATCGGTCTTTACGGTGTTGTTTACACTCCCCTTTCCAAGGTTCTGCAGATTTCACAATCTCTTATCACAGAGGCTGCAACCGTACTGGGCATTTCAACAACAGACGCAAACGCAACAAGACAGATTGAGATTTCCATACTCAACAAGCTTTCGGAAACAAATATGCCCGAATGTCTTGCTGGCTACAGCGAAGAAATACTTAATCTGAAGAGTCAGTTTATGCTTTTCGGCAAAATTGACCTTACGCTCACTCCTTCCTTCAAGGATTTCAGCATTTTGTGGCTGATTCCGCTTGCATCACTGGTTATCGGTCTTATCACAAGCTTTATTATGTACGCAAGACAGAAAAAGACCAACCCCGAAATGGCAAGCAACCCCTCAATGGGATGTATGACATTTATGTCTCCTCTTATGACGGTAATATTCACATTTATGTTCCCCGCAGGCGTAGGTGTTTACTGGATTCTTTCCAGCCTGTTCTCACTTATTCAGACAGTTGTTCTCAACTACGCATACTCACCCGAGAAGGTTATTGCGGATTCTATGATTGACGAAACAGTAGAACGCCGTTCAAGAGAAAATTATGTTAAAAAGTTAAAAGAGTTTTCGGACAAGAATTCCGACAACAGATAATATTCAAGCAGGTGAAAAATAATGATTAAAGAAGCTATCGCATCTGCGGCTACACTTGATGAAGCTATTGCAAAGGCTAAAGCCGCATTGAATGCACCCGAAGAAGCTGAAGTAAAATTCGATATAATTCAGAACGCACAGAAAAAGGTTTTCGGTCTTTTCGGCGGTAAGGATGCAAAAGTAAGAGCATACTACGAAGCAAAAGACGAAGTTAAAAAGACAGCAAAGCCTCAGGCTGCAAAGGCTCCCGAGAAGAAGGCTGCTGCTCCCGTTAAAACAGAAAAGAAGGCTGAAAAGTCTGCAATGAGTGCAGAGGATGATGCCGCTGTTAAAAAATACATCGAAACAATCATCAAGGGTATGGGCATTGAAGATGTTACCGTTACTTCCGTTGAAGAGGATGAAGAAACCGTTTACGAGCTTACAACAAGCGAAAATCACGGCGCAATCATCGGAAGACACGGCGAAACACTTGATGCTGTTCAGTACCTTGTAAGACTTTTTGCAAACAAGAATACAAAGGGCAACAAAAAGGTTTCCATAAACATCGGTGATTACAGAGAAAAGAGAGCTGAAAGCCTCAGAGAGTTTGCAGCCCGTTCAGCGGCACAGGTTCTCAAGTACGGCAGAAATGCAAAGCTTGACCCTATGAATCCCTATGAAAGAAGAATCATCCACACCGCTATTCAGGAGATTGAGGGTGTTACATCCTTCTCCGTCGGTTCCGATTCCGAAAGACGCGTTATCATTTCTCTTGAGGAAGGCGTACAGCCCACTCACGCAGACAAGCGCAGAGGCGGCTACAACAAGGGCGGTCGCGGCAGAGGCGGCTACAACAAGGGCGGCAACCGTGGCGGCAGAAGCAATGCTTACAAGCCTGAGATTCCTGCAGACAGAGCTCCCAAGAGCGACTTTGCAGGCTCTAGATACGGCAAAATCGAAGTTAAAAAGGCTGACACATCAGCAGAATAATGCAAATTTAAAGGGGCTGTAATTTTTTACAGCTCCTTTTTTCAGGGGATAGGAAAAAAAAGTGCAGACCGCATAAAACGATATAAAACAATTTATTATTAATTTTGTTTGGCTTTTTTTATTTTAAGGAGTTCTTTCCGGAGTTCCGCAACTGTGTAAACCTCTTATTTTTCTTGTTTTATGCGGTCTGCACTTTTTTTACATCCACTTTTTTCTTTACAAATTCTTTATAATTTTTTATACTTATCTTAAATCAGATTGATTAAAATGTATTCACAAGGGGTGGAAATATGAAAAAGCTGATATCATTTTTAGTTATCATTGCCCTGTCTGTAGGTATTGTTATCGGCGCGCACAACATTTTTGACAACGATGTTGACGGACATTTTACGGCAAGAAATGCAAAGCTGCCCGAAAATCTTATGCTTGTGAACGCGTGGAATGAAATAGACGAGGATTATGAGTTTGAAACCGTCACGCTGACTAACGGCGAAATAATAAACGAGCTGATTTACCCTGACTTGCAGAGTATGTTTAACGATGCGAGAAATTCAGGTATCGACCCTGTTGTAACATCAGGCTACAGGACTTTGGACAAGCAACAGCAATTATATGACGACAAGGTCAACGCTTATATTGACGAGGGATATTCACGGGATGAGGCTGAAGAAAAAGCCAACGAGTGGGTCGCTTTGCCGGGTTACAGCGAGCATCATACGGGACTTGCCGTTGACATCAACGCCCGTGAGGGGGCAAGTGAAGAAGTGTATAAGTGGCTTGAGAAAAATTGCCACAAATACGGCTTTATTCTCAGATACCCCGCAGACAAAACGGAAATTACAGGCATAAATTACGAGCCCTGGCATTTCAGGTACGTAGGCTATGAAGCCGCAGAATACATATATGAGCACGGTATTACACTTGAGGAATATCTTGAAAATGTGTATGAACAATAAATTTAATGTACAATTTACAATGTACAATGTACAATTAACGGATAATATATAAATCGGGTTAAAGGGCGGAGCCCTTTCCACCATTGTACATTATACATTGTACATTATTAATTCGCTAAATTATTGTTTATAGGGGAGGATTTAAAATGAACAAAACAATCAAAACCGTATTGATAGTTTTACTTGCAATTGCAGTTGTAATAGGCATTGCATCGGGAATCAGGACCTATTCGGTAAATGCGGACATCGGCGGCAAAATTTTTGCGCCGAGCAAATATTACGAGCAATACATTATCGGCACAGACAGAGCAGATAAGGAGCAGACGGACTTAAGATACTACATTTCGGAAGATTTGCTTATGTCGCAATACAATGATGACGGAGTAAATTACACTGTCAGTCATCAATGTCAGCTTGAAGAAACCGATGATAATGAACTGGTTAAGCTTATCACCGAGGTTCTGCCCGGTTATTACAGCCAGCTTTCCGTTGCAAAAATGTATACGGGCACATCAGTTTTTGATCTGACCGAAAGCAAAACTTTGTGGGCTTTTGTAAGATTTTCAAACGGCGCAACGATTTTTGCTTATCTCCCCTGTAACGGCGACGGCAATTATTACATTCACGAAGCCTGCAAGCTGAAAACAGTTGAGCGCAACGCAACGGCAGACAGCTTGCCGAGTAACCTTGCAATATCCGGAACAACAAGCTACACCCAGTTCGGCAACGTAAGCATCAGGGTGATTGAGGCTGACTACAGCTCCGACACGCCTTATATAACGGCATTGATAAGCAACAGCGCCGAAAAAACAATGAATTACGGCTCCGAATACCGCGTATATCGGATTGAGGACGGCAAAAGAATTGAATGTGTTCCGCTTATTGACAATCTTACGTTCAACTCCGAGCTTTACACTGTAAACGGTAATTCATCAGTTACGCGTAAATTTAATCTGCAACATTTCGATTTATCAAAGCCTGCCACATACAGCATTGAATTTTATTTTGAATTTGAGGGCGGCACCTCTGAATACAAGGCAGTTATTGATTTTGAGATAACTGATACTCCCGAAAATTATTCCCTTGAGCAGAACACATCCGAATTGCCCGACGAATTCACAACAAACTCAATTCAGACCTACAGTTTTAATGCGACAGTTCTCGTTATAAATGAAAACAACATTCTCGTTGAACCGATAAAGGATGAATCCGAATTGAATTCAGCCGACAGAATATATGTAAACACAACAGAGCTGACCGATTTACCGGAATTGGCTGCAGGAGATAAAATTACCGTCACATACGACGGACAGATTCAGGAAACCTATCCCGCACAAATCACAACAGTCTATTCAGTTAAAATTACCGAATAACAGCAAAAGAGCCGCAGAAATGCGGCTCTTTGTTTGATAAATTGGAATTTAGCGTTATATTACGTAGGGCGCGACGAGGGCGTCGCTCCCTACGATGTATCATCAACATTCTGCTGAATCATTGCTTACATATCAATCGGTTCGACATTAAATCCGAACGTGAACTGTTTATCGTCAAGCAAGCGGTTATTTTCGTCGTTATCAAACTCGCTTGATTCGCTGATTGCATTGAATCTCCAATCCACATTGAAATATGTAAACGGCTCTTTTTCAAGCAGGAAGTCGTGTGTTTTCTCCGTAATCTGCTCTGCGGAATAATGGGATGCATTGAAAGAGAAATCCTTTATTCCCTTTCCTGTTACACGAAGTCCCGTTCCGTTTTCAGCGCCCACGTCTGCACGGCGTGTTTTATAATGTGATGAATTCTCCTGCGGACGGACATAATGAACGAAATTGTCGCTGACCCTGAGCTCGTATTCACCGAATCGGCAAGCCTTATAGCGGTCGGGATAGCTCTCGATTGCACCAAGACCGAAGTAGCGGATAAGCTCGTTCTCCTGCTTCATTTTAAACTCAATACCCAGTCTGGGAAGTACGGGAACGTTCTCACGCACTGTGCCGTCTGCCTCAATATCAAGAGTGCCGTCTGCATTGAATGTATATTTCACGTTCATCTTTACAACGGGAGGATTTGCAGGGCCGCCGAGAGCGATTTCTGTATCAATTACAACCTTGTCTTCACAGGTAACGACATCTGTTGAATATGTTTTCTGCGAAATATGGTCGAAATGATTAGCTTTCCACTCGTCAAGTGAACCTCTGTTATAGGTTGGAGCGTGCCACAGCTTGAATCTGGACGGCTCGGCAAGAAGCTCCCTACCTTTGCGGCTGATTGATTTAATTCTGCCGTAGGGCTTATCGAAAACATATTCATTCTCGCCGCAGGTTACGGTTACATATCTGCCGTCATTTTTGCAGTTTACAGCCGATTCTGTTTTTTCAGTTTCAACAGCTTTTGCCGCAATTTCAAACTGCATAAAGCCTGTTTCGTATCCTGCGTCTGCCCATTCGGTTGCATTCTTCTGATAAACGCTGACTGTTACGAAGCAATCTCCTGCAAAGTCATAATCCGCCATATCAAAAAGCTTGTAAGTCTTTTCACAAAGAGGTTCGATGTCAAGAGTAATTTCACCGCTTGCAAGCACGTTTTTGCCGCTTGTGAGAGTCCATTTTGCGCCGAAATCAGCAAGAGAAGTAAAATATCTTACACTCTTTACGGTCAGTTCTCCGTTTTCTAAACTGCCTCTGAACTGCTCGTAGACCTTTTTCATATCGTAATAACCGGGACGGGGTGTTCTGTCGGGCAGAACCATACCGTCGATACAGCAGGTTCCGTCATTGGGGAAATCACCGAAGTTGCCGCCGTAATAATAACGGGGATTGCCGTTTTCGTCGGGGAAATTAACGGCGTGGTCGGTATACTCCCATATACATCCGCCGCAGAAGTTGTCGTACTTGTCAACAAGCTCCCAGAACGGATAAACGTCACCCGTTGTCATTGAGCAGACATACTCGCACATATAGAAGGGCTTGTCATACTCCTCATTTTCGAGATATTCCTTTGTATACTGATGACCGGGGTACATTCTGCTTTCCACATCGGAAATATCGGCAAAGCACTCACCTTCGGGCACAGCCTTGAATTCAAGATGAGCATTTTCGTAGTGAACGATTGCATTCTCATCGCGTGATTTGATATACTCCCTCATAGCACGGTGATTGACACCGCATCCGCTCTCATTACCCAACGACCACATAACAACACAGCCGTGATTCTTATCGCGCTCGTAAAGACGCTCGGCGCGGTCAACGTACGCCTCTTTCCACTCGGGAATTGTTGAAAGAAGTGACCAGCGCATCCAGTCCCAATCTGCGGCGGTGTTGTAACCCATTCCGTGAGTTTCGATGTCCGCCTCGTCAATCACATAAAAGCCGTATTTGTCGCAAAGCTCCATAAATCTGGGATCATTGGGATAGTGAGATGTTCTTATTGCGTTGACATTAGCCTTTTTGAACATCATAAGGTCGTGTTTCATTTCATCAAGAGTTACGGTGTAGCCGTTATCCGCTGATGAATCGTGACGGTTGATGCCCCTTAACTTTACAGCCTTGCCGTTGATAAGGAACTTTTTGTCTGCAATTTTCTTTTCGCAAAGAGCAATTTTAACGGGGATGATTTCATCCGCACAGGTAATAAGAAGTGTGTAAAGATACGGAGTTTCATCATTCCACATCTGAGGATTAGCAATCTCAACGGTGAAATTGCCGTCTGTGCTGACACTCTTTGCCTTTTCGGCAGAATCGGGAGCAAGCAGTGTATATTCAACAGCAGACGCGCCCGTGCATCTAACGTTGAGCACTGCCTTTGAATAATCAGCATTGAAGCTCTGCTTTACTTCAATATCATGTATGTAGTTTTTGTTTCTTGAAAGGATATAAACCTCTCTGAAAATACCTGAGAGCCTGAAGCAGTCCTGATCTTCAAGATATGAGCCGTCGCACCATTTAACAACAAGCACGGTAATGCGGTTTTTGCCGCAACGGAGCTTAGCTGAAATATCAAACTCGCTGGTACAATGGCTGACCTGACTGTAACCCACGAACTCGCCGTTTACCCACAGATAAAAGCAGGATGCAACACCCTCAAAGGTGATGATGTTTGTCCTTGCAAGCATATCGGCGCTCACGTCAATATCCTTTGTATATACGGCACAGGGATTTTCGTCCGGAACGTGAGGCGGATCGGTGGGAAAAGGATACATAAGGTTTGAGTAAAGAGGTGAATCATATTTGCCCTCTTTATAAAGCTGAAAACAGCTCGGCACGCTTACAATTTCATCATCCGCATTGTAATCGGGAGCATAAATTTCACAGTCAATGTCCTCAAAGCTCCTGAAGAACTTAAAATTCCACTCACCGCAGAGATTTGTAAGATATTCTGACTTGTTCCGGTCCCCCTCAAGGGCAGAAGCAAGATTTGCATAGGGGATAAAATACGCTCTCGGCTTTAAAGTGCCGATGTGCAGAGCTTCCAAATGTTTGTGACAATCGGGTAAAATCATAATTTGCACCTCTTGAATGTAGTAAACAATAATTTATCGCTGTGCGATAAATTATTGTAGTTAGGAGTTAAGGAAGCCGCAAAGCGGCTTGGATTCAAATGGTTCAAAAGGCGGAGCCTTTTCCTTCACTCCTCACTTCTCACTCCTCACTACTAACTGATAAATTATTGTTTATATTATAAAATAACAGCAGCATTAAGTCAATCCAAAAATAAATCTTATCTTGACAATATACCCCCATAGGGTATATAATTTTATCGGTGATAATATGGATAAAGATATTTGCACTTGTGATAATAATTGTGTATGTTTCAAAGAAACGCCGCGCAGTGAGGAGAGCAAAAAGTCGCTGGACAATCGCATTAACAGAATAATCGGTCAGCTCGGCGGCATTAAAAAAATGATTGCCGAAGATCGCTACTGCGGCGATATTTTAACTCAGCTCTCTGCTGCTGAAAGCGCGCTGGAAAATCTCGGTTATGTCATTCTGCAGGAGCATATGGAAACCTGTGTAAGTGAAAAAATCCGCAGAAACGACGGGGAAATAATATCGGAAACAATGCGGCTGATAAAAAATTTAAGGTGATACAATGAAACAAAGATTTAATATTACGGGAATGTCCTGCTCTGCCTGCAGTGCGGCGGTAGAACGGAGTGTAAACAGACTTGCCGGCATAAAAAGCTGTCAGGTCAGTCTGCTTACAAACTCAATGACGGCAGAATTTGACGAAAATATCACGTCCTCTGCTGAAATAATTTCTGCTGTAAAAAGCGCAGGCTACGGCGCAGAAATTTACGGAGCAAAGCAGGAGAAAAAAGAAAGAAAAGACGATGATTTAAAGCAGATGCAGACAAGGCTGATCGTATCATTTGCCTGCCTTATTCCTCTGATGTATATTGCTATGGGGCATATGATTTCTCTGCCGCTCCCCTCCTTCCTCACAGGCGTGCAAAACGGCGTATCATTCTCATTCATTCAGTTTCTGCTCACTCTGCCCATAATGTACGTGAACAGAAAATATTATATCAACGGCTTTAAATCTCTTTTTCACCGTTCGCCGAATATGGACACTCTTGTTGCAACAGGTTCACTTGCGGCAATTCTGTACGGCATTTACTCTGTTTTTGCAATCGGTAACGCAATCGGAAAGGGCGATACTGCAACAGCGGCTGAGTATCTGCACAATCTTTACTTTGAATCGGGTGCGATGATACTTACTCTCATCACCCTGGGCAAATACTTTGAGGCTCGTTCAAAGAAAAAAACATCCGATGCAATATCAAAGCTCGTTGAGCTCACTCCCGATACCGCGACCGTTGAAAGAAACGGCAAGGAAACTGAAATTTCAACCGATGAAATAAAAATCGGCGATATTGTTATTGTTAAAAACGGCAGGAGTGTTCCTGTTGACGGAACCGTTATCTCAGGCTTCGGCACGGTTGATGAATCGGCAATCACAGGTGAAAGCATACCTGTTGAAAAAAATTCAGGTGATTCCGTAACAGGCGGAACTGTCTGCAAAAGCGGATATTTCAAGTTCACAGCGAAGAAAATCGGCAACGACACGGCTCTTTCAAAGATTCTCCGTCTTGTGGAGGATGCCGCCGCATCAAAAGCTCCCATTGCAAAGCTTGCGGACAAGGTCAGCGGCGTATTCGTGCCCGTTGTTATGGCAATTGCAGTTATCACCTTTATCCTGTGGATGATTGTAAAAAATGATTTCAATCTTGCCCTCGACCTTTCAATTTCCGTGCTTGTTATCTCCTGCCCCTGCGCGTTGGGACTTGCAACGCCAACCGCCATTATGGTAGGTACAGGCAAAGGCGCATCAAACGGAATTCTCATCCGCTCCGCTGAAAGCCTTGAAACCGCTCACAAAATAAACACCGTTGTGCTTGACAAAACAGGCACCGTAACTGAAGGTATGCCCTCGGTTACAGACATTATCCCATCGGCGCAGAGCAATAAAAATGAGCTGTTACACTTTGCATATTCCGCAGAAAAGCTCTCGGAGCATCCGCTGTCAAAGGCTATTGTAAAAAAAGCAGAGAGCGAAAACATATCTGCTTTTGAATGTTCGGATTTTAAAAATATACAGGGCAGAGGTATCAGCGTAAAAGCAGATGACGCTCTTGTGCTTGCTGGAAATCCCGCAATGATGCATGAGAATAATATTGACATATCCGCCCTCAGCAGTCAATACGATTTACTGACTTCACAGGGAAAAACTCCCCTTTACTTCGCTGAAAACGGCAGACTTCTCGGCATCATTGCCGTTGCAGATACCATTAAGGAAACGAGCGCATCCGCTGTTGCTGAATTGAGAAAAATGGGCATTGACGTTATTATGCTCACAGGTGACAACGAGAAAACAGCTAAACATATTGCCGAAAAAGCAGGCATCTCAAATGTTATTTCGGATGTACTTCCCGACGGAAAAGAGGAAGTTATTCGCAATATTCAGCAACAGAATAAGACCGTTGCAATGATTGGTGACGGAATCAATGATGCGCCGGCTTTAATGCGAGCCGATGTTGGAATTGCAATCGGCGCAGGTACGGATGTTGCCATTGAATCGGCAGATATCGTGCTTATGAAAAGCGATCTCAATGACGCGGTGGGTGCAATCAAGCTCAGCAAGGCTGTAATAAAAAACATCAAGCAGAATCTGTTCTGGGCATTTTTCTACAACGCGTTAGGCATTCCCCTTGCGGCAGGCGCACTGCTCATCCCCCTCGGCATTAAATTAAGTCCGATGATTGGCGCAGCGTGTATGAGCTTAAGCTCCGTCTGCGTTGTATCGAATGCCTTAAGGCTCAGATTTTTTAAATTAAAAAAAGAAGTCCCCGAAACGGGAACAAAAGAAAGGATTTTTAATATGAAAAAGACAATCTACATTGACGGAATGATGTGCAACCACTGCACCGGCAGAGTTGACAAGGTGCTCAATGCCATTGACGGCATTGAGGCGACCGTAAGCCTTGAGGACAAATGCGCCTACGTAACCCTCACAAAGGACATCGCAGATGCAGACCTCAAAGCAATAATCGAGAATGAGGGATATACGGTGGTTGAGATTAAACAATAATTTATCGCACAGCGATAAATTATTGTTTACCTTTCAGGTTTCACAATTTCTTTATCTGTGATACCAATAATATAATCGGCAGACAACTGATAGAATTCACACAATCTGATTATATGGCTGACTTTCATTTCGTTTTCGCCCGATTCGTATCTTCGGTACTGCTCACGCTTTATCCCCATTCCGTCAGCAACCTGTTGCTGTGTAAGGTCTTTATCTTCACGGATATTACGTATTCTTTGGGATGTTTCCATAAAACAAAACCTCCGTTTTTGTTCATTATGATGATTTTAACACAAATGGAACAAAAGTATTGCAAAATGGAACACTTGTGTGGCATAATATACATACGCACAACTCCGATGTTGCTACACAAGAAAACAACACAGTTACTGCACAAACAGTAGCTGTGTTGTTATTTTATCCTATTTCATCAAGCTCTTTAAGCCAGAGTTTTGCTGATGCATCAGTAGGCATTCTCCAGCCGCCTCTGGGTGAAAGGTCTACACTGCCGATTTTAACGCCGTCGGGTATACAGCTGCGCTTGAACTGCTGGGCGAAAAATCTTCTGTAAAATGTTTTAAGCCATTTGAGCACGGTTTCACCGTCAAAATCATCCCTGAAAGCGTTGCAGGCAAGAGCATAGATTTTCTTGGGTGAAAATCCGTAGCGAAGCACATAATAAATAAAGAAATCGTGCAAAGCATAAGGACCTACAAGGCTCTCCGTCTGCTGAACGATATTGCCCTTTTCATCGGGCGGCAGCAGCTCGGGGCTGATAGGCGTTGCAATAACGTCCGTAAGAACATCAGCACAACCTTTAAACACGTTATTATCAACAAGCGTTTCTATAATCTTACCGATGAGCGTTTTGGGCACATCAGCATTCACGCCGTACATACTCATATGGTCGCCGTTGTAGGTGCACCAACCGAGAGCAAGCTCGCTCAGATCTCCCGTGCCGATAACAAATCCGCCGACCTCACAGGCGATATCCATAAGAATCTGCGTGCGCTCTCTCGCCTGAACATTCTCAAAGGTAACATCAAGCTTGTTTATATCGTGACCGATATCGCGGCAATGCAAGGTGCAAGCCTCTCTGATATTGACCTCTCTCGCATCTACGCCGAGCAGTTGCATAAGCTGTAAAGCATTGTTGTAGGTTCTGTCCGTTGTGCCGAAGCAAGGAAGAGTAACGGCAATAACGTCAGATGCATCTCTGCCAAGCTTTTTCATCGCATTGACGGTAACAAGGATTGCAAGTGTGGAGTCAAGACCGCCCGAGACACCGATAACAGCCTTTCCGCCTGTAATTTTAAGTCGTTTTGCCAGCGCGGCGGTCTGCATTTCAAAAATATTCATACAGCGCTTTGTACATTCGGCTTTATCGGTGGGAATGTACGGACTTTTTTCAACGTTTGCAAAGCTTCCGTCTGCATTCAGCTCGTCATTGTCAGTATGAATTTTAATGTTCTGCACATCAATTGCAAAACACTGACATTCACCGAATGTCTTATTCTTAAGTCTGTCTGCTCTGATTTTACCCATATCAACATCAACACAAATGATGTAATCCGTATCGACGATTTTTGAATTTTCGGCAAGAATACTTCCGTTTTCCGCAACAACGGAGTGACCCGAAAAGATAACATCCTGTGTGGATTCACATTCGCCTGCAGAAGCATAAGCGTAAGCGCAGATATTTTTTGCGGATGCATTTTTCACGGTCTCGGCTACAAATTCACGCCTGCCCACGATTTCGTTGCTCGCGGATGCATTTAAAATAAGCTCTGCGCCCGATAAAGCGAGCCTTGTGCCGACGGAAACGGGAGCAAATGCATCTTCGCCGATTTCCACACCGAATCTGACATTTTTATAATTAAAAACAATATTGTTACCAACGGGAATTTCGCAATCCGCGCAATCAAGCTCATCAGCGGAAGAAAACCATCTGCGCTCATAAAATTCATTGTAATTGGGGATGTGAGTTTTGGGCACGATTCCGCAAATCTTACCGCCGGCAACAACCGCCGCACAGTTGAAAAGCTTTGAATCTATCTCCATCGGCAATCCAACAACGACAGCAAAATCATACTTTTTGCTCTCCTCAACAATGCGGTTAAGCTGATTTTTTGCGCCGTCAAGAAGTGTTTTCTGCAAAAACAGGTCCTGACAGGTTGCACCCGTTATGCACAGCTCGGGAAAAAGGGCAATGTCTGCGTTTTTTGCACCAAGCTCAGCCATTTTATCAATAATTCTATCAGTATTATACTGCACATCTCCCACAGAAAGGTCGGGAACAGCAACAGCAACTCTTAAATAATCGTACATTAAAAATTTCCTCCCATCGGAAACAGATACATATATAATAATACTATTGGCGCGTTTTGTCAATAAAATTGCCCTTGAATTGGTGCGTACTGTTACTATTATAACCGAAGACGGAAGATAAATAATAATTTATCGGCAAATAGGTTGGCTAATCGTATGGGGTGACACGCCCTACAGAACACTGCTAAATTATTGTTAAAAGGAGAACCTTTCGGCTCTCCTTTTTTTACGTTTAATTATTCAAGTCCTGCGGATTTACGGAGGATTTGTCTTGCATCTGCGGCGGTAATATCGCCGTCACCGTTGTAATTTGCGGCAATCGCATACACACCCTCGATTTTATCAAGGCTTGCGGATGCTCTGAGTGCAAGTCTGGCGTCAGCGGCAGTAATCGTCGCATCACCGTTAACATCGGCACTTACAACCACATCATAGTTTGAAAGTACATTGCCCTCATTGTCAAGCACCTGTATCTTACCGCCTGTGCCCACAAGTTTATCATTTTCGATTGCTTTTCCGTCTTTGTCAAGAATCTGTACATTCTCATTTTCAACATTTGCAATAATATCTGCAACCGACATTTCGGGAGTGAGTGTTACACCGTTTTCCTCTACAGTAATGTTTTCGTTTTCTGTTGTCAAATTGGGGTTTATAAGCATAGGAATTTCAGTCTGTTCAACCAAAACAGTATTACATACAGAGCATTTTTTACCCTCTGTCAAGCCTGTTTCGGTATATGTTGCAGGAACTTCGGGGATAATTTCTTCTGTATGACCTGTTGCATCCACATAATCTGCAACATATACATCACCGCAAGTGCAACAATATGTTGTGTAGCCTTGGTCTACACAGGTCGGAGCTGAGATTTCTGAAGAAATAAAATGAAAAGTTGCATTTTCAAGCCCCGTAGGAAATCCATTTTCAGCAGTCTGAATCAAGTTCCAATCATTTTCTGTTCCATAATAGTATACATTATCTGCAGCAGATCCAAATGCAAATTCACCTATATACTTAACGCCTCTGCCGATAGTAACAGATTTAAGGTTTGGGCAACAGAAAAATGCGTGCAATCTGATTTCTTCAACACTGTCGGAAATAACAATATTTTCAAGACTCATACATGTATCAAACGCGTTAGCTCTGATTACCTTAACATTTTCACCGATTACCACACTTTTTATTATACCTGATTCTCCACATTCTTCACCTTCAGAAGGTCTGCCATCACAAAAAAAAGCGTGATAGGAAATTTCAGTCACCGGATAACCGTCAATGCTGTCCGGTATTAAAACGTCACTCGCTATATCTTTTGTATATCCAACTATTGATATTTCATTATCAATTATTTCATAGACAAGGCCATCATAGATATACTCAGCGTCATCATCTGGTGTAGGGTCAGCAAATACTGTAGGGACAATTGTCAGCAACATTGCAAGCACAAGTAGAATACTTAAAATTTTCTTTGTCATAAAAATACCTCCGCATAAAACAAATTGTTTAGTGATATTGTATCAAACATTTTGTTTAGTGTCAAGCAAAACAATAAACATTTTGTTTATAATATTTTTATGGAGGAAGTAAAAATGGAATATACAAAAAGACTTTATGACTTGCGAATTGACAACGATTTAAAGCAAGAGGATATTGCAAAAATATTACAGATTACACCGCAAGCCTATGGAATGTATGAAAATAAAAAAAGAGGGCTTCCTATAGAAAGCCTGATAACTCTTTGCAAGTTTTACAATGTATCTGCCGATTACATTTTAGGATTGAGTGACGATATAAATTTAAAGTAAACTACTGCTGATTGTGTCGGCGGTATTTTTTATTTTTCACATAAAATTTAGATATAAAATAAGTGATGCATTAGCGTACCGTAGGGCGCGTCGCCCCCGTCGCGCCGATTGATAAAAATGTACCATATTTATCAATAAAATACCTGCACAAAATCAACAAAAACACAGGGCTCCCTCAATGAGGGAGCTGGATTTTGCGAAGCAAAAGACTGAGGGAGTTAAAATTTGCAGTAATTTTACTCCATCCGTCGCCTTCGGCGCCACCTTCCTCAAAGAGGAAGGCTTGCTCTCTTTTTTTGATTTTGTTCGTTTATATGTAATAATCCAAATAGATTTGGATTATTCGGAGCGACGAGGGCGTCGCTCCCTACAATTTCCAATCAATTCTACATTAATTATTGATTAAGAATTAAAAACATTTTGCAACAAAAACGGGTGTCGGAAAACCGACACCCTTAATTGAGTTATACTTACGAATTAAAATTATTCGTTGATAGCTGTAACAACACCTGAACCAACTGTTCTGCCGCCTTCACGGATAGCGAAACGGAGACCTGCTTCGATAGCGATGGGAGTGATGAGCTCAACGTCCATAACAACGTTGTCGCCAGGCATACACATTTCTGTGCCTTCGGGAAGGTTGATAACGCCTGTAACGTCAGTTGTTCTGAAGTAGAACTGAGGTCTGTAGTTGTTGAAGAAAGGAGTATGACGTCCGCCTTCTTCCTTAGTAAGAACGTAAACCTGACCGCTGAACTTTGTGTGGGGCTTGATTGAACCGGGCTTGCAGATAACCTGACCACGCTCGATTTCTGTTCTCTGAACACCACGAAGAAGAGCGCCTACGTTGTCGCCTGCTTCTGCGAAGTCAAGCATCTTTCTGAACATTTCAAGACCTGTACATACAGTCTTTCTGCTCTCTTCCTTGATACCAACGATTTCAACTTCTTCGTTAACGTTGATACGGCCTCTTTCAACTCTACCTGTAGCAACAGTACCACGACCTGTGATTGTGAAAACGTCTTCAACAGGCATAAGGAAGGGCTGGTCAGCCTTACGGTCGGGAGTGGGGATGTATGTGTCAACAGCATTCATAAGCTCCCAGATGCAAGCGCAAGCGGGATCATCAGCTGAAGATGCTTCGAGAGCCTTAAGAGCAGAACCTCTGATGATGGGTGTATCATCGCCGGGGAATTCATACTCGCTGAGAGTCTCACGGATTTCCATTTCAACGAGCTCAAGAAGCTCTTCGTCGTCAACCTGGTCAACCTTGTTCATAAATACGATGATGTAGGGAACGCCAACCTGACGAGCAAGAAGGAGATGCTCCTTTGTCTGAGCCATAGGGCCGTCTGTAGAAGCGATAACGAGGATAGCACCGTCCATCTGAGCAGCACCAGTGATCATGTTCTTGATGTAGTCAGCGTGACCGGGGCAGTCAACGTGTGCATAGTGACGAGTTTCTGTTTCATATTCAACGTGAGCTGTGTTGATTGTGATACCACGCTCTCTCTCTTCGGGAGCCTTATCGATGTTAGCATAATCAACGAAGTCTGCCTGACCCTTTGATGCAAGAGTCTTTGTGATAGCAGCTGTAAGAGTGGTCTTACCGTGGTCAACGTGACCGATAGTACCAATGTTAACATGGGGTTTGGTTCTTTCAAATTTAGCCTTTGCCATTTGAAGTTTCCTCCTTTAGTAAATAAAGATTTCTATATTATTGTAACACAAATATAATTAATTTCAAGTGTTTTTTTGAAAATTAATTAGTTTTTAGCTCTGCTGCCGATAACAGCATCTGCAATTGACTTGGGAACCTGATCGTATGAGCCGGGTTCCATTACATACTGACCACGACCCTGTGTCTTGGAACGAAGGTCAGTTGCGTAGCCGAACATTGATGCAAGAGGTACAGTAGCGTCTATCTGCTGAACGCCGCCGTTACGCTGCTCCATCTTTCTCATCATACCGCGACGGGCTGTGATATCGCCGAGAACATCGCCGATATACTCGTCGGGAGTAATAACGGAAATTTTCATAATAGGCTCCATAAGAACGGGAGCTGCTTTCTGCATAGCTTCCTTGAAAGCCATAGAGCCTACCATCTTGAAGGCCATTTCAGAGGAGTCAACCTCGTGATATGAACCGTCAAATACTACGCACTTAACGTCAACAACGTTGTAGCCTGCAAGAACACCGTTCTGCATAGCGCCTTTGACACCGGCTTCGATTGCGGGGATGTATTCCTTGGGAATTGCACCGCCGACAACCTCGCTGACAAATTCAAAGCCTTTGCCGGGGTTGGGCTCGATACGCATTTTACAGTGACCGTACTGACCGTGACCGCCGGACTGCTTAGCGTACTTGGTATCAACGGAAGCTTCCTTAGTGATTGTCTCACGGTAAGCAACCTGAGGATTACCAACGTTTGCTTCAACCTTGAATTCACGAAGAAGTCTGTCAACGATGATTTCAAGGTGGAGCTCACCCATACCTGCGATGATGGTCTGGCCTGTTTCCTGATCGGTGTAGAACTTGAATGTGGGATCTTCCTCTGCAAGCTTTGAGAGAGCAACACCCATCTTTTCCTGACCTGCACGAGTTTTGGGCTCGATAGCAACACGGATAACGGGTTCGGGGAAGTTCATTGATTCAAGGATAATGGGATGGTTTTCATCACAGAGAGTGTCACCTGTTGTTGTATTCTTAACACCGACAACGGCAGCGATGTCACCTGCGTAGCAAGTGTCGATCTCCTGTCTGTGGTTTGCGTGCATCTGAAGTATACGGCCTAAACGCTCATTCTTGCCTTTAGTTGAGTTGTATACTGTTGTGCCTGCAATAGCCATACCTGAATATACGCGGAAATAGCAAAGCTTTCCTACGAAGGGGTCTGTTGCAATTTTGAATGCAAGAGCTGAGAAGGGTTCATCGTCTGAAGAAAGACGAACTTCTTCCTGCTCTGTTTCGGGATTTATACCCTTAACGTCCTCAATATCTGTAGGAGCGGGCATATAGTCAATAACAGCGTCGAGAAGCTTCTGAACACCCTTGTTACGGTAAGATGTACCGCAGACAACGGGAACCATATCATTAGCGATAGTTGCTTTTCTGATGCAGGTCTTGATTTCCTCAATGGTAAGCTCTTCACCGTTGAAGTACTTTTCCATAAGTTCCTCGTCCTGCTCAGCAACGCTCTCGATCATTGCATCGTGATATTTCTGAGCGATCTCCTTCATATCGTCGGGGATCTCTTCGACTCTCATATCAAGACCCATATCGTCGTAATAAATATCAGCATTCATTTCGACAAGGTCAATAATGCCTCTGAATTCTGATTCAGCACCGATAGGAAGCTGAATAGGCACAGCATTACACTTGAGTCTGTCCTTCATCATATCAAGAACATTATAGAAGTTTGCACCCATAATGTCCATCTTATTGACATATACCATTCTTGGAACCTTGTAGTCGTCAGCCTGACGCCATACTGTTTCAGACTGAGGTTCAACGCCACCCTTAGCACAGAGAACTGTAACTGAGCCGTCAAGAACTCTCAATGAACGCTGAACTTCAACAGTAAAGTCAACGTGACCGGGAGTGTCAATGATGTTGATTCTGTACTTATTCTGCTCGGGATCATCCTTCTTTGACCAGAAGCAAGTAGTAGCAGCGGAAGTAATTGTGATACCTCTCTCCTGCTCCTGTGCCATCCAGTCCATTGTTGCAGAACCGTCGTGTGTTTCACCGATTTTACGGTTAACACCGGTGTAGTACAGGATACGCTCGGTTGTTGTAGTCTTACCGGCGTCAATGTGAGCCATAATGCCGATATTTCTTGTTAATTCAAGTGAAACCTGTCTTGGCATAATAACCTCCAAAAATGTAAATGCGGGTTAGTAAACAGATTACCAACGGAAATGGGAGAATGCCTTGTTTGCTTCTGCCATTCTGTGTGTATCTTCACGCTTCTTGAATGCTGAACCCTGTTCGTTTCTTGCATCCATAATTTCGCCTGCAAGTCTTTCCTTCATTGTCTTTTCGGAACGCTGACGAGCATAAAGTGTAATCCATCTCAGACCTAAAGTCTGTCTTCTTTCGGGACGAACATCCATAGGCACCTGGTAAGTTGAGCCACCTACACGGCGAGCTTTAACTTCGAGCAAGGGCATAACATTCTCCATTGCTGCATCAAATACCTCAAGGGGTTCTTCTCCTGTTTTTTCTCTGATGATGTCAAAAGCACCGTAAACGATCTTCTGAGCAACACCTTTTTTACCGTCGTACATAACGCTGTTGATAAGGCGTGTTACGAGCTTTGAGTTGTAAAGCGGATCGGGCAAAACATCACGTTTTGCTACATTGCCTCTTCTTGGCACTTCGCTTCCCTCCTTCATAATAATGATATCATAGGTACTCGAGTGACAAATTCCCGTGGCGCCAATAACGAGGTTATATTATATATAAACTCGCATTGGTGAAAGGTTTACTTTCGCCTGCAAGAAGATTTGTCCTAAATACTTTTTGCTAAGATTACTTCTTAGCTGCTTTCGGAACTTTTGCTCCGTACTTGGAACGGCTCTGCATTCTGCCGTTAACGCCCTGTGTATCAAGAACGCCTCTGATGATGTGATAACGCACACCGGGAAGATCCTTAACACGGCCGCCACGGATAAGAACGACGCTGTGCTCCTGAAGATTGTGGCCGACACCGGGAATGTAAGCTGAAACTTCGATTCCGTTAGTCAGACGAACTCTGGCGAGCTTTCTAAGAGCAGAGTTGGGCTTTTTGGGTGTATCTGTTTTAACAACAGTACATACGCCACGCTTCTGGGGAGAGTTATGATCTGTCATAACATTCTTCTTAGAGTTTAAGCCTTTGCCGAGAGCAGGTGACTTCGACTTCTTTTCTACAGTCTTTCTGCCGTTACGAACAAGCTGGTTAAACGTTGGCAAGCTGCGACACCTCCTGTTTTATTTTTATGCTAAAGAGGCAAAATATACTAAATACAATGCCTCTGAAACAACAATTTTGAATAAAATAACAAAAGTGCTGACTTGGGTACGCAAAATATGCCGTACAAGTTAGTATTGTACTATATTTTGCGACTTATGTCAACACTTTTTACAAAATTATCAAATAATTTTCGTTAATACTGCTACATTACAGAGCGAATGAAACGGGGTCACAACCGTCTGTATCAATGTCAACATCACTGTAGCACTTCATACCTGTACCTGAGGGAAGAAGCTTACCGATGATAACATTTTCCTTAAGACCGTGAAGTGAATCCTTCTTGCCCTTGATAGCAGCTTCGGTAAGAACCTTGGCTGTTTCCTGGAAGGATGCAGCTGAAAGGAAGGACTCTGTTGCAAGAGATGCCTTTGTGATACCGAGAAGAACAGGTTCACCCTGAGCGAGTGCAAGCTCTTCTTCGCCTGCGGCGATTCTTGCCTTGATCTGCTCGTTTGCTGCGATAAATTCACCCTTTTCAACGGTAGAGCCAGTAAGGAGTGTTGTATCACCGGGATCAGCAACCTTGATCTTACGCATCATCTGGCGAACAATAACTTCGATATGCTTATCGTTGATTTCAACGGACTGTGAACGGTAAACGTTCTGAACTTCGTTGATAAGGTAATTATGAACTGCATTGGCATCAAGAACAGCAAGAATATCGTGGGGATTGATTGAACCTTCGGTAAAAGGCTCACCCTTCTTGATATTCTGACCTTCTCTTACACTGAGACGTGCATCGTAAGGAACAGTATATTTTCTCTGGTCGGAAACGTCCTCACTGTTGGTAACAACAACCGTATTGATTACACTGTTGTTCTTTGTTGCGGTTTCGATTGAAACGACACCGTCAACTTCGGAAAGCATAGCAAGTGACTTGGGCTTTCTTGCTTCGAAAAGCTCTTCAACTCGGGGAAGACCCTGAGTGATATCGGATGCAGATGCAACACCGCCGTTATGGAAGTTTCTCATTGTAAGCTGTGTACCGGGCTCACCGATAGACTGAGCGGCAATGATACCGACAGCTTCACCGATCTGAACAGTGTTACCTGTTGCAAGGTTTTTACCGTAGCACTTGATACATACGCCTTCCTTTGAGCAGCAGGTAAGGAGTGATCTGATTTTTACATTTGTTGCGCCTGCATCCGTGATAGCCTTAGCGTCAGCATCTGTCATCATATGGTCGTTATCTACGATAACCTCGCCTGTTGCGGGATCACAGAAGGGATCAAGAAGGAATCTGCCTTCAAGTCTTTCTTCAAGTGATTCAATTCCGCGGCCTGCGTTATCCACGATTTCGGAAACCTCAAGACCTTCTTCACAGCCGCAATCGTACTCACGGATGATAACATCCTGTGAAACGTCAACAAGTCGTCTTGTAAGATAACCTGAGTCAGCAGTACGGAGAGCAGTATCGGCAAGACCTTTACGTGCACCACGGGAAGCGATGAAGTATTCGAGGATATTAAGACCTTCGCGGTAGTTAGCTCTGATGGGGATTTCGATTGTTTTACCTGATGTACTGGAGATAAGACCACGCATACCTGCAAGCTGGTTAAGCTGACCCTTACTGCCTCGGGCACCGGACTCAACCATCATAAAGATGGGGTTGGTAAGGTCATAGCCTGATGTGATTTCGCTGAAAATCTTATCAGTACAGATTCTCCAGGCATCGAGTGTGCTTCTCAGACGGTCCTGCTCACCTGCAAAACCTCTGCGGTGAAGCTCTTTGATCTTATCAACCTGAGCTTCTGCCTCAGCAACATACTTTGCCTTGTTTTCGGGAATAAGAGCATCAAATACGGAAACCGTAATACCGCTCTTTGTTGAATATTTGTAGCCCTGATCCTTGATTCTGTCAAGCATTTCGGACGCAACGTGAATACCCTTGACCTTGATTGCTTTGTCAATAATCTTACCGAGAGCTTTCTTCTCAACAAGATAGTCAACCTCAAGTGCAAAGAGATTGTCGGGATTGCTTCTGTCCACAATGCCCAGATCCTGAGGAATGGGATCGTTGAATATAATTCTGCCGAGTGTTGTTTCAATAAGCTTTGAAACCTTTTTGCCGTTGATCTCCTTGGTCATTCTGACCTTACACATAGCGTGGAGATCAAGCTCATCCTCGTCGTAAGCCATAATAGCCTCGTTTACATCACGGAACACCTTGCCCTCACCCTTTGCACCGGGGATGGAAAGTGTAAGATAGTAAGAACCGAGAACCATATCCTGTGAGGGAACTGCAACAGGCTTACCGTCTGAGGGCTTGAGCAGGTTGTTTGAGGCGAGCATAAGGAATCTTGCTTCTGCCTGTGCCTCTGCTGAAAGAGGTACGTGAACAGCCATCTGGTCACCGTCGAAGTCGGCGTTGAACGCTGTACATACAAGGGGATGAAGCTTGATAGCTCTGCCTTCAACAAGTACGGGCTCGAATGCCTGAATACCAAGTCTGTGAAGTGTGGGAGCACGGTTAAGCATAACGGGATGGTCCTTG
The DNA here is from genome assembly GCA_017465825.1 of Clostridia bacterium. Taxonomy (GTDB): domain Bacteria; phylum Bacillota; class Clostridia; order Oscillospirales; family Acutalibacteraceae; genus UBA1081. The sequence continues at coordinate 36,892 of JAFTVI010000007.1, forward strand.
ATAACCTTTTCAAGAGCATCCCATACGGGACCTTCCGCACGGTCAACGATCTTTCTTGCGTTCTTGATATTCTTTGCAATATCTTTGTCAACAAGACGCTTCATTACGAAGGGCTTGAAGAGCTCAAGTGCCATTTCCTTGGGGAGACCGCACTGATACATCTTAAGCTCGGGACCTACAACGATAACCGAACGGCCTGAATAGTCAACTCGCTTACCGAGAAGGTTCTGACGGAAACGTCCCTGCTTACCGCTGAGCATATTTGAAAGAGATCTGAGAGGACGGTTGTTTGCGCCTGTAACGGGTCTGCCGTGCTTACCGTTGTAGATAAGAGCGTCAACAGCCTCCTGAAGCATTCTCTTTTCATTTCTTATAACGATATCGGGTGAAGATATCTCAAGAAGATTCTTAAGACGGTTATTTCTGTTGATAACACGTCTGTAAAGCTCGTTAAGGTCACTTGTAGCGAATCTGCCGCCGTCAAGCTGAACCATAGGACGAAGATCGGGGGGAATAACGGGGATAACGTCAAGAATCATCCACTGAGGCTTATTCTCTGACTGCTTGAAGGACTCAACAACGTCAAGTCTTTTAAGCAGCTTAGCCTTTTTCTGACCCGTTGCATCAACAAGCTCTTCCTTGAGTGCGCTTGAAAGTGTATCAAGGTCTGTTTTTTCGAGAAGCTCTTTAACGGCCTCTGCACCCATACCTACACGAAGGCAATCGTCGCTCTTTTCGCCGTTAACCTGAGCAAATTTCTGAGCCTCGTCAAGATATTCCTTTTCACTGATAACCTGACCGACTGTAAAATCACAGCCTGAGGAGGGAACCTGAAGAACTACGTACTTTGTAAAATAGATGACCTGTTCAAGCTCTCTGGGAGAGATATCCAGAAGAAGAGCCATTCTTGAAGGAGTACCCTTAAGATACCAGATGTGAGAAACGGGACTTGCAAGCTTGATGTGTCCCATACGCTCACGTCTTACCTTGGACTTTGTGATTTCAACGCCGCAGCGCTCACAAACCTTACCTTTATAACGGATTCTCTTGAACTTGCCGCAATGACACTCCCAGTCCTTCTGAGGACCGAAAATAGCTTCACAGTAAAGACCTTCCGGTTCGGGCTTCAGGGATCTGTAGTTTATGGTTTCAGCCTTTTTGACCTCACCCGATGACCATTTTTCGATAATGGTTTCGGGAGAAGCAAGACCTATCTGTATGGATTCGAAGTTTAATTCATTATAATTATTTTCATTATAAGACACAACAAATTCCTTCTTCCTTATTTATTTTTTTGTGATGACCGATAATTCAATTATTCGTCATCACCGAACATATCGCCGTAAAAGTCCGCATCCATAAGGGCATCGGAATCATCATCAGCGTCAGCACCGAAAAGATCCAGACCGCCGAAAAGATCGGAATCGGAATTTTCGTCAGGCTGATATTCAGCATCGGGATCGTCTGTTACGGAGAAGCCTACGCTGTTGGGCTCAACAGCTTCACTTGTTTCGGGAGCAACAGCCGCAAAATCGTCACCGAAATCCTGTTTGAGCTCGATTTCGTTGCCTTCATCGTCAAGAACCTTGACGTCAAGACAAAGTGACTGAAGCTCTTTGACAAGAACCTTGAAGGATTCGGGAATACCGGGCTTGGGTACGTTTTCGCCCTTGACGATTGATTCGTAAGCCTTGACTCTGCCCACAACATCGTCGGACTTGATTGTAAGGATTTCCTGAAGCGTATAAGCTGCGCCGTAAGCTTCAAGTGCCCAGACTTCCATTTCACCGAAACGCTGACCGCCGAACTGTGCCTTACCGCCCAAGGGCTGCTGTGTAACCATTGAGTAAGGACCTGTGGAACGTGCGTGGATTTTATCGTCAACAAGATGATGAAGCTTAAGGTAATACATAATACCTACGGTAACTCTGTTGTCAAACTTCTTACCTGTACGTCCGTCGTAAAGGTCTGTTTTACCGTCTTCATCAAGACCTGCCTCTCTGAGACAGTCAATAATATCTGATTCGTGTGCGCCGTCGAATACAGGAGTCATAATTTTCCAGCCGAGCTCTCTGCAGGCGCGTCCGAGTGTAACCTCAAGAACCTGTCCGATGTTCATTCGGGAAGGAACACCAAGGGGGTTAAGAACGATATCAAGAGGAGTACCGTCGGGAAGGAAGGGCATATCCTCCTGAGGAAGAATTCTGGAAACAACACCCTTGTTACCGTGACGACCCGCCATCTTGTCGCCTACGCTGATCTTTCTCTTCTGAGCGATGTAGCAACGTACGACCTTGTTAACACCGGGGCTGAGCTCGTCTGAATCCTCTCTTGTGAACACCTTTACGTCAACAACGATACCGTATTCACCGTGAGGTACTTTAAGAGATGTATCTCTTACTTCTCTTGCCTTTTCACCGAAGATAGCGCGGAGAAGGCGCTCTTCGCTTGTCTGCTCTGTTTCACCCTTGGGAGTGATTTTACCTACAAGGATGTCACCTGAATGAACCTCTGCACCGATACGGATGATACCGTTTTCGTCAAGGTCTTTAAGGAGATCTTCACCTACGTTGGGAATATCTCTTGTGATTTCTTCGTCGCCGAGCTTTGTGTTTCTGGCTTCGATTTCATATTCTTCTATATGGATAGATGTATAAACATCATCACGTACAAGCTTTTCGTTAAGGAGAACGGCGTCCTCGTAGTTGTAGCCTTCCCAGGTCATAAAGCCGATAAGGGCATTCTTACCGAGGGAGATCTCACCGTCACAGGTTGCAGGACCGTCAGCAAGAACATCTCTTGCCTCGATTCTCTGACCTACCTCAACGATAGGACGCTGGTTTACGCAAGTGCCCTGGTTGGAGCGCATAAACTTGATAAGCTCGTATACATCAGTTGTGCCGTCGTCAGCAGCAACCGTAATGGTATCTGCACTTACCTTTGTAACAGTACCTGCGCGCTTTGCAATAACTGCAACACCTGAGTCAACTGCCGCTTTGTATTCCATACCTGTACCGACGATGGGAGCTTCTGTTTTGAGAAGCGGAACTGCCTGCTTCTGCATGTTTGAACCCATCAGCGCACGGTTAGCGTCGTCGTTTTCAAGGAAAGGAATCATAGCAGTTGCAACAGAAACAACCATTTTGGGAGAAACGTCCATAAAATCTGCTTCATTAGCAGGGATTTCAAGGAATTCGTCACGGTAACGTACGGTAACCTTATCATTCATAAAGTGACCGTTTTCATCAAGAGGCTCGTTAGCCTGTGCTACCATATAATCGTCTTCCACGTCGGCTGTCATATATACAACTTCATCAAGAACCTTGCCGTTTACTTTGTCTACACGGCGGAAAGGAGTTTCGATGAAACCGTACTTATTGATTCTTGCGAAGGTTGCAAGAGAGGAAATAAGACCGATGTTGGGACCTTCAGGAGTTTCGATAGGACACATTCTGCCGTAGTGGGAGTAGTGAACGTCTCGGACTTCGAAGCCTGCACGGTCTCTTGAAAGACCGCCGGGGCCGAGGGCTGAAAGTCTTCTCTTATGTGTAAGCTCTGCAAGAGGGTTGTTCTGGTCCATAAACTGTGAAAGGGGTGATGAACCGAAGAACTCCTTGATTGCCGCGCCTACGGGACGGATATTGATAAGTGCCTGAGGAGTGAGCTTATCAGCCTCCTGTGCCTGAAGTGACATTCTCTCTCTGATAACTCTTTCCATACGGGCAAAGCCGATACGCACCTGATTCTGAAGAAGCTCGCCTACTGCACGGATTCTTCTGTTACCGAGATGGTCGATATCGTCAAGAGAGCCTACGTTGCTGTCAAGACAGTTAAGGTAGTTGATAGATGCAAGAATATCCTCAATTACTATATGCTTGGGAATAAGACGGTCTGCATTGCTCATAAGAGCGTCAAGCACAGCTTCTGCCGTGGTATCTGCATCAAAGCCGTCAATAATTGACATAAGTGCCTTATAGCTTACCTTTTCGTTGATGCCTACGCTTTCGAGCTGTTCCTCTGTAAAGTCACCGTAAGCTGAAATGTAAGGAAGGATGTCAACCATACCTGTTGCTACGATTTTAACAACCTTTTCGTCAACACGTACGTATGCGGTGTCAACACCTGCCTGCTCGATTTCCAGTGCTTTTTCCTTGGAAACGGTTTCACCTGCAGATGCAAGAATTTCACCTGTATTGGGGTCAACAATATCCTCAGCAAGGATGTTGTTTCTGAGTCTGTCGGCAACACCGAGCTTTTTATTATATTTGTATCTGCCTACTCTTGAGATGTCATAACGGCGCTCATCAAAGAAAAGGCCTGCAATATATGATTTTGCGGAATCAAATGTCTGAGGCTCACCGGGACGAAGTGTTTTATAAACCTGAAGAAGAGCGTCAACGGTATTCTGGCTGGAATCCTTGCTGAATGTAGCTTCGATTCTGTCGTCATTACCGAAGAAATCCCTGATCTGCTGGTTTGTGTCAAGAATATTATCCTCAAGGTATGCACCGAGAGCTCTTACGAAAGTAGTGATGGGTATTTTCTTCGTTTTGTCGATTCTTACGTAGAAAATATCATTCTGATCAGTTTCGTACTCAAGCCAGGCGCCTCTGTTGGGTATAACGGTGGTTGTGAACAGCTTTTTGGCGTTCTTGTCCATCGTCATATTGAAATAAACACCGGGGGAACGGACGAGCTGTGAAATAATAACACGCTCTGCACCGTTGATGATAAATGTACCGCTGTCTGTCATAACGGGGAAATCACACATAAAAATGTCGTTTCCGTCTTTGCCTTTGATTTCACCTGTCTGTTTGTCCAGAAGCTGAACCTTTACTCTGAGAGGTGCTGCATATGTTGTATCACGTTCTTTACACTGCTTGATGGAGCACTTGGGAGCATCCATATGGAAGGAAACAAACCTCAGCGCATAATTACCTAAATAATCGGTTATCTCGCCGATATCTCTGAATACCTCATCAAGTCCCTTATCGAGAAACCACTGATAAGACTCCTTCTGCACCTCAACGAGGTTGGGCATTTCCATAACCTCATTAATTTTTGCGAAGCTCTTTCTGGTAGTCTTTCCCTGTTTTACGGGTTTTGCATTGACCATGAATTATCCTCCGTTCGTCGTTTTATCCGTAGAATAATACCAAATTTTAGGGTATTGAAATCTGAGAATTTTGTGCTATAATTTTAGTGAAAATCCTCGTCAATCGAACACCATTCCATTATGATACAGCTTACTATTTTACACAAGTAAAGTCAATTTGTCAAGAGTAAATTTCAAGTTTTTCAAAAATTTTTATCACATTTAATATATTTATTTTTAAAACATCTTTAATTTTGTAACTCAAAAACCGATAAATTTAAAAAAATGTGTTGAACAGTATTCAAATATGTTGTATAATAGCTGAAAATATATAAAAATTGAGAGGAGATCAGATTTTATGTTTGACAACAGAGTTCTCGCCGATACTTCGGCAAAGTTTGCAAAAGACGGTCTTACCTTTGACGACGTATTGCTTATCCCTGCAAAATCGGATGTTCTGCCTGCAGACATTAAGCTCGAAACAAAGCTTACATCAAAAATCACACTCAACACACCGGTTATGACTGCAGCTATGGATACAGTTACCGAGTCAAGAATGGCTATTGCCATTGCACGTGAAGGCGGCATCGGCGTTATCCATAAGAATATGTCAATCGAACAGCAGAAGGAAGAAATTGACAAGGTAAAGAGAAGCGAAAACGGCGTTATCAAAGATCCTTTCTATCTTCATCCCGATAATTATGTATACGAGGCAAACGACCTGATGCACAACTACCGCATTTCAGGTGTTCCCGTATGTGACGACAACGGCAAGCTTGTAGGTATTCTCACAAACCGTGACCTTCGCTTTATGACTGACTTCAACGTTAAAATCAGCGAAGTTATGACAAAAGAGAACCTTGTTACAGCACCTATGGGCACAACTCTTGCTGAGGCTAAGACAATTCTTATGAAGCATAAGATTGAAAAGCTTCCTCTTGTTGATGACAACGGTTTCCTTAAAGGTCTTATTACAATTAAAGATATTGAGAAGGCTGTTCAGTACCCCAACTCAGCACGTGACTCCTTCGGCAGACTTCTCTGCGCGGCGGCTATCGGTGCAACGGCAGACGTACTTGAAAGAGCATCCGCTCTTGTTGAGGCTAACGTTGACGTACTCGTTCTCGACTCTGCTCACGGTCACTCACAGAATATCCTTAACGCTGTTTCAAAGGTTAAGGCGGCATTCCCCAATGTTTCACTTATTGCAGGTAACGTTGCAACAGCAGAGGCTACAAAGGCTCTTATTGACGCAGGCGCAGACGCTGTTAAAATCGGTATCGGCCCCGGCTCAATCTGCACGACCCGTATCGTTGCAGGTATCGGTGTACCTCAGGTTACAGCTATTTATGATTCTGCCTGCGAAGCCGCAAAGCACGGTATCCCCATTATTGCCGACGGCGGTATCAAGTATTCAGGTGAAATCGTAAAGGCTCTTGCAGCAGGTGCAAACGTTGTAATGCTCGGCTCACTTGTTGCAGGCTGTGAGGAGGCTCCCGGCGAAACAGAAATATTCCAGGGCAGACAGTTTAAATCATACAGAGGTATGGGTTCAATTGCAGCTATGAACTGCGGCAGCCGTGACAGATACTTCCAGGCAGGCAACAAAAAGCTTGTTCCCGAAGGTGTTGAAGGCCGTGTTCCTTACAAGGGACTTCTTTCAGACACTATCTACCAGCTTATGGGCGGTGTTAAGTCAGGTATGGGCTACTGCGGCGCACCCGACATCGAAACACTCCAGAACACAGCAAAATTCATCAAGATTACAAATGCGGCTCTTGTTGAAAGCCATCCTCACGACGTTTTCATCACTAAGGAAGCTCCCAACTACTCAGCTAAATAATTGTAAATATAAAAGGTGATATTATGAGTAAAAAATCATCGGCCGGCATCTCAGCATACGGTACACAGCTTGTAAATCCTGCAGGAAGAAGCAACCACCCCGTAAGAAGCAGATATATGGCGGCGGCTCTTGCAATACTCCTGGGCGTTGTGGGCGCGAACCACTTTTACCTGAGAAACGTGGTAAGAGGCATCCTTATGGTGCTTGTTACAGCGGTATGTATTGTCCTTGACGTGTTTGCCGTTTTCAGCTTTAAATTCATACTTATCCCCGTTATTCTTTCGGTTCTGACAGGTCTTTCCTATCTCATAACATCGGATAAGAAATTCAGCAAAAGAAACCATATAAGAATAGTTTAATAAAAATCTGAATCCCGGGTTGCCGTAAGACAGCTTGGGATTTTTTATGTATTGATTTATGAGATAAACAATTAATTTAATGTACAATTTACAATTTACAATGTACAATTAACGGATAATATAAATCGGGTTAAAGGGCAGAGCCCTTTCCACCATTGTACATTATACATTGTACATTGTTAATTAGGTAAATTATTGTTTACTTTATTAAAACTTTCATCAAACAAAAAAAACCGGGACTATCTCACTCAACGAGGCAGTCCCTTTAATCATATTCAATTATCCCAGAAGCACGTCGGAAACGAGCATTACGCAAAAACCGACAAGCAACGCATAGGTTGCACCTCTCTGCGCGCCGTGTGCGTGAGTTTCGGGTATCATTTCATCGCTTATGACATAGAGCATAGTACCGCCTGCGAATGCCAATGCAAACGGAAGAATGGCAGATGCAACACTTACCGCAAGATAGCCCAACAGCGTGCCCAATACCTCAATCAAGCCTGTTGCCGCCGCATAGATAAACGTCTTTTTAGGACTTATACCTGCCGCAAGCATAGGGCCGATAATAACCATTCCCTCGGGAATGTTCTGCAACGCGATACCGCCTGCAATAAGGAGCGCTTCACTTGTATTTCCCGAGCCGAAGCCAACACCTGCGGCTATTCCTTCGGGAAGATTATGAATGGCTATTGCGGCAACAAACAAAAGCACCTTGTTAAGCTTTTCATTACCACTGTGCTCTTCATCCTCAGTGCCTGCAAGACGGTGAAGATGCGGCACGAGCTTATCAATAAGGTTAAGGCACACCGCACCTGCAAAAATGCCGGCAACGGTAATGATTATACCGTATTTCCCGCCGTAATCAAGTGACGGAATGATAAGTCCGAGTACAGCGGCGGCAAGCATAACACCAGCGGCGAAGGACAGCACGATATCACTGAATTTATGGGAAATTTTCTTGAATGCAAAGCCCGTAACCGCTCCGATGAGTGTTGCTCCGCCAACACCCAATGCAGTAAGAAGTACCATTTCCATACAATCACCTCATCACAGCAGTTTTATGCAGTCCTCAAATCCGCCGTTCACAATCTGAGCAGATTGAGCAAGCATAAGATTCAGCGGATGCCCGAAATCCTCGGTCACTCTCCCCTGCTCGTCGGTTTTGCCGTATTTTTCAATAAGAGAATCGGTATTATCCATATAAATAAGGATTCTTTTGCCTTTTGCGGCGGCATAGCCAACCTCAAAGGCTGTGCCCACGTCCATTTCACCGCGAAACGGATTCCCGTTGGCAATAACCGCATCTGCAATTTCTATAAGATTTACATTACCTTTATATATATCGTATGAAGAATCGCATTCATTATCAAGAGGATAAAGTCCCTCGTGACCGTAACGCACGCATACAGACTTATATTTTTTACCGATTTCAACCGCATCGGGTTCAAAAACATCAGGACCTGCAATATATATCTTCATATCAATAGAATGTTGCTACGGTTTCTTCGGGCGGATTTGTCTTTGCAACATCAATTGCAGTAAGAACGGGACCCTTTCTGCCGTAAATTTTGCTGAATTTAATATCGATTTTTGCTGTAAGCCATATCCAATCCGCATTGTTAACGGTGTCTGCGCCCTGCCAGTTTACAAGCATACCGCAGTAAGTGATATCATCCGCACAGCAGGTCATAATATGTCTGCCGCAAACGAACGTATCTGCAGGAAATTTTTTGTTGACGGCGCAAATGCCCTTGAATTTAACGGTTTTGCCGTCGTACTGCTTCATATTCTCCATAATATCACGGTAGAGCAGAGCAAAATCCCTGTCCTCAACCTTTATAACATCCGCGTTCACGTCAAAGGGCAGAGGGTCTTCAATCTGGTCAAATTCCGAAGTGCCGTCATCAAAATCATAAATGATGTCACATCTTCTTGAAATTCCTCTTACGATTTTGTGGTAAGGCATTCTGTCATCCGACTTGTTAAAGCGGTTGAAAGCCACCATTTCACAGTTGCTCAGCTTATCCACAACAAGACTTCTCATATTTGCATTGTACTGCAGAAAGGTTTTGCTGTCTGCAAGGAAAATGAGCTGATAAATCATCCAGCCGTCGGGCATAGCTTCAAAGAAATCGTTGACAAGCCACATTCCGTTGTACTCAACAAGTACACGCTCAGCTTTGATTTCACTTGCCCATTGTGCAAGGTTTTCGGTGGTCATTTCGGACTTATCTTCAATGACTTTTATATGCACGTTGTTTCCGATAAAAGAAGATGTGTTATACTCCTCCTCTCCCTCTTCACAAACAAGCAGAAGTGTTCTTTCGCCCGAATTGAAACGGTCATCCTCAAGGGTTTCCTGAATGAACGTGGTCTTTCCGCCCTCAAGAAAACCCGTGAACATATATACGGGCAGTTCTCTGGTTTTCATATTATAATCTCCTTTTGTAAACAATAATTTAGCGATATGTTGCTGACGCAACGCGATATGTTTACAACGCGATATATTTGTCGCTTTGCTCAAATGCGATATGATATAAATCCACGTGCCGACAGGCACATATCGTATACGAATGTATATATCGCACCGTCATGTATATCGCAAATCCGTTTACGGATTTATATCGCTACAATAATTTATCGGCAGATGCCGATAAACTATTGTTCAAACTCCAAATAATTCTTTCAACGCATCTTCGTTAATTTTTGAACCGATAACGCAAAGTCTGCCGATGATTGATGCACTGCCGGAACGAACGTCTGACTCATCGGGAACATAGTCAAAATGAATCCACTTGCCGTCTGTGCCCTGAACGATACCCTTTGCTCTGAGAATCATACCGTATTTATGCATATCTTCAAGCGCATCAAGGCAATTTTTAATTTCATCCTCAGTGAATTTCTTTGTGGTTTCAACACCCCAGCTTGTAAAGACTTCATCTGCGTGGTGGTGATGATGTTCGTGCTCGTGGTCGTGACAACCGCAGTTGCAATGCTCGTCGTGTTCGTGATGATGCTCGTGTTCGTGATGATGCTCGTGTTCGTGGTGATGCTCGTGTTCGTGGTGATGCTCGTGTTCGTGGTGATGCTCGTGTTCGTGGTGGTGCTCGTGTTCGTGGTGGTGCTCGTGGCATCCGCAATCACAATCTTCATCGTGTTCGTGGTGATGATGGTGATGATTATGTTCATCGAGAAGTTCATCAAGCTGAGCGGAAAGAGTGTCCTTTCTTTCTATAGCATACGCAATCTGCTTGCCGTCAAGCTCATCCCAGGGAGTGGTGATGATAACAGCCTTTTCATTGTGCTGTCTGAGCAATTCAACTGCAGTTTTCAGCTTTTCGTCGGAAACATCACCGGAACGGCTGAGAACAATAGTGCCTGCGTGCTCGATCTGGTCATTGAAAAACTCGCCGAAGTTCTTCATATACATTTTGCATTTACCGGCGTCAACAACTGCGGTAAAGCCGTCAAGCTCTATATCGTGTGACTCAATTTTAAGCACAGCCTTGATAACATCGCTGAGCTTGCCTACGCCAGAGGGCTCAATAAGAATTCTGTCGGGAGCGTAATCCTCAAGCACCTTTTCAAGAGCCTTGCCGAAGTCGCCCACAAGTGAGCAACAGATGCACCCCGAATTCATTTCGGTGATTTCAACGCCTGCATCCTGTAAAAATCCGCCGTCAATGCCGATTTCGCCGAATTCGTTTTCAATAAGCACAAGCTTTTCGCCTGCATATGCTTCCTTAATAAGTTTTTTAATAAGTGTGGTCTTGCCCGCGCCTAAAAAACCTGAAAAAATATCAATTTTAGTCATTTCATTCGCCTTCCGTTTTTATGATGAATATATTATACCACCGTTGTCAAGAGGGATAAACAATAATTTATCGCACAGCGATAAATTATTGCAGTGATATATTTTTCCTACGGAAAAATGTGATATATCCGCTGTTGCGGATGTGATATATTTGCTTTTCAAATGTGATATAATTTGCCTTCGGCAAATTGTTGAGGAAGCCGCAAAGCGGCTTAAATTTTAATGGGTAAGGGCGAAGCCTTTCCACAATATTTGCCATAGGGCAAATATATCATTTGACCGTAGGTCATATATCATTTTGCGTAGCAAACCATCATTTGCCGTAAGGCAACCATCATTACAATAATTTATATGCGTGAGCCTATAAATTATTGTTTTGTTTGCAACTTCAAACAACTCACATATCAAATCTCAACAAAAATTTTATTGTAAGCCTGTCAATTTGGTATTGACATCCACTTTTGGTTGCTGTATAATAAATATGCATATTTATAGTTCCAAAAATTTAAGGAGGAAACTACTATGAAAAAAACAATAGCTATATTGTTAGCTTGCCTTATGCTTCTTGCTTGTATGCCCGTTGTTTCTTTTGCTGAAGAAACAAAGATTACAGAAGACGGTACTCTTTCTGATGCACAGGTAATTGCAAGCGGTGATAAATGGACCATCAGCGCAGTATGGACACTCAACGCACCTCTTACCGTTCAGGAGGGTGCAACTCTTGAGGTTGCAGATCGCGGTTATGTTACTATTGCTACTGCAGGCCAGATCATTAACAACGGTACTATCATTGTTAAGAAAGACGGCGCTATTCTTTCCAAGGGTGCAGGCACCGGTGATAATAACGCATCATTCATAAACGGTGAAAAAGGTGTTGTTACTCTTAACCCAGGCAGTTACTTCTGTATTGAAAGAGGCACATACGCTTACAACAAGGGTACTATCAACAATATTGACAGAATGACCATTAACGGCACTCTTAATCACTTTATCCAGTATCCTCAGAATTTCAGTGTTACTTACACAAAAACTGAAATGTACAACAGAATGGATACAACTGTTGCATTTACAGTAGAGCATGTAAACGATGCTGACCTTGATACTGATACAGGCTACACCGTAGCATCCAATTACAAAGCAGTCCCTGCAAGCGGCGGCTGGTGTGAGCACGGTGTTAAAGAGTACATACTCATCACTCCCGAAGACGGCGCCGGTGACTGGGTTGACACAGGCAGAATGAAGCTTGTTGTTAACGGTACTGTTTTTGACACAACTGAAAGAATTGATAATGACCGCGGTGTATTCACAATTACTCCCGTTGGATCAATGAATATTGAAATTCTTTCAACAAACTACAAAGAAATCGTTAAGCTCTTTGAGATCAATCTTCCCCAGACTGAGGGTTACTATGTAAAGAGCAAGGACGGCGAAGTTGGCAAAGTTACTGTTGAATACGGCAAAACTTTCTCATTCTGCGTTGTTCTTAACGAGGACTATGACAAGTCAGATTTCTACGCATATGTAAACGGCGTATCACTTGAGCCCGACGAATACGGCTACTTTGATATCACAGGTGAGATCAAAGACTACGAAATGGCTACAACCGGCGGTGTTAAGAACGATATCACCATAACCATTATGGGTGTAAGTTCAAATGAATCTTCCGAAAATATGTCCGGTATCGTAAACTTCATCAAGCAGATTTTTGAAACAATCCAGAGCATTTTCGGTTACTTCACAGACCTCTTCACAGGCATATTCAGCTTTGGCGGCACATCAACTGACGACACAGCAGCTACTGTATAAATCAAAATAATTATGACCGTCGGATAACCGGCGGTCTTTTTTTGTTCTTTCAAATATATTAATGTAATTGTAGTACTTTGTTTCATTTAAAACTTTACATTTAAAAATAAATGTGATATAATTTAGATATATCTAAAAAAGAGGTGTATCTAAATGGCAATGCCGCCGGTATATTTAACAGAAGAAGATAGAAAGATAGTAGA
>JAFTVI010000008.1 GCA_017465825.1 Clostridia bacterium
AATTATTGTGATGATGGATGCCTGACGGCATATGATGGTTTGCTACGCAAAATGATATATGACCTGCGGTCAAATGATATATTTGCCTTTCGGCAAACATTGCGGAAGGGCGTTGCCCTTACCCATTATAATTCAAGCCGCTTTGCGGCTTCCTCAATAATTTGGCTATGGCAAATTATATCGCATTTGCGAAGCAAATATATCGTATCCGCCATTGGCGGATATATCGCATTTTTCCGCAGGAAAAATATATCATTACAATAATTTATCGCACAGCGATAAATTATTGTTTATGTCAGTTCTGCTTTTTTCATTTTAAACACCATTCTGAGTATGCCTTTTAAAAATTTCGGACTGTCAACAACAAGTATCTTCATAAATACTCCTCCCTCAGCATTTAGAAATAATAACACCGGCAACAACAAGCACTGCCGAAAGAATGACGAGCATCCATTTTTCAGGAAAAATATTTACAAGTACAATTCCGATACCCAGAAAGATGAAAATTGTACCGAATGTGCTGTTTTTTTTGCCATTCGGTCTGCGTTTTCTGTTCAAAAAAATACCTCCCCGTAAATGAATGTTCATCACATTATACGGGGAGATTTTAATTTTAGTGCGTGTCCGTATTCCAAAAGCGCAATCCGTTTGCCGAAGAGCCAACTTCTTATATCGTCTTTATTCTCTATCAATTTTTCGCGGACAATATTTTTTCAAAAAATTATCAAGCCGCTTTATCGGTCTTGAACCATTGTTCTTTATTATTACTTTCTCTTTTTCAATAAAAACATCAACCGAATATTCACCGAATTTTAAATCATAGATCCTTACATCGCACACTTCATCCGGAAGACAGGGATTAACAGCTATCTCACCTGCTGCAGCATCAACAGTAATACCCATAAGTCCCTCTATTACCTGTGAAATAAAAGTAAAAGAAATTTCAGGATAGTCACCGTTTGCACCTTGTGACTTGTGCTCATGAGGTAAATCCTTTTGTGAAACAATATGCTTCATCCAAAACCACGCTTCTTCACTTCTGTTATGCCGAAAGAACAAATCAGGAAGATAAGTAAGGCTCTCAATGTTATCTTCTCTTGTTCGGGGATCCAGTTCGCATTGGTAAATATAGTCGAGAAGTTTTTCATTTCTTTCGCCGGGATATGTAATATCCTTCAACGGAATAAATTTAAGGGTTTCTCCGCCGAAAATTTCACTTCCCTGTTTATACCATTTGTAGTGTTTTTTGCCTTTGTTATCAATAGCATAAGCGTACATATCTGAATCCTTTACAATACTCCAATCGTTGTTAAAATACTTTTTAAGTTCTTCTGCACGTTTAAATTGACTTTCTGTTTCCTCTGTATTGCCTCTTATTTTAAGAATGTTTGCATAAGCAATAATCGCCTGATACATAGCCGCAATACTGTCGCCGGCCTCTGCTGCATTAAACCCTCTTTCGTTGTATGTAGCAGAAATTTCAAATATATCGCCTTTGCCTTCGGGAATACCGTTCTTTTCGTCAAATACCGTTCCGTCAAGTCTATCAATAAAAACTGTCATCGTTTTTTCTATGAAATTAAATATCACATCATCTTCTGCATAGCGTTTATCACCTGTTAAAAGATAGAGCTGATATGCTTTTTCAACAAGTTCAAACTGTGCTGTTATCTCACGAACGAACCTGTTGTAATTAGGAGTATCCATATAGTAGATACTGTTATCAAAATTAAATGCCCAAGGTGCAAACCAACCTGTTTTTTCACTTGCATTACTCACAAAAGTGTAATACATATTGAAAATCTCTTCTTCTAAGCCAACATAGTATGCCCCCGCTACCTGATGGACAAAATCTCGGATATAATACGCTGTGCGATCAAAGTAACCTGCCCAAAAGCAAGGTTTATAATCCTTCGGTTCTGCCCAAGGTTTATCCGGTGTTTTGATAATTTCGCCGTCAGGACCATACCATTGGTTACCTTCGCCCTTGTTGACGGCACCGTTTTTAGTACCCGTTACAACGAATGTTGCCGTTTTACCCACAGCCCACGCAAAATTCGATTCGAGAAATTTATTACTGCTTTCAAGTTTCATATTTAATCAGACTTTCTTTAATTGCACTAAAATATGCTCAATAAATTCTTATTAGCCGAGATGATTATACCACACATAATCTGAATTTTCAATCAGGTGTCGATATTACAATCAAGGATAGGTCTTGAATGTAATCCTTTCGCAGAAAGGTATGTAATCAATCCGAAGGCGAGATACGCCAATGTGATAACATACACGCTACGCGTGATTACATACTAATACTTCGGATTAGATAAAAAATAAAGGACTCCCGAATAAGCCCTTTATTTTTTGTATTTCTGAACATATCTTTTAGCTTCATTTCTAATCCAGGCGCGATTATGCGTAAGAAACGGCTCAATCAATTCTGCATACTCTTTCGCGCCCATTTTATACAAAGTGTCTATAACCTGTCCGTCCACATCATCGTCATTCAGAAGTGCAACTATCTGTTCAGAATAACTACAATACATTTTTCTCCCTAATAAAAGAACAAAACTTTGTCTGCCTCTCTTAGCTCTTTTGTCAAGGCAAATTTTAACAATTCTGTCAATTTGACTATTATTAAGCTTATTCTTGTTTTCTGAGAGAAATTGCCTTATATTTTCGCCAACTTCCCACAATTCGTGTTCAAATTTATACCAATCGTGAACATCAGGTGCTAAAGCCATAAATGGTAAATCAGGTAAGTTTTCTTCGGGAATTAAAGATTCCGCCCTTGTAAATAAACTATCAAATTTATTATCAAAAGTTTTTCTGTCCATATAACAAGCACCTCACAAAATTTTTTATCGAGATGATTGTATCACATTTAATTCAAAATTACAATCGGGTGCAGGTGTCCCGCCCTTAACTTCTTCACTATTACTTCTTACCTATTACTTTCCAAAAATCGACCCGAAGTATTAGTGAAAAGTGAAGAGCGAAAAGGTAATAAGTAAAATCGACAACCTTCTGTCGAAGATTGTCGATTTTTGGGAGTACGTCTCATTTTAGAACCATAGGCTGAAATATAAAAATTAATCAGTATTATAAAACACCAAACATCTTAAGAATCATAAATAATGAAACAAAAAGAGTAATTACTGTCAAAAGCATATATGGAGATAAAATACGCTTCTTTTCTTTAATCAGCATTATTGCCATAACTATACAAGAAACAAGAACTAAAAACGAACTAAGTAAAATAATCATTCTCATAAAATTCTACTCCTTTTCACTCTGTATATATGGTTTTACAATTTTTTTGATATAAAAAGCAAAAATTATTACTGCACAAATACATAAATAAAAACAAATAATAAAATCCATACAATTACCTCAAATTCATTGTATAACAACAAATCTAAAAAGTCAACCGCTTGCCCGAAGGGTAACATTATTCATTATTCATCAGCGAAGCGACTTCATTTTTCATTATTCATTTGAAAATCCGTTCTGCACTAATGAATAATGAAAATTGAATAATTAATAATGAATAATACAAAAGAAAATCCGCCCACTCTCGTGAACGGATTTTCGTTTGGCAGTACGTCTCATTTTCGAACCATCGTCAAAACATCAACAAATTGGAATTGGTTTACTTCTTTTTCTCGTTGAAGTAGATAATGAATGCACCCATAACTGCAATAGCAATAATGCAACCAAACTCAACAAAGCCATCTAATAATTCAAGACCTGCTACCATACCTAAACAACCTGCAATCAATGTAACAATCGCTGCTAAAATCGCTTTACCCATACAATCACACTCCTTTGTCAAATTCTTATTTATCGAGATGATTATATCACACTTTATCAAAATTTACAATCGGGTGCGGGTGTCCCGCTTGTAATTATTCATTATTCATCAGCGAAGCGACATCATCAGGCGTTGCCGTCATCATTAGTGAAACGACATCATTTGCTGAAAGCAAACATCATTGAAAAAAGCACTTCTTTCGAAGTGCTTTTTTCCTGGGAGTACGTCTCATTTTAGAACCGTCGTCAAAACATCGATAAATAGGAATTTGATGTTGATTACTTTATTGCAACAAAAAACAATCTTCTGAATTTTAAAATCACATTACCATTTTTCATAACTGGATATTGATCTTTAACCTTTTTGAGCAATTCTTTCTCAAATATCTCTTGCTCTCTTTCGTTAAGACAATCTAAATATGGTCTTAATCTTGTACTCCTAACCCAATTGATAAGCTCCTCGTGTGATAACATTTCGTGATAATACACAGTTTCCCAAATATCAAAACTCGATGCACACATTGACAGAATTTCGTAATATTCATTTGGAGAAAGGGCATCATTGTTTTCAAAATATGCTTGACTGAAATCAAAGTCTGATTGTTCCGCTGTATTCTTTATGATTTTAAATAATGGCTCATTCCAGTTTATAGGAATTTGAACTGCCAACACCCCATTATCGTTCAATTGTTCCATTAGATGCGGCAAAAGAATATGATGATTTGGAATCCATTGTAAACAGGCATTAGAAAAAATCAAGTCGTGCTTCTCATTTAAATTTTGAATATCGTCCAACCTAAACTCAATATCAGGATAAGTCTGACTTGCCTTTTCAATCATATTGGAAGAATTATCTATGCCTATCAATCGAGCATTTGGAAAAACGGATTTTAAAACTGATGTGCTGTTTCCGGGGCCACAACCCAAATCTGCGACACTTAAAGGATTATATTTTTCAATCCTTTTTGCCAAATCTAATGCTGGTTGTGTCCGTTGTTGTTTGAATTTCAAGTATAAATCAGAGTTCCATTCAGACATTTATATTCGCACCTTCTCAAATTCTTATTTGTCGAGATAATTATATCACACATAATCTTAAATTACAATCAAGTTCAGGTCAATCCGTTTGCCCGAAGGGCGACTTTTACCTCTTCACTATTCACTCTTACTTATTAACTGAATTTCCGTTCACGATTTTTTAGTGAATAGTTAATAGTAAATAAGCAAAAAATTCCGACCACTATCGTGAACGGAATTTTTTGTGTTTACAACTTGTTTTTGTCAAAAATTGAAATCACTCAAAACAGCCCGATAAATTGAAATTTGATTATTTCTTTTTTAATTCTGCAATCGCTGCATAATGTAAAACATCAAATTCATTAGGTGCGATTTTTTCTAACAATTCAATATGTTCTTGTTCCCATTTTCTGACCTCGTTTGGCGTAAGAGATGCTCCCACTCCACGACACGCTTTCATTCTTCCGTGCCAATTTTCACGTGTAAAAGGTACTTCTAATTTATATTCTTCATGATAGACCAATTCAAAATTCTCTCTATAACATTCAGGGATATGTATTGGGTGTTTCGTTTCGCCTGCACCACTCCAATTGGGACTGTATTTAAGTACAAGTTTTTCGCTTTCGCCTGCTATTTTATCTTCAAAAGGAAGCCAAGCCATATATAAAACTAAAATACGACCATTGGGTTTTAAGAGCCTGTGAAATAGGGGTATGGTTCGTTCGTGATTAAAATACCAAAAACATTGACAAGCGGTTATTACATCAAATGAATCAGCGGAAAAATCCAAAGTTTCTGCCGAACTCACAAAATACTCTATGTCCATACCTTTGGATAGAATTTTGGCTTGTTCAATCTGATTTTCCGAAATATCTGTTGCTATCCATTTTGCACCGTAACGATACATATTCCTTGGAATAACACCTGTTCCCGTTCCTATGTCAAGCACCTTTTGTCCATTCAAGCAAAGATTGCGATTTATAATTTTATCGTAAAATTCTTGAGGGTAAATATCACGGTATTTGGCATAGTCAACTGATGTTTTCCCCCAGTCAAAGGCTTTTCCGCCATCTATTTTTTTATCTATAATCTCCATTGGTTTCACCTTAACAAATTCTTATTTGTCGAAATGATTATATCACACTTAATACAAAATTACAATCGGGTGCGGGTGTCCCGCCCATCATTATTCATTATTACGAGCTTGCGAGCAACAGGGTTCCGGGGCCCCATAGAAATCTTTGATTTCGTTTTGTTTCGTGAGGTTCTTATTACTTCTTACTTATTACTTCCCAAAAATCGAACCAAAGGATTAGTGAAAAGTGAATAGTGAAGAAGTAAAAAGTAAAATCGACGAACTTCTGTCGAAATTCGTCGATTTTTTGGCCTTACTACCCAAATCTGAACCATATTTCGTTAGTCAATCTATACAGTTCGATAAATTGGAGTTTAACTCTCTAATCGAACAATTTATTCGGTTATGCATTCTTAATTTTTATATCTAATATTTTTATGAAACCATATCGACCTTAGAAGCGAATAGTGCTAATGTTCTTTTCTGATGCCGATCATCACCACTATATTAATTATGATTTACGCCAAGCAATATCTCCTGTTACTATTATATGAGCAATATGAAATTCAACTTTTTCTATAGACTCTAATAAACTTTGTAGAATTTCACCTTTGCACTATCAGTGTGTTCACTTTTTTAAAAAAATGTTGTATTATTGGGTCTAAAAAATTTTTAGGAGGCTCATAACATGAGAAAAAACTATTCAGAGGAACAGAAAAAGGAAATTGTATCACGGTATCGATCCGGTGAAAAAATATCCAGCATATGTGAAGATACCGGTATTTCTAAAAGTACACTGTATCAATGGGCAAAAATCTACAAGAAAAAATCAGATAAAGAACTGAATTTAACAGACGTTCGAATTCTCAAACAACGCTGCGAAAAATATGAGAAAATGGTTAAGATTTTACAAGCATCTCCCTGTACTGTAAAAGCACCACTCCACGAAAGATATGCGGTAATTAGTGATTTATCAGAGACCTATTCCATAACTTTGCTATGCGAAACTTTGCAAGTAGCAAAAGGAAGTTATTATAATCATATTCTACGGAATGCAAACGAAAACACCTCATATGCCCGCAAAAAGAAAGAAATCACTCCAATTATTGAAGAGATTTTTCATGAAAGTCATCAAGTTTTTGGTGCACGCAAAATCAATGCTATACTAAGAAATCGCGGCTATATAGTTGCAGATAAAACCGTGTCCGCTATTATGAAAGAAAACGGTTGGTTCAGCATTCGCGGCGGAGCAAAAAAGATATATGAAATGGCAAAACAAAGAAAAGAAAACATATTGGCTCAAAATTTTACTGCTACAGCACCAAATCAGGTTTGGGTAAGCGATGTTACATATTTTTCGTTTAAAGATGACAAATACTATATTTGTGTAATTCTAGACCTTTTTGCAAGAAAAGTTATTTCATATTCTATATCAAACAGTAATAGCACTCGCCTTACAAAGTCAACGCTCAAAAAAGCTTATTATGAGCGGATGCCCCAAGAAGGTTTAATCTTTCACAGTGACCGAGGAGCCAATTATACATCGCGCTCATTTGTTGATTATTGCAAAACATTGGGAATAACCCTTTCTTTATCAAGAACCAGTACACCGTATGACAATTCAGTTATGGAATCATTTTTCAAAACTCTTAAAGCGGAAGAATTGTATCGGAACAATTATCGTTCAGAAAGAGAATTCAAAGAAAAGATTCAAAAATATATAGAATTTTATAACGGTATAAGACCTCATAAAATAAATTGCAATAGAGCACCAAATGTTATAGAAAATGATTATTTAGCAAAGCATACCTCCGATTAAAAAGTGTCCCTATGTAATTCAATAAGTTTTTAGTATAATCAAACTCTTAAGTACATTTTTATCGAAAAGTCGCAGTTCATTATTCTTTAATTTTACATATTTAACACAGATTTTGAGACTTTTTGAATTTAGAGGTTCGATTAAAATAAAAAGAAGGAAGTGGCACGAAGCCTCTTCCTTACTACGGTTTTAAAAAGTAAAAGACATCTCAATCGAACCGCATTGGTTCGGATTTGGGATGTCATTCACATGGAGGCGCCACCCGGATTTGAACCGGGGATCAGGGTTTTGCAGACCCACGCCTTACCACTTGGCTATAGCGCCGCCTATCTTATAAAAAAATGGAGCGGATGACGAGGCTCGAACTCGCTACCTCCACCTTGGCAAGGTGGCGCTCTACCAGATGAGCTACATCCGCAAAATTGGTGCCTTCGGTCGGAATCGAACCAACGACACACGGATTTTCAGTCCGCTGCTCTACCAACTGAGCTACAAAGGCATACCGCAAAAAAGTGGCGACCCGGAACGGGCTCGAACCGTCGACCTCTAGCGTGACAGGCTAGCGTTCTAACCAGCTGAACTACCGGGCCACCTCGTGGTGGGAACAACAGGGCTCGAACCTGTGACCCCCTGCTTGTAAGGCAGATGCTCTCCCAGCTGAGCTATGCTCCCATTACCCTTGCGGCTCCAATAATATAACAGATATCCAAACAAAAGTCAAGAGTTTTTTTTAATTTTTTTGATTTTTTTCAAAAAAACTTTTTAATCAACCTTACATTCCCTTATTTATAGCCGTTTTTGAGCTGATAAATTTTTTGAAAAAGTTGCAGAAATTATCTATTGCATCCGCACCGGAGGCGCTTTCGGGGTAAATTACGCTGAAAACGTGGTCAAGTTTTTTTCCGTTGACCTCGGAATAATCCAATAATTTCGCCGTAACGCCGTTTCGCCTTAAATCCTCAGCAGCTCTGTGTGTCTGTGACCGGGCAAGGAAGTCACCGCTGCTTGTAATGAGCATTGTGGGCGGAAGCTTTCCCATAGGCAGAATCGAATCAAGATTCATAAACATATGGGTATCCTTGCGCTTATAGTTATCTCCCCACATTCTTCTGCAATATACGCCCATTATGCCGTCATCCATATATGCAACGGGAGAAATCAGCGTAAGTGCCGTAAGCTTCATTTCATATTCGGCAATACCGAAAACGTGTCTTAATTCGGGACTTGACATCAGCACTGCGGAATACGCCGCAAGCTGACCGCCTGCCGAATCTCCTACAAGCATTATATTCTCCATATCGCAGGGATATTCCTGCGCGTGCTCACTTATCCATCTCAATGCAAAGCCAATGTCCTGCAGCTGTTCATTGACGGTGACATCATTATAAAGCCTGTAGCTCATATTGAACACAGCAAAGCCTCTTTTTGCCATATGCATACAGAAATATTTATTAAGCTCCTTATCACCGTAAACCCAGCCGCCGCCGTGAACATCAATTATAACAGGCAGCTTGCCCGTTGTGCCTTCGGGGTAATATAAATCCATAAGGTGGTATTTATTACCGTCGTCAATATAGGGAATATCGTTAATTTCACATATTCCCTCAGGCTTTGACTGAGTTGCTAGCCTTTTCAGATCCTCTTTTTCGGTATTTGCCCAGAATTTTTTAACAATTCTTACAAAGGGTTCCATAATACAGCCACCTCACATATTATCTAACGCAATTATACCAAAAGATATTTATAAAAACAAGCATAAAAATCATTGCAAATTAAAATGCAATGTGCTAATATACACCTGTAAACTCCATTGTATACTTTTTATTACATTTATAGAGGAGATATTAAATGCGTATAGTAATTGTCGGCGACGGAAAGGTCGGAGCAACTCTTGTTGAGCATCTTTCACAGGAGGACCACGATATTGTTGTTATTGACAGGAATTCAAAGGTCATAGAACAGCTTGTAAACACTTATGACGTTATGGGAATCTGCGGAAACGGCGCAAGCTACGAGGTGCAGACCGAAGCAGGCGTTGAGGATGCCAACCTGTTTATTTCCGCAACATCATCAGACGAGCTTAACATACTCAGCTGTCTTGTTGCAAAGAAAATAGGAGCTGAGCACACCGTTGCGAGAGTAAGAAACCCCGAATATCTCAAGCAGATGCATTTCTTCAAGGAAGAACTGGGACTTAACGTGGTTGTAAACCCCGAACTGGATGCCGCAAACGAAATTGCAAAGGTGCTCCGATTCCCCAGTGCAATCAACATAGAAACCTTTTCAAGAGGTAACGTTGACCTGGCTGAAATCAAAATAACGGCTGACAATCCTCTTTGCGAAACGGCTGTTGCGGATATTCCCCGCATTTATAACGGCAAGGTGCTTTTCTGCGCAGTTCAGAGGGGCGTAAACGTGTATATCCCCCGAGGTGACTTCGTCATAAAAAGCGGCGACAAAATCCATATCACAGGCGCAAGAGGCGACATTATCAAGTTTATGAAAAAGCTTGGTATGTACAAACACCGCACAAAGAATATTATGATAATCGGCGGCGGCAAAATGGGCTATTACCTTGCCCGTCAGCTGTGCGAAAGCGGCGGTTATAACGTTAAAATAATCGAAATCGATTCCGACAGATGCAAGCATCTGAGCGAAGTGCTCCGTGATGCAAAGATCATCAATGCAGACGGCACGGACAGAGCCGTGCTTTACGAGCAGGGACTTGAACATCAGGATGCGTTCGTTGCCCTTACCACCATTGACGAGGAAAACATCATTTCATCAATGTACGCATCATCTCTGGGCATAAGCAAGACTGTTGCAAAGGTCAACAGAGTGTCCTATCAGGTGCTTGAGAGCATCGGTATGGACAGCGCATTCTCATCAAAGGCAATTGCGGCAAACAGAATTTTAGCCTACGCAAGAGCGTTGGAGAATTCGGGCGAATCAAGCGTGCAGACGCTCTACAAGCTGGTAGGCGGTCAGGTCGAGGCTCTTGAATTCAAAATAACCGCGGATTTTCAGGGAATTGACATTCCGCTTAAAAATCTCAATATACACAAAGACGTGCTTATTGCAAGCATCATAAGGCAGGGCAGGGTTTTATTCCCCGACGGTAATGACCACATAGAATTGGGCGACAATGTTATCCTTGTGGCAAAAAGCAAGCAATTAAGAAGTATTAACCAGATTTTCGGATAAGGTGTTTATTCAGCTATGAACTACAAAATGGTATTACGACTTACGGGTCGGCTTTTAATGGTAGAGGCGGCTATAATGTTCATTCCCTTTGCGGTGTCGATCTACTGCGGAGACAGCATATCTTATACGTACCTCATAACATCGGGCTTGCTGATTGCAACGGGTCTGCTTATGGGACTTCCAAAGCCTGATTCAAAACGGATTTATGCAAGAGAGGGTTTCGTAATGGTTTCTCTTGCCTGGATTCTGATGTCGCTGTTCGGTGCGTTACCGTTTACTCTTTCGGGGGCGATTCCCTCATATATTGACGCATTTTTTGAAACGGTTTCGGGCTTTACAACAACGGGCGCATCCGTTCTTACCGATATTGAGGCGCTGCCCGACAGCCTGCTGTTCTGGCGTTCGTTCACCCATTGGATAGGCGGTATGGGCGTTATTGTGTTCGTGCTTGCATTCCTTCCCCAGAAAGAGATGCAGTCAATGCACATTATGCGCGCGGAGGTTCCAGGTCCCACCGTAGGTAAGCTTGTATCAAAAACAAGAGCAACGGCTCGAATACTCTACAAAATTTACACAGTTATGACTGTTGCCGAGATCATCGCGCTCAGACTGTGCGGATTTTCATTTTTTGACAGTATTACAACAGCGCTTTCAACGGCAGGTACAGGCGGTTTTTCTGTAATGAACTCAAGTATTGCCGCATACGACAACATCGCCGCAGAAATTGTAATTGCCGTATTTATGTTCCTTTTCGGCATAAACTTTAACCTGTTTTATCTTTCAATATTAAAACAGTTCAAGCGAGCGTTCAAAAGCGAGGAGCTTTGGGCGTACATTGGCATTATTGCAATAAGCATTGTGCTTATCACAATTGACATTTACCCTCTCATCGGCTCTGTTGGTTCAGCATTGAGAGATTCGGGATTTACCGTAGTATCAATAGTAACAACAACAGGCTTTATTACGGCAGATTATTCACAATGGCCGGCATTCTCACAGTTCATCATATTGCTGTTGCTGTTTACGGGTGCCTGCACAGGTTCAACAAGCGGCGGACTTAAGGTCGGCAGACTTATCATACTTCTGAAATCCGGAGTAAGACAGCTGAAAAGAGCGGTAAATCCTCAACGCGTAAAATGCGTAAGACTTGACGGTGCGGTGCTTGAGGAAGAAGTTATATCCTCCACAAGCTCATATTTTCTGATTTATATGCTGTTGATCGGCGTTTCGTCGTTGATAATTTCACTTAACGATTTCGACCTGATAACTTCCCTCTCATCGGTCATTACCTGTATAAACAATGTTGGCCCCGGTTTCGGTTCAATAGGTCCTGTAGATAATTTTTCAATATTCTCTGACTTTTCAAAAATTGTGCTTTCGCTGAATATGCTTGTCGGCAGACTTGAAATATTCCCGATGCTCGTCCTCGTTATGCCCTCAACCTGGAAGAAAAGCGCGTAAACAATAATTTAGCGCAGATAAATTATTGTAATTCTCAATGCCCAATTCCCAATGCGCAATTGTTTAAGGGCTGCGCCCTTACCCATTATAATGGTTCAAAAAGCGGAGCCTTTTCCTCAATTACGAATTGCGCATTACGCATTGCGAATTTTTATCGGCAAAGCCGATAAATTATTATTTGTTCCTGAAGTTCGTCTTCGGGAATTTTTTTTGTTTAAAAATCAGTGCAGCGGATAATAATGTGTGTAAGAAGTTAAAATTTTCATATTGAGGAATAAAAATACGGCAAAGAGGTCATTTTATGAACAGACAGAATATCAACAAAGAGCCTGCGTTGTACAGATTCTTCCGTCCCGCGGTGTCGGTAATTTTCAGAATTCTATTCCGTCCGCGTATTGTTGGCAGAGAAAACATACCAAAGGATTCCGGAGCAATCCTTGCAGGCAATCACACCGACTTTTTTGACTGCTTTATGGTAATTTCGTCAACAAAACGGTGCGTGCATTTTCTTGCAAAAAATGAGCTTTTCAAAAATGCCTTTACAAACCGATTTTTCACATCTGCAGGACTTATCCGCGTTTACCGCAACGGAAAGGACAGGGATGCGCTCATCTGTGCCGAGGAATATCTCAGAAACGGCTGTATTGTTGGAATTTTTCCCGAAGGCACAACGAACAAAAAGACAGGAACTTCCCTACCCTTTAAAATCGGGGCGGTTAAAATGGCACAGGACACAGGCACGCCCATTGTCCCCTTTACAATCAACGGCAGATACCGTCTTTTCGGCAAAGGAGTTGAGATCGTTTTTCAAAAACCGTATAAAATTGAAAGCACAGATCTGCTCTGTGCAAACGACGAGCTGAAAGCTAAAGTTCTCAGCAAAATTAAAAATCAAGGTGACAGCAAATGAAAGAAAAACATACAAATCCCGTATTCGGTTACGAAAACAAAAATTCTGCAACAGGCTTTGACATACCCGACATTTCAATGTTCGGTATGCTTAAAATCTGTGCACAGGCACATCCCGACGCGCCTGCATTTGACTATTTCGGCAAAAAATGCTCCTACTCTGCTCTTGTTGAAAAAATTGAGAAAATTTCAGCCTGCTACGGGGCAAGAGGAGTAAAAAAGGGCGACATTGTAACCGTGATAATGCCCAACACCCCCGAAGCGGTCATAAGCATTTACGCACTTAACCGAATCGGTGCAACAGCCAATGTTATACATCCCCTCTCTGCTCAGGAGGAAATCAAAAATTACATCAATTCATCCGACAGCAAAACAGTGCTTATTCTCGACAGCTGCAAGGAAAAGCTCAAAGAAGTTATAAATGCAACAGGTATTCAAACTGCAATTGTGGCATCTCCTGCAGAAAGTCTGCCGCCTTTAATGAAAATTCTGTTTAAAATCAAAAACAGAGGCAAAAATACGGAAGCGGAAACGGACCGCCGATTCATAAGCTGGAGCGATTTTGTAAAATGTCCCATCCGCACGAACGAATACATCCCTACGGCTGATGATGCTGACACCCCTGCAATAATCCTCCACAGCGGAGGCACAACAGGCACACCAAAGGACATTATGCTCTCAAACCGCAATTTCAACGCCTTCGGAATTCAGGCTGTGCTCACTCTCCGTGATGTTTCGGTAGGTGACAAGATACTTGCCATTCTGCCCATTTTTCACGGCTTCGGCTTGGGCGTATGCGTTCACGTATGCTTCTGTTTCGGCGCTTGCTCGGTACTCATTCCTCAGTTTGATTCAAAAAAATTTGCATCCGTTCTCAAAAAACACAAGCCTACAATGCTTTTCGGAGTTCCCACACTTTATGAGGCTCTGCTCAAGGCAAAGGGCACGGAAAATATGGATTTTTCATTTCTCAAATATGCTGTCAGCGGCGGCGATTCGCTCCCCGAAAAGCTCGAAATCAGTGTGAATGAGTTTTTGAAAAATCACAATTCATCCGTAAAAATCTGTGAGGGATACGGTATGACTGAGGGCTTGGCGGCGTTGAGCCTTTCAGTTGGTGATGCTTACAAATCAGGCACTATCGGCAAGCCGCTTATAGGCAACGAAATGTGCATTGTTGAGCCCGACACAACGAATACGCTCCCCTGCAACACAGACGGAGAGTTGTGTGTAACCGGGCCTACCGTAATGCTCGGCTACAGGAACAACAGCGATGAAACAGCCAACACACTGAGAGTTCACAACGACGGCAAAATATGGCTTCACACCGGCGATATGGCTTATATCGACGCCGAGGGATTTGTGCATTACAAATTAAGACTCAAGCGGATGATGATATCCTCAGGCTTCAATGTTTTTCCCACGCAGATCGAAAAGGTCATTGAGGAGCTTGATTTTGTTGAAAAGTGCGTTGCAGTTGCCGTTTCACATCCGTACAAAAAGGAAGTTGCAAAGGCTTACATCATATTGAAGGACGGCACGCCCAAGGTTCAGCAGACAGAAACCGAAATCCGTCTGCATTGCGAAAAATCACTTGCTCATCACAGCGTGCCCTACTACTACGAATTTGTGGATTCTCTGCCGAAGACACCCTACAACAAAATTGATTTTCTCAAATTACAGAAAGACAGCGCAAAGGAAGCGGTTTCCTGATGAACACAAAAGAAATTATCGGCTTTACCACCGTTACAACTCTGCTCAAACCGATTTTCAGAGGCTGGTACACTCCGAAAATCTTCGGCAAAGAGAACATTCCGAAAAAAGGTGCAGTGGTCATAGCCTGCAACCACAAACACATTATGGACCAATGTATGGTTATCTGCGCCACAAGGCGACCAATCAGCTATATGGCGAAAAGTGAGTATTTCAAAGGGCATTTTGCCTGGTTTTTCCGCCTTACGGGATGTATTTGCGTCAACCGCAACGGCAACGACATACAGGCAAAGCAGGAGGCAAACAGTCACCTCGCTAACGGCGGCGCGCTGGGGATTTTTCCCGAAGGCACACGAAACAGAACGGAAAACCTTTTAACGGATTTCAGATACGGTGCCGCCTCACTTGCCTGCAAAAACAACGCTCTGCTTCTGCCCGTTGCGGTAACAGGCGACTACAATTTCCGCAGTAAAACCCTCGCCGCAAGAATCGGCAAACCGTTTTCCACTGAAAATATGACAACCGAACAAGCAAACGAAAGGCTGAAAGCTGAAATCACAAGACTGCTTCTTGAAAATCTTCAGGCAGGCTACGGCACGGTTGATGAATATTTAAAGGCAGAAATGCTGAACAATCCGTGATTACGGTGTGTAATGTGCAATAAGATTACTCTTTCCTATAATGCTTTCAAGGCTTAATATGCCTGCATTATGGGAATCATTGCCGCCCGTTGAGCCGCAATAATCCGTGAGCACAACGGGTCTTATACCCTTTTCAAAAAGCTCTGCGGCAGTCATCAGCACACAGCACTCCGTGTCCACCCCTGCAATATACACACAATCGGGCATTGTTCCGCCGTTTTCCGTTTTCAGAATCTCTGCAAGCTCATCACAATATGCGGAATAGGTGGTCTTATTTATAAAATAATCGGCATTTGCCGCTTCACCGACGAGCTCCTGCTCCTCATCGGTCATCATTTCACGCCAACCCATAAAGCTCGATATGGGACTGCCCCTGTAATTGCGGTAGACGGATGCAATTACACAGTCAAAAGCCTTACTGCGAATCAGACTGTCTATTTTTTCTTTTACACAGGCGGTGTTCTCATTTATAAAACCGCGCTGAATATCAATAACCAATAAAAACTTTTTCATAAAAAAATTATTCCCGAAAATCGGGAAGATAAACAAGAATTTAGCGTACCGCTAAATTCTTGTAATGAGCAATTGTTGAATTACCCATTATAAGAAAAAAACTTACGATTTATCATCCCCGACCCCCAATCTTTGGGGATTAAGGTGTTTCTTTATATAAAAAAGAGCAGGCTTAAAACCTGCTAGATACATAACAAATATATATTATTCAACTATGAGGAAATGCAAAAAAGAAAAGTGAGTATCCACTTGTGTTATGAATACTCACTATGGTCCGAGTGGCGAGACTTGAACTCACGGCCTCTTGACCCCCAGTCAAGCGCGCTACCAACTGCGCCACACCCGGATATTCGGAACGACTGATATAATACCACACTATTACACATTTTGCAAGTGTTTTTTGTAATTTTTTTGATTTTTTTATATTTTTATCATTTTACACAAATTCAGTCGCGCAAAATGGATTTTTCTCTATTTTAACAGCATCATTGTGCTTGATAAATGCATTTAATTGGTGTAAAATTCTATCGGGAGATGATTTTATGGTAGAAGTTGCGGCGGCGCTTATTTGGAGCGGTAACAAATTTATGATTTGTCAACGTCCTGCCCACAAGGGTAACGGTCTGTTATGGGAATTCGTCGGCGGCAAGGCTGAAAAAGGCGAAACTCTGCAGGAGGCGCTTATCAGAGAATGCCGTGAAGAGCTTGATGTTCTCGTTTCCGTTGGTGATGAATTTACGGATGTGGTGCATCAATACCCCGACATCAAGGTGCATCTGACGGTATTCAATGCTGAAATTGTATCGGGCACGCCGAAACTGCTTGAACACAACGACCTGAAATGGATAACACCCGATGAAATCCCGAACTACGATTTTTGCAAAGCGGATGCGGATATATTGGATAAGATAATTCTGATGAGCAAAGAGGAGTAAGCAACTGCAGCAATTGAATTGAAGTCTGCCCGCTTACATACATACGAAAAAAGACTTGCTTCCATTTTGAGAGAAGCAATCTTTTTATTGAAATATTAAAAAAAGGGTAACGGGGAGCCGCTACCCTGAAATGCATTTTAATGAACAACGAGCACAAATTTGATTACATACTGTGGGAAATACGCGTGACACCCCTATGATATATCAATAAATCTGTTCAGATTTTACGGAGCGACGAGGGCGTCGCTCCCTACGATTATAAAAATCAATGGACTGTTGAATTCTTGTTCAGGCTCTTTTGAACAATGTATTTATCTTTTTAAAATACTCTGCGTCCATTGAATTTATGGTTTCGGTTGTGGTTCTGAACCGCCAATTCTTTTCGGGTACACCGGGGATGTTCATTCTTGCATCCGAGCCGAAGCCGCACATATCCTGAAATGCGATAATTGCAGTTTCCGATGCGGAGCGCCACACAGTCTCTATAACCTTACGGCAGCTCTTTGAATAATATCCGCCGTCGCCCCAGTTATCGCCCTCAAAGCCTACATAATCAAGGGCAAAGCGGCGTTCTTTTTCGCTCGCTTCCCAGAGCCAGCCGAGAATGGTATTATTATCGTGGGTGCCCACATAGTTGACGGAATTTCTCTGTGCGTTATGGGGCATATGTGATGAATCGCCGTCGGGGTCAAAGCCGAACTGCACAACCTTCATTCCGGGGAATTTTGTGTCTTCAAGAAGTTTTACGACATCCTCGCCGAAAACGCCCAGATCTTCTGCGATAATAGGCGCATCGGGGAATTTTCTGAACACCTTTTTAAAAAGCTTCATACCGGGGCCCGGTTTCCACTCGCCTGTTTTTGCGGTTTCGGAGTCGGCAGGAACCTCCCAATAGCTTGCAAATGCGCGGAAATGGTCGATTCTTACGACGTCATACACATTCAGCGCGTTGCCTATTCTGCCAAGCCACCATTTATAGCCGTCCTTATCCATATAATCCCAATTGTAGATAGGATTGCCCCAGAGCTGACCGTCCTCGCTGAAATAATCGGGCGGAACGCCTGCGACCTTTTCGGGACAGAGCTTTTCCTCGTCAATAAGGAACATCGGCAGATTTGACCACACGTCAACGCTGTCCATAGCAACATAGATCGGCATATCGCCGATTATTTTTATGCCCTTTGAGTTGGCGTACTCCTTGATCTCTTTCCACTGGGTAAAGAAGATGTACTGACAGAATTTCCAGAATGCGGAACGCTCGGCATAATCGTGCCTGTGGCGGCGCTTGAACAGGTCAAAACGGGCAAAATCCTCATCCCACTCCCACCAGGGCTTGAAATCGTTTGCCTCTTTTACTGCCATAAAATATGAAAAATTGGTGAGCCATTTATTCTCGGCTTCAAAATCCTTTATCTTCTGTGCAAGCTCGGTATCAATACGCGAAAAAGCGGTTTTAAGCAGCGCAAGTCTTGCTCTCTTTGCAAAATCAAAGTCGGCGGTATAGGGTGTACCGTCGTAGATATTTGTTTTTGCCTCATCCTCGGTGCAAAGCCCCATTTTAACAAGACCCATAGGGTCAATAAAAAGGATATTGCCTGCGAAAGCCGATGCGGAGCAATAGGGGGAATTTGCCGCGTCAACGGGATTAAAGGGCAACACCTGCCAGTATGAAAATTTCATTTCAGCAAGCTTATCTGCAAAATCAAAGCAGTTTTTATCAAATACACCAATGCCGTACCGTGACGGAAGTGAGCTGATGTGCATAATAACTCCTGCACCTCGTTTATTGAACATAAAAAACACCTCTGCCTGAAATTTTATCATATATAAGTAAAAAAAGCAATTAAAAATATTAAACATTTATGCATTTGACAGTTGTATTAGCACTGTCTGTTGTGATAAAATAAATGAAAATATATTTTCGGAGATATAAAATGAAAAAGCTTAACGATATTACACCGATCCCCAAGTCGCACCAGATAATATGGTGGGCAAGCAGGGCATTTATGGTGATTTTTGCTGTTTACGGCATACTCAACAACTCGGTTACGATGTATCTAATGGGACTGTTTTCCGTTGCGTTCTCGCATCTGTGGGATATGTTTCAGCTTTTCGGCGGAAAGTCATTCATAACAAGAGTTGATTTCTTTGCACAGACACTGCTGAACATTTTTCTTGTTTACAGTATGATTGCATACATCTTCAATTCAAGAACCAACGTGCAGTTTTTAGATATCATTTCACACGCAGGTTCGGGCGTACTGACATCCTGGTTCGCTTATGACTTCGCTATTGTTTTTCAGGGTAAAAAAAGACATTTAAGTCCTGCTCTTGCATCGTTTTTCTGCTTTACGTTTTCGATGTTTATAGCTGTTGC
The DNA here is from genome assembly GCA_017465825.1 of Clostridia bacterium. Classification (GTDB taxonomy): domain Bacteria; phylum Bacillota; class Clostridia; order Oscillospirales; family Acutalibacteraceae; genus UBA1081. The sequence continues at coordinate 19,478 of JAFTVI010000008.1, forward strand.
CTGGGAGCTTTACGAGTTCACAATGGACAGAGTTTACGGCTACACGCTCCAGACATCAGAAGTGCTTTCCGAAGTGGGTCTTGTGGACACAATGGTGGATTTCATATGCTGTGTTGTGGGGTCGCTCATAGGTATGTTCGCGGTTGCTTTTTACAGAAACGGAATCATCGGCGGCAAAAACAGAAAAAAGCTCCGCGCAGAGGTCGTTGCCCGCTCAAAACAGGACAGAAAAGAAGAGCTTGAATATTGGGGAATCGAGGAATAATGCAAAACAAAATTTCCTTGTCAACTTGACAAGGAATAATGCATATGCTATAATAAAGCCAAGAGGTAACCGATTACAGCGGTTGACCGATTAGTTATTCAAATTAAAATAACAACCGTCACTTTGCCGAGTGGCGGTTGTTGCGTTTTATCCTTATTGTTACAGTATAATTGAATATATGTAAAGTAATGATAATTGGCATACACAGCACCTCCTTTCGGAGAGTGTGTCAACCGCCTTATTGTCCGGAAACCTCTTGACGCGGAAATTTCCGCAACATCATTATATATTATCAATAAGAATATGTCAACAACAAATATTTTATATTATTAAGCTTCGTATTTTATAATATCGCACACATCGCAATCGAGGACGTAGCAAAACCGTGCAAGCACATCGGCATCGATACGCTCAATATCACCGCTGCACCACTTACTCACAACCTCAAAGCGAGTGCCGGTCATTTTTGCTAATTTGTTTTTTGTTATGCCCTTTGCATCTATTATTGAACGTAAATTGATTTTAACTTTTCCGTATTCGCAAAAAGTAACAACAGGCTTTATTTCACTCATATTATATCACCTTTACAATGTTGATGATTTTATTTTAGAATGAATATTTACTACTTGGCAAGTTACATAAATAATGCTACTATTTAAATAGTAAATTAGCAAACTCCATTGTCGCTACACAAACACAAAGAGGGGCATCATCTGATACTCCTCTGTTGCGTGGGTTTGATTGAAGGTAAGGAAAAATCTTTTCAATAAGTTAGCAATAGCTAACTACATCATTATTATATACATTCGTTGCCTGTTTGTCAATAGCTTTAAAAAAAATTTATTTTTTTAATGAGCAATGAGCAGTGAGAAATGAGCAATTGCGGAAGCCCTACGGGCTTGATTTATATAAAATGGGTTAAAGGGCAACTCCCTTTCCTCTATTACTCATTGCTAATTGCTACTTACTCATTTTTATCGGAAAAACCGATAAATTATTGTTTACGATTGATTTTACATCTGTTTTGTGCTATGATTTTAAGCAAGGAGTGGTAATTATGAGCAAAATATTCAAATCTTTCTTAATGGGCTTTACGCTTCCCTGTCTTGGGGCGATGGGCAGTCCGAAGAAATGGCAAAGTGCAAAATTCAAAAGAGAAGCGCCCGAACCTCTTAAATTCAACGCTGACGGCAAATTCAGAATTTTACATATAACCGACATTCACGACGTTGAGCCGATTATGGACGACGATGAAAACCGTGAAATCCCTGAAAGCCGTGACAAGGAAACAATCAATGTTATCGAAACGCTTGTTGACAAAACAAACCCCGATTTGGTTGTATTCGGCGGTGACAACATCAGCGGCTACTGGGAAGAATTCACTTACAACTACGTGCAGAGCACAATACAGAAAATCACAAAAAAGATAAGAGAGAAAAACATACCTCTCTGCGTTGTTTTCGGCAATCACGACGGCGAAGAAGGCTTTCACACGGAGTTCCAGATGATGCAGTATATGGAGTATCCCAACTGCCGTTCAAACCTTAACGATGCGGATGTTTACGGCTGCGGCAACTGCTGTGTTACGATTAAAAGCTCAAAAAGCGACAAGGATGCATTCGCAATCTGGCTGATTGACTCAAACGATTATCAGCGCAACGCCGAGGGCGGTCTTGCCTATGACTGCGTACACGATGACCAGATCGAATGGTACGAAAAGCGCGCCGCAGAGCTTAAAGCGGCAAACGGCGGCACTCCCCTGCCTGCAATACTGTTTCAGCACATTCCAGTTCAGCAGGAAATCGACGGTATTAAAGAAGTAACAGCCGATGATGCTTACACCTTTGAGCGCGACGGCAAATACTTTAAGTTCGGTCACGATATAATAGAGGGGAGAATAAGAGAGTATCCCTGTCCGCCCTATACGGCAAACGACCACAGAAATCAATTTGAGAGCTGGAAAAAGACCGGTGATATTATTGCCGCATTCTTCGGGCACGACCACGTTAACGATTTTCATATCAAAGTAGACGGCATCCATCTCTATCAGACATTGGGCGCAGGATATTTCACATACGGCAAGGAGCACGGCGGCAGACTTATCGTACTTGACGAAAATGACCCCACAAATATTTATACAGAATCAATTGAAGTTGCAAGAATAACGGATACAAAGATATAACATTAAGGAGCTGTAAAAAAACAGCTCTGAATAAGAAAGGACTACAAACTTACCAAAAGGTAGGAATGTAGTCCTTTTTGTGATATAATTTACTTGCAATGAAAAAGAATATCACAATAGAATATAATACACCATATCAATTAAA
>JAFTVI010000009.1 GCA_017465825.1 Clostridia bacterium
TCTACTATCTTTCTATCTTCTTCTGTTAAATATACCGGCGGCATTGCCATTTAGATACACCTCTTTTTTAGATATATCTAAATTATATCACATTTATTTTTAAATGTAAAGTTTTAAATGAAACAAAGTACTACAATTACAAAACAAACTCACTGCTAAATTATTATTTTATTAATAAAAAAAACGAGGCATTGATATATGAAATGGATTTGTCCCCAAGAATTTGCAGGGCTTACTGAGATAAATGTTTACCACAAAGAACACGATGACGTGACGGTTGAAGAATCTGCATATTTTAACAAGCATATGCTTTACAGAAAGAAATTCAACCTGAACAAAACAGGCAATTACACCGTTGACATTACTGCCGACGATTATTACAAGCTGTATGTGAACGGGCAATTCGTGGGGCAGGGGTCTGCTCCCTGTTACCATTTTGCTCATTATTACAACACCTACGATATATCGGATTTTCTCACAGACGGGGAAAATGTTATTGCCGCGCATTGCTATTATCAGGGACTTATAAACCGTGTATGGCAGAGCGGTGACAACCGTACAGGTCTTTGTGCCTGTGTTTATGAGGATAAAAAAGAGCTTTTTTCCACAGACGAAAGCTGGAAATACACTTATGATGAGCGTTTCAGTGAGAATGCAGAGCCGATAGGCTACGACACTCAATACACTGAAAACATTGATATGAGAAAAGCATTACACGGGTGGCAGAATGTTGATTTTGACGACAGTAACTGGAAAAATGCTGTTATAAACAATACTGACGATCATATTCTGAAAAAATCCTATATTCCGCCCGTAAGCGTATATTCAATGAGGTGGCAATCTGCCAAGAAAATCAGCGATAACGAATATATCATTGATTTCGGCAAGGAAATTGTAGGCGGTCTGCGGTTAGAAATACAGGGCAAAGAGGGCAACGCCGTAGAGCTTATGTGTGCAGAGGAGCTTGACGAAAACAGCCTCCCTCGCTGGGAAATGCGCTGTAATGTGGAATACCGTGAAATATGGACACTGTCGGGCAAGGCTGATGTAATTGAAAATTTTGATTACAAGGCGTTCCGTTATGTGCTTGCAAAAACAGAGGAGCCTGCATTCGCGCCCGAAAATCTCACTGCCGTTGTAAGGCACTACCCTGCCGATAACAAAATTGAATTCCGTCACAAAAATGCAAATCTCAAAAAAGTATGGGATATATGCGAAAATGCCGTTATTATGGCATCACAGGAAAGCTTCCTTGACTGTCCCTCAAGAGAAAAGGGGCAGTATCTTGGTGATCTGACCGTTACGGCGATATCACATTCATACATAACAGGTGATACCAGACTTTTCAGAAAGGCACTTTACGATTTTGCAGACAGCGCAAAAATCTGCAAAGGTCTTATGGCGGTTTCCTCCTGCTCATTTATGCAGGAAATTGCAGATTACAGCCTGCTCTACCCCTATCAGCTGATGAAATATTATCAGCTCAGCGGTGATAAACAGACGTTACAGGAGCTGTTAGGCGTCGCAGAAGATATGCTGCTATTCTTCAAGCAGTACGAACGAGGCGACGGTCTGATTGAATCGGTAAAATCCAAGTGGAACCTTGTTGACTGGCCCGTAAATTTAAGGGATAATTATGATTTTGAGCTTACAAAGCCTATCGGTGAAGGCTGTCACGCTGTAATCAACGCATATTATTACGGCGCTCTTAAAATGACCGATGAAATCCGCGGAATTCTCAATCTTGAAAAAATCCACAACAGCAAAAAGGTCAGGTTGAGTTTTATAAATGCATTTATGAAAGGCGGTCTTATAACCGATTGCGAAAACAGCAGTCACAGCTCACTTCATTCAAATGCATTGCCGCTGTTTTTCAGTATGGTTGACGGTGAACAGGCAAAGCCGATGATTGAGCTTATAAAAGCAAAAAAGCTCTGTTGCGGCGTGTATTTTTCATACTTCGTGCTCAAAGGTCTTTGTAACTACGGCAGAAGTGATATTGCTTTTGACTTTATCACATCCGAAGATGAAAACTCCTGGATGAATATGGTAAACGAGGGCGCGACAGCCTGCTTTGAAGCCTGGGGCAAAGAAAAAAAATGGAACACCAGCCTTTGTCATCCCTGGGCAAGTGCACCGATAATAATAATTAAAGAAGAAATTATTGATAAGCTGTAAAACAAAAAAAGAAATAACCCTTGACTGTTCATCGTCTGAATACACAGTCAAGGGTTACTTCTGTTCACTCTTGATATCTAACATCTTTTTGTATACCTCATCTTTCTGCAGATTATGATGCTTCTTTTCTTTTTTCAATCCCGTTAAACGCTTTTCTTTCTTTTTAATCCCTTAAGTGGGTTTACCTTTGTTCCGGAATGTATTTTACTGAGCATCATTTTACGGTTCTTCACTTAAAATTTTTTACTTTGGTCGGTTTTTTATTTTGTACTTTTATATTTTCCGCTTTAAGCTCTGAACCGTTCAGAGTTTTACCTGTTCATTGGTATCACCTCTCTGTGTCTATATAATAGCACAGATATCTCCCTTTTTCAATATGTAATTTTGTACAAAGTTGACTAAATTTATTTGTGCAAGTCATAGATTTTGTATACTATTCCACATTTTGCTATTGACTTACCTATTACAAGTTTGATATACTGAATATGTTAGGGTTCAAAAAACGCACTCATAGTGAGTGCGTCATTTTTTTATTCTATTATAAATATAAAGTCAAAGCTTGCATTATCCTCATACCAGAGAGGGAAATTTGTGCCCCATACGTTATTATAAAGGACATATGCTATGCCGTCGGTTGCATAATCTTCAAATTCATTGTCAAATTCAAGAATTTTGCCTCTGCCAACGGAAATAAGCGGAGAATGTCTGTTGATAATGCTGTATTGAGCATTTTCTGTTGTAAGCAAAGCCTTTTTTACTGCGTGAAGGTTTCTTGAACCTTTGGAAACGACATTCACAGGATTTACCCTGTCACCCAGCTTTTCAAAAGTCAGTTCATCAGCATTGGGATAAAGATGCATAAATATTGCCTCTGTAAGGCGGTTTGCATCCTTGCCGAACCAGCACAAGTTCATTTTCAAGCCCTTTTCGCAAAGCGTATATGTTATCTGTATGTTTCTCGGCGCGCCGAGCTGTTCACAAAGAACCGCATCACACTCAAGATTGACAACGAGTTTTATATTTTCATCGCTTTTGCTGACAGCAGAGCTTTTCATACTGTAATAAAATCTGCCTTCGGGGTATTTACCCTCTGCGTAGCACAGCAACGGTCTGCCGAAATCTCCGTATGCCCAATCGCCCACAGAATCAAGGTCTCTCGAATAATGAGTGTGCCAGAAATCGTAATCCTTTTTGCTGTAGGAGCGGTACTCAACAATGGGTCTGTCATTACGGCTGATAATGTCATTACCCTTGTGGCTTAAATATCCGATACCGCCGAAGCTGTTTATTTCAAGCGTCCAATCACCGAAAGATATACTGCCCTGATAAGGTTCAGACTCCTGTATACAAACAGGCTCTTCCGGAATAAGCCCCGACAGAGCAAGCTCCGCCTCCGCCCTGTGTTCCGAGGAAAGGGCATCGACAGCCTTTTTGATATACAATCTCTGCTCTGCCCAGCTCTTTTCGATAGCGCTGTATGAGCCTTCGTAATACACGCCCGATTTTCTGCGTTCAAGAACAAGCATATTCTGCGGATAATCGCCCATGGGATTGTTCATTACGACCTTATCATTTTTTCGGGCATTGATAAAATCCGATTTAAGATAGTTTTCATAATCGGCAAAAAACATTTTGCTGTCCACACCGCAGGTATGCTCCGCGATACACAGTAATGCGTCGGACAATCCGTTATACTCGTCGCTGTTTTTAATCATAGAGCCGTCTGCAAGCCATTTTGCCTTAAGGTCAATCAATTCACGCAGAGATGCCGATTTGTAGGGGTCGGTGGCACTGCCGTGAATCCATGTATCACCGATCTCATCCTCAACAACAGGCAGTTTATGACGGACGTTCCATATAATCTCGGCATAATCGTCAAGCGTGCCTGCAACGACAGTATATCCCTCATACTGACTGCGGATTTCATCCATATGCGCTTTCAGTTTTTCGGGAGATGGTGCGCCGCGATTATCGACTGTATGGTCAAGATAAAGAATTTCTTCGGTAAATTCGCTCTCGAATGCTCCGCCGTAGCCGCCCGAATAGATAACAACAACCTGTGCATCGCCGTTTTTCCAGAGGAAGCATTCGGGTATTTCGGGCAAGGCTGATGCGCCGTTTACACCGATGTGCAGAAGCTTTATTCCTTTATTGTAAAGGAGTCTGACAAGTCCTTTTGTATGTCCCGGAACATCTGTCATCTTTGCGGCAACGGTTTTTCTGCCGCTTATTTTATCAATTTCATCAACAATATTCAGTCCGTACTCAAGAGTATCGGTATCAAGCAATTCGGTATGAGTTGTAAAGGGAAATGCGTGCGCCGCGATATTACCGTTTTTTATCGATTCGCAAAGCTTTCCTCTTCGGTTTTCATCGGAATCGGCAAGAGCCTCTTTGAGTATCCAGGAGCCAGTAGTCCAGATAAACTCCCTGTTATCATCGCTGTTGACCTGTTCCGCAAGGTTTACCGCGCCCGGAATAAACTCTTCTATGTATCGTTTTCTTATATTTTCGGCATAGTCAGTAAAGCCTAAATCAAGATGTGTTTTTGAAACAACAATAACTTTTTTCATAATATACCACCCGCATTAAAGAATAACATTTATCTTCTTTGCTGTCAACGGATTGACAAACAAAATCTGCTGTGATAAATTAGATATCAGGTGATATTTATGAAAATTGTAAAGAAAATTCTATGCATTGCAATCCCTGTAATTGTTGTTATAGTTGCGGCAATTGCGCTTGTTGCATCGGGCACATTCAACAGTTTTAAATTTACGGTTGATACAACTGAAAAAGGCAACACGTTGAGCAATGTTGCAAGCAATGTAAATATATGGTCAATCGAGGGCAATCCCTTTGTAAACGCAACTGCAAGCGAAGAATACAACATTTTTGAATTTGTTGATTATGTTCAGCTTATGCAATGCTCGGGCGGAACTGAAGCAAGGGATTTATTTATTGACCCCACTGACACAAGCACTATGACCGATTACGACTTCACTCTCCTTATTGAAAACTGCAGAGGTGTGCTGAATTTAGGCGCAAAGCCTATGCTCAAGCTGGGAAGTGTTCCGCTTAAATATACTCAAGCGGCAAGAACGGATCACGGTTTTAATATGAACCCGTATCCGCCTGACGATTACGATGTTTATTACAATTACATATACGCTCTTGCCGAAGCACTCGTTGAGGAATTCGGCAGAGAAGAAGTGCTTAGCTGGCGTTTCGGCGTTATGACAGAATACGAAAACAAGGACTGGTTTATGTCTGTTGACGAAGACCCCGAAAACAGCGCAGAGGCTTACTGCAGGCTGTACGATTACACCGTACAGGCTCTTATTGATGCTGTCGGCGAAGACGTATTCGTTGGCGCGCATTCAATGACCGTTACTGAAGGCTTGTGGGATGAGGCAATTTTCATTGAGCATTGTGCAAAGGGAACCAACTACAAAACAGGCGAAACAGGTACAAGGCTGTGCTATCTTTCAACATCGTTCTACGACAGCAACCCAGGTTATTACACAAAGGGCTACACTCTGCCCGAATCCATTGAATATCTGCGCGATACTGCCGAAAAATACGGATTCAATGACCTTATTTACGGTGTTGACGAGGGCAGAATTCTCTGCGGCATAACAAGTGGTTCAACAGGTGACGAGCTTCTTACACGAATCTGCGGCTACACATATCAGGCATCCTACGATGCAAGACTTTACAAGCAGATGTTTGAGAACGATATAAATTATTTTTCATCCTGGGGCTATCTTTCAGGGGGCCTTCTCAGCGGAAATCCCACAGTCAGCTATCACGTTGCAAAATGTGCATCTGAATTTGAGAATTCCGAGCTTGTTGAAACAAAGAAAGGCTCAGGACTGATTTTCGGTGCAGAGGTTGATGCTGTTTCCGCTTATGATGACGAAACGGACACTCTGCGCATTATGGCTTACAACTTCAAAAACGATATGGATTACACAAATGAAGCAGAGCTTGATTTTGAAATATCCGCACCCGAATTTGAGGGTAAAAATGTAACAGTCACCACCTATGTGATAGACGATGACTGCAACTATTTTGATGAATGGATCAAAGACAGAGAAAACTACGGCATAACTGACGACTGTTTCTCCTGGTCTCCCGACGACCCGCAGATTGACAACACCACAACTCTCGCAGATGAAGATGCAAGAGAGATTTATTACAGCGAGCTTTATGCAAAGTATTACGAATGCTCAAAGCTTGAACCCGAAACTGCTGAAATGACCGTTACGGACGGCAAAATTCAGCTTAATATAACACTCGACCCCCATGCGGTTGTATTTTACGAAATAACGGAAACAAACTGATTTCATTTTTTTGCGACAAACCGATAGGAGTCGGAATTGTTGCGACGTTGATGCTGTGTATATAAACAATAATTTAGCGGTACGCTAAATTATTGTAGTTAGGAGTTAGGAGTGATGAGTTAGGAGTTAAGGAAGCCGCAAAGCGGCTTGGATTCAAATGGTTCAAAAGGCGGAGCCTTTTCCTCCACTCCTCACTTCTCACTCCTTACTACTAACTGATAAATTATTGTTTACGCCTCTTTACAAATGCTGTACCCATTATCCGCATCAATCCAACCATTGATTATCTCGGGATTTGTAAAAATGGAATCACACTTTTTGATAAATGGAACGATATCTCCGAAGTCGAGAGCTCTGTGGTCAAAGGCAATACAAATGGGCATAATCTTTCTGAAATCGGCATTTTTTGCGCCGCAACTGTCGGTTGCACACACTACTTTATCCTGAATTGCGCCAAGACCGAACGCCGCAACCTGCGGAGGAATGACCTCAAGCAGAGAAACGCTGCCCGTAAGGCTTCTGTCAAGTGAGCCAAGATTTGATACGGTTACGGTACCCTGTTCGATATCGTGACCTGTAAGTCTGTCATTTTCGCTGATTGAATAATACCTTCTTCTCTCCTCTCCGGTGAGAAGTTTTATTTTATTCTTGCCTGTCTTTGAGCCGATAAGTCTGCCGAGAGCCTTTAAGATTCTGCCCTTTTTAAGCTCGTTGATTGTGTTTGCAAATGATACCTCGTACATAGCCTCGTCAAGAATGGTGTTCTCCGATCTTCTTCTGATGTCTGCAAACTTTGCGCCGATGTTGTCAAGGTTCATCCATTCAAAGCCTCTTACGTTAATTGTCATCATTTCACCCGTTGGCATAATCATTGGTACGGAAATATTGATTTCTTCGAATGTATCCGTTCTTCCTCTTACAAGCTTCTGATTATAATTGATATGTGCATTCATCTGCGGCGATGCTTTGAGTCCCTCTGCAATAACCTTGAGCATAAGAGTATTGATTGTAATTCTTTTATCTATACTTCTGCCTGCGTTGATTTTTTTAAGAGCAATAAGAAGATCCGTTACGTCTGCCTCATAATTGTAAGCAACGTGGGGAATAGTCTGCCAGCTTTCGGTAGTCATATTTGCTACTATCTTTCTCTGAAGTCCGAAGTTTTCTGTGTTTGTAATGTTAAGCATTGTTTGTTCCTCACATTCATTTAATGTAGTTGGGCATTTGCTGCCCTTGATTGCATTTTATGTGATACGAGGCAAAAAAACCACATACTTCAGGTTGCGACACCGATAATTGCAAAAAAATTGCGGTTGCAACCTTTAGTTTCGGCAAAATCTATTGAAAATCACCACAGGTGTAGTGTATAATAGATACAAAATGAGAAAAGGAAGTGATACTATATGAGTATTCATTTGGGCTCAAATCTTGCAGAGCTCAGAAAAAGAAACGGTTTTTCACAGGAGGCACTTGCTGAAAAATTAGGCATAAGCAGACAGGCGGTATCAAAATGGGAGCGCGGTGAATCTGCACCCGACACAGATACACTTATTGAACTTGCATCACTTTACAATGTGAGCCTTGACGAGCTTATCGGCAACAAAAAAACACAAAACAGCGAACAGAAAACGGAACATAAAAAAATTAAAGTTGAGGCAACGGATAAACCCATTTTCCCCGGACTTTCAAAAAAGCTTCTGATTTTCCCGTTTCCCATACTGGTTACGGCTGTTTATATATTCCTCGGTTTTGCATTCAGGCTATGGCATCCGATGTGGCTGCTGTTTTTACTCATACCTGCATATTATCACTTCGCAATTGGCGCAAGGGCAAAAACAAAAAAAGGTTTGCTTTTAGGTCTGCCCGTATTTGAAGCGGCTCTTATAATCTTCCTTGCAACAGGTCTGTACCTTTCAGCTTGGAAATACGCCTGGATACTTTTCGTGCTTGCAATCGGTTACTATTGGGTTGTTGGAGTGTACGCTAAAAAACAATAATCTATCGGCGTATGCCGATAAAAATGAGTAAGTAGCAATTAGCAATGAGTAATGGTGGAAAGGGCGTTGCCCTTTAACCCATTTTATATAATTCAAGCCGCTTGCGGCTTCCTTAATTGCTCATTAAAATAATATCTCCCGAAGAAATCTTCGGGAGAAAATTTTATGCTTTGTTTAGATTGACTTAAGAAGTGCGGGGAGAAGTGTGATTGCCTTGGGAATACCTGCAAGGATTCTGCCAAGACCCTTTCCGCTTGAGCTGTCATCATTAAGAATCATAAGAAGTCCGTCAGCCATCTTGGGTGAGAACACGCCCATACTCATTGCAATAAAGTTACGAATCGGAATCTGTGTTGCCATAGCCGCAAGCATTTTGCCGTCGCCGTTTTCTGCTGAACCCATTTTTGCCATTATACCCTCAATAAGGTTGCAGATTCTGCCGCCCCACTTGGTGTGTCTTGCATCGTTAAGACAGCAGTAAATATCAATCGGCTTTGATGTATCGGGTTCTGCTGAGGGAAGCTCACTTCCGTAAACAGCCTCAAACTGTGCACCTGTCATTCCGTTTACATCTGCGGTGTAATATGCGGGAGCAGTTTGTCTGTAATCGGGAATCTTTGCATCTACTGTGGATTCAACCGTAACTGTTGCAGAGAGTTTTACATCGCGGCTTGATGCGGCAACGAGAATATCAAACTCACCTGTTTCAACCATCCAGTCGTTGATTTCAACATTGAAGAATGCAAATGCGCGTTTTGAAAGCTCGATTGAAACTTCCTTTTCTTCGCCTGCCGCAAGGAATACCTTTTTAAAGCCTTTAAGCTCCTTAACGGGACGGAAAATTGTTGATTCCTTGTCTGCAACGTAAACCTGCGCAATTTCTGCGCCGTCAACAGCACCCGTATTCTTAACCTTGAAGGATACAGTGAGAGTATCTGTATCCTTGATTGAATCAGCGGAAACTTTAATATCGCTGTATTCAAATGTTGTATATGAAAGACCGTAGCCGAAGGGAAAAAGAACATCCTTCTTTGCGGTATCGTAATAACGGTAGCCGATGTATACGGACTCTCTGTGCTCACTTGTAACAGGGCCTGCAGGATAGTTGCCGTAGGTGGGATTCTCCTCGTAAGAATGAGGATATGTTTCGCTTGTTTTACCTGAGGGATTTACTGCACCTGTGAGAATATTTGCAACTGCACTGCCGCCTGCCTGACCGCCCAGACCTGCGTTAAGCAGACCTTTTACTTCATTTATCCAGGGCATACGGATAACGGAACCGCCTGCAAGTACAACTGCGGTGTTTGCGTTTGCCTTTGCAACTGCAGAAATAAGGTTATTGTGGCACTTGGGCATTTCGATATTCATTCTGTCGTAGCCCTCGCCCTCGAACTCGTCTGTAAGACCTGCAAAAACAAGAGCAACGTCTGCACTCTTTGCGGCTTCAACAGCTTCATTTACAAGAGCATCGTCAATAACGTCCTTGCTCTTGTCGTAACCCTTTGCATAAATTACATCTGCGCCGAGTTTTTTAAGCTCATCAAGAGCGTTGTCAAGCATTGTGGGATTGATAACGGAAGAGCCTGCACCCTGGAATCTGGGAGATGCGGCAAGCTCACCGATAACGGCAATCTTCTGCCCCTTTTTAACGGGAAGAATGTTATCATCATTTTTGAGAAGCACCATTGATCCTTCTGCAACCTTACGGGCAACAGCGTGGTGTGCATCTTTATCATATGTATGATTATCGCTGAGGACTTCCTTAGCCTTCATAATAAGTGTAACAACAGTATCAACACGCTTGTCGAGAATAGCCTCGTCAAGCTCGCCGTTGTTGATTGCTTCAACGATTTTCTTTGCATTGAGGTCACCTGAAGAGGGCATTTCAAGGTCTGTACCGTTGATAAGTCCGGGGATACGGTCAACGGATGAACCCCAGTCTGTTACGATAAGGTTTTTGAACCCCCATTCCTTGCGGAGAATTTCTTCCTGAAGATGTGCATTCTGTGATGCATAAACACCGTTGATACGGTTGTAGGAGTTCATTATTGTCCAGGGCTGTGCCTCTTTTACGCAGATTTCAAATGCGGTAAGGTAAAGCTCTCGCATAGCACGCTCGTCAACGACTTCGTTGATAACCATACGGAATGCTTCCTGTGAGTTACAGGCAAAGTGTTTGAGAGATGTACCGATACCCTTTGACTGCACGCCGTTTACGAATCCTGCGGAGCATTTACCTGCAAGATAGGGGTCTTCGGAGAAATACTCAAAGTTTCTGCCGCAGGTGGGAGCACGCTTGATGTTTGTACCGGGGCCGAGAAGAACGGAAACCTGCTCTTTAAGACATTCTTCTGCAATTGCCTCGCCTTCCGTTTTAAGAAGCTCTGGATCCCAGGAGCAGGATGATGTTGCGGCGGGAGGGAAACAGGTTGTAGGTACGGAATTGCCCAGACCTACGCCGTCTGACGCCTTTTTGTCGGGATTCTTTTTACGCAGACCGTGAGGGCCGTCTGTTACGGTAATCTGGGGCAGACCCAGCTCCTCGGAATACTGCAGCTGCCAATAATTGTAGCCGGAAACAAAAGCTGCCTTTTGCTCCAATGACATTTTGCCAACGATTTCGGGGTGTTTCATAGAGATTTTGCTCCTCTCAATATATTAACATTTTTATTATAAATCATTATAGTCGATCTTGCAATCCTTAAAGTAAAATTCTTTGTCTTTTTCGTTGACTTCACGCAGAACCTTACAGGGATTGCCCACAGCAACCACGTTTGAAGGAATATCTTTGGTAACGATACTGCCTGCGCCGATAACAACGTTATCACCGATTGTAACACCGGGAACGATTACGGCACCTGCGCCTATCCAGCAATTTCTGCCGATACGCACGGGCATATTGTACTGATACCCCTGCTGACGTAGTTCCGGCAAGATGGGATGCCCGGCGGTTGCAACGGTAACATTGGGACCGAACATAGTATAATCGCCCACATAAATGTGTGTATCATCAACCAGAGTCAGGTTGAAATTTGCATAAACATTTTTGCCGAAGTGTACGTGATGTCCGCCCCAATTGGCGTGAAAAGGCGGTTCAATATAGCAATCGTCACCGATTTCGGCAAAAATCTCTTTTAACAGAGCATTGCGCTTATCCATTTCGGTCGGTCTTGTCATATTGAAATCGTAGAGTTTATCAAGACATTTCAGCTGTTCCTGCATAATTGAATCATCGCTGGGATAATAAAGCTTGCCCTGATGCATTTTTTCTCTGTTTGTCATACTGCACCCTCCTCGGTTGATTATATTAATATATTAACACAGTTTTGCGAAGGATTCTATTAAAATTTTGGATTAAATATAAATTTTTTGTTGTGCAAAAGATTGAAACAAACAATAATTTACCTAATTAACAATGTACAATGGAGGAAATGACTCCGCCCTTTAACCCGATTTATTCATTATCCGTTAATTGTACATTGTAAATTGTACATTGTACATTTAATTATTGTTTAATTACTCATTGCTACTTGCTCATTTTATCGACTAAGCCGATGAATTATTGCTTTAAAAAAGCAGCCCTGAAAAAATTCAGAACTGCTTTGATTCATTTCTGATGTTCCCACTCTTTATAGTCCTTGACCTCGTCATACATCATTTTGTAGCTTTCGTGTCTGGACTGAGGAATAATACCATCCTTTACTGCCTGACATATTGCACAACCTTTTTCACCGATGTGAGCGCAGGAAACAAATTTACAGCCGCCGATATATTCCTCAAATTCGGGGAAGCAGAACTGCAGATTCTCCTTTAAGATAATCTCGATATTCTCAAAATCAAGGGATGAAAAACCGGGAGTATCGGCAATATATCCGCCGCAGAGCTCATAAAGCTCAACTGTTCTTGTAGTATGTCTGCCTCTGCCCAGCTTGTTGCTGATATGCGCAGTGGCAAGCTCCAATTCGGGAGCAATACAGTTAAGAAGTGAGGACTTGCCCACCCCCGTATTGCCTGTAAGCACACAGACGCTGTCCTTAATGGCGGACACCGCCTTTTCTCTGCCCTCACCCGTTACGGATGACACCGCAAACGCCTCAATACCTGCCTGTGTGTAAATTTTTACATATTCATCCGCGTCGGCAAGATCTGCCTTTGAAAAAATAACAACGGGTGTTATGCCTTTATCAACCGCCATCGCCGTAAGCTTATCTATGATAAAAAGATTAGGGGCCGGTTCTGTTACGGATGAAATTATAATCAGCTTATCAAGATTTGCAACAGGCGGTCTTATAAGGTAATTTTTACGCTCGCAGATTTCAGCTACCGTGCCTGTTTCACCGTCGTGCTCGACTGTTACACTGTCACCTACAAGAGGAGAAATTTTCTGCTTTCGGAAAACTCCCCTTGCACGGCACTCTATTATTTTTCCGTCATCACACAGGACATAGTAAAAGCCTGCCGTTGACTTGATTATTAATCCTTTTTCAGACTGCATATTATTCTGCCTCAGGACCTGTGCTTACGTAAACCCTGATTAAAGCGTCAGCCACTTCATCAGCGGTATAAACAGTTTTGTCTGCCGCAACTGCAACGACCTGCCCTTCCGGTACGTAATCGGAGCTTCGGTAAAGCTTTTCGATGTTTTCAAAGCCTTTATTGATAAGCATCGTATAGTAATCCTCATAGGTTTTGCCTGTATATGAAGGAATTGAATAGTCAGCCGCAGTAGTTGTTTCGGGCGCAGTTGTAGTTGTTTCGGGTGCAACTGTAGTGGTTTCAGCCTCATACTTATACTGATTAACGGTTTTGTTTGTAACCTCAGCAGTTGACTTTGTAAAGTCCACGTCACCTGTGCATATCAGCTGTTCACCTATATAAATCTTGAAATCAGTTTTTTCCGAACCGCCGATTTCAACGGTATGGGTTGTACCGTCAAGCTTTACGTTATTGTAGGTTTTGTAGAGAGTTTCGCCCACATAGACATATACGGATTCGTAAATATCTCCGTAATCGGCAAGAGCAGGCAGAGTGATGGTAACGTCTGTAACCTTTTCATTGGAAACGCCCACGATAATGGTAATTTCAGTAAGACTTGCAATGACGGTGGTATCTGCCGCTACCGACTGACTTAATACAAGACCTGCCTTTTCAGCCGCCGATTCCTTATACTCGTGATGCACCTTAAAGCCGAGTGCTTCAAGCTCACTCTTTGCAGCCTCGAATTTCTCGCCCACAACATTGGGTACGGCAACCTTGTCGGAATCATCAACCGCATAGTAAACGGTGATAGTTGCGCCGTAGGCAACGTTACTTCCTGCAGCGGGTTCCGTGCGCAGAACGGTACTTTCGTCAACGGTGTTGTCAACAACGCCTTCGGTTACGACCTTAAAGCCCATTTTCTGCAGCTTGCTCTTTGCCTGCTGAAGCTTTATGCCCTCTTCCATTTCGGGAACAGTCATTTCTTCGCTTGTATAAGCAATATTCAGCTTGATAACAAATGAAGATGTGCTGGAAAGCTGCATTTTTGTGCCGGCTTCCATACTCTGATAGAAAATATATCCTTCTTCATAGTCAGTGGTGTAAACAAGATTTTCTTCAATCAGGCTCTGGTCAAAGAAATATTTATACTCGCTGTCGTCACGGATCTCTTCAATATACTTACCTACAAATTCGGGAACTGTAATCTCCTCCGATGTTGTAAAGAAAAAGCTTGCAATTCCGACCACCACAACCATAAACACAAAGATTATGCCGACAAGAATTGGCAGCGTGTAATTTTTGTTTTCAATAGCTCTGATTTCAGCCTCGATCTCCTCGTCAAATTCCTGTGTGATAACCGTTTTCTTCACAAATTCTTCTTCCTGCACATCAGGCTCTTCGCTCACATCGGTAACGAGCTTGCCCGATGCATAATCGTTTGTGCGTGTGCGCACATACTTTGTAGGCTGAGTATCAACAAAATAGGTATAATTGAAACGAGTGTTTGGATTTCTTCTGAATTCGTCAAGGTCAAGGAGCATCTCCGATGCAGACTGATATCTGTCACGTGGACTTTTCTGCATAGCGCGCATTGTAATCTGTTCAATACCTACGGGAATTGCGGGGTTGAGCTTGCGCGGCATAACTGCCTCTTTGTTGAGCTGCATTATTGCGACTGAAACTGCGCTGTCCGCCTGAAAAGGCAGCTGCCCTGTGAGCATTTCGTAAAGAACAACGCCCATTGAATAAATATCGGTCTTGTTGTCTACAATTTCGCCTCTTGCCTGCTCGGGACTGATATAATGAACCGAACCGATTGCTGAGCCGTCTGCAAAGGTTCTTGTTTCGCTCTTATCATTGATTCGGGCAATACCGAAGTCGGCAACCTTGATGGTTTTGCTGTCTTTAAGCAGCATAATGTTCTGAGGCTTGATATCCCTGTGGATAACGCCTCTTTCGTGAGCGTGATGAAGAGCTTTGAGGATTTGTGCCGTAAAAATTACGGACTCTCGCCAATCAAGCTTGCCCTTCTGCTGAATATACTGCTTGAGGTTTATGCCCTCAACATATTCCATAACGATGTATAAAAGCTTTTCACCGAAGCTCACGTCATACACCTTAACGATGTTGGGATGTGACATAACGGAAATTGCTCTGGATTCGGTTTTGAATCTTTTGCGGAAATCGTCGTTTGAAACGTATTCATCCTTGAGAATTTTTACCGCAACCGTTTTGTTATCTATAATATCGTGTGCTTTGTATACAACAGCCATACCGCCGATACCGATTACATCGTCAAGCACATATCTGTTACCGAGAGTTTTGCCTGTATAGTTTTCCAAAATCCTCACCTCTTAACTGTTATATATAACTACTGCCGTAATATTGTCCGTACCGCCGTTCATATTTGCAAGAGCCACAAGTGCTTCTGCACAGGAATCAGCATCAAGCTCATCAATAATCTGAGCAATACCGCTGTCCGAAACGTGGTTTGTAAGTCCGTCCGTGCAAAGGAGTAATTTATCACCCTGCACAAAGTCCGTATCAAAAAAATCTATTTTAACATCGTCAGCAATGCCCAATGCTCTTGTGATTATATTCTTGCGGGGATGATTTGCCGCATCCTCCTGAGAAATAAGACCTGCGTCAACCATTTCCTGCACAAGAGAATGGTCCTTTGTAAGCTGAGCAATCTCACCGGAGTGAATACGGTAGCATCTGCTGTCGCCCACATTTGCCACAACACAGGCGACGGGAGTTATAACCGCAACAACCGCCGTTGTACCCATTCCTTCAAGCTCGGTATTTTTTTCAGCCTCTTCCGTTATGTCAAGATTTGCAAGCACAACAGCCGACTCAATCATATTCTTAACGGATGAAGAAGTCATATTTTCACGATAGTTCTTTTTAATTTCGTCTGCGATTCTCTCTGCTGCGGTACTGCTTGCAACATTGCCGCCTGCGTGACCGCCCATACCGTCACAAACCACAGCAAACACCGAAGAATCAGGCAACTCGCCCACCAGAAATGAATCCTGATTTGACTGACGGTATCTGCCTACGTCTGTTTTTGCCGAAAATTGCATAAGAACACCCCCGAAGCACAAATTATCACAAATAATTTATGAAGTGAATATTTTCCTTTACTGAAAAATGTGATATATTTTGCCGAATGCAAAATATTATGGAAAAGGCTTCGCCCTTATCCGTTTTGTTGTTTACTTCTTCTTAACTGACCGCAGGAGGCGTTTATGTCCGAGCCGAGCTCACGCCTTACGGTTACTGTATAGCCGCTTTTTTCAAGAACTGATGAAAATGCATATATGCGCTCCTTACTGCTGCGCACACACCCTGTTTCCTTAACCTCGTTAACAGGTATAAGATTTATATGGCAAAGTATGCCTTTGAGCTTTTTCGCAAGGATTGCGGCACACTCGTTTGTATCATTGACACCGCTTACCATTGCGTATTCAAAGGAAATGCGTCTGTGAGTCTTATCCGTATAAGCCTTACAGGCTTTAAGAAGTGTATCTACATTCCATTTCTTGTTAACGGGCATCATTGAAGAACGGATTTCGTCCGTAGGCGCGTGGAGCGAGATTGAAAGCGTAAGCTGTAAATTCTTCTCCATAAGCTCGTAAATTTTAGGTACGATTCCGCAAGTGGAAAGGGAGATGTGCCTCATAGACATATTCTGTCCCTGTTCGTCGGTGATGAGCTCAAGAAAACGCATTACATTATCGTAGTTATCAAGCGGCTCACCCATTCCCATTAAAACAACGTGGGAAATTTTAATATTGTTATCCCGCTGAGCAGTATAAATCTGTGCAAGAATCTCCGATGCGTTAAGACTTCTCACAACGCCGTCAAGAGTTGATGCGCAGAATTTACAACCCATTCTGCAACCGACCTGTGTAGAAACGCAGATTGAATAGCCGTATTTATACTTCATTAAGACGGATTCCACACATTCGCCGTCGTGCAGTTTAAAAAGATACTTTACAGTATCATCATACTCCGATATCAACTTTTTTTCAATAGCTGCGCCAAATATGACAAAACTGTCATTTAATTGCTGTCTTAAAGCCTTTGAAAGATTGGTCATCTCATCAAACGTGGTAACACATTCGCAGTGAAGCCATTTATAGACCTGTTTTGCCCTAAATGCAGGCTCCCCCATATCTTTTAAAGCTGCCGAAAGCTCACCGAAGGACATTGAAAGTATGTCTGTTTTTTCCATAATTTACTCCACCTTTTCAAAAGCAGCTATAAAAAATCCGTCACAGGAATATACAGAGGGTAAAACGGTGAGTGTTTTTCCGTCCCTGAAACCCTCGATTTGCGGGTCAATTTCAATCGCTTTAAAATCCTTGTTCTGCTCCAGGAATGATTTGCAGACCTCAACATTTTCTTCGGGAAGAAGTGTGCAGGTAGAATACACAAGTCTGCCGCCCGCTTTAAGAAATCTGCTTGAATTCTGCAGAATTTTCAATCCCAATTCGGGCAAAGAAGCAATCTCTGCCTCGTCTTTATACTTGATTTCGGGTTTTTTGCCCGTTACGCCGAAGCCTGAACAGGGCACGTCACAAAGGATTCTGTCTGCCACAGGTAACTGAGCGTTTTCGTCTGCACCGTCACGGAGCATTGTTTCTATAATACCAATACCGAGCCGATTTGCGGTATCGTTAATAAGCTTTAATTTATGTTCGTAAATGTCACAGGAGATAAGTCTGCCCTCATTTTCCATCATCTGGGCAACAGTCATACTCTTACCGCCCGGTGCGGCACAAACGTCAATAACTGTTTCGCCTTTTTTAGCATCGAGCACATTGGCACATATCTGCGAGGACATATCCTGAACGTGAAAAAGTCCCTTTTTAAAATCGGGCAGAGCAGTTATATCGCCCGAATTGTTTATAACAAAGCAATTTTCAAGCTGTGTTTCAGTCACATCACAGCTGAGAGCTTCATTTTTCAACGTATTCCTTCTTATGTAGATATTCGCTGAGCCGAGAGAAGATGCCATTATGCTTTCTGCCGTTTCCCTGCCGTAATAAGCTACGAATTTTTTGCAGAGATATTCGGGGAATGAATATTTTACACTCAGGTAATTTTCGCTGTCTTCATCGGGTAGAACAAGTCCGTTTGTGCTGACCTTGCGGAGCACGGCATTGACAAGTCCCGATGCAAAGGCGCATCCGTGCTTTTTTGTAAGCTTGACGCTTTCATTTATAGCGGCTGATGGCGGAATTTTATCCATAAACAACAGCTGACACGCACCCATACGCAGAATTGTAAGCACCTGCGGTTTGAGCTTTTTAAGCGGCTGTGAAAGATACTGCGACAAATTGAAATCCACCGTAATTTTTCTTTCGAGAACGGTTTTTACGATACGGTGAGCCAGCACCCTGTCCTTTTCGGACAGAGAGTGTTCTTCGGGCAATTCCGTGAGTATTAAATTTGAATATGAGCCGTCTCTTTCGATTTTTGAAAGAGCCTTGAATGCCGAAGAACGTGCATCTGCCATAAAAATATCAATCCTTATCTTCGTCTGTTACCTCTGCCGAGGAACATAATTACAAATCTTAAAAGGTTTGCAAGAGTTACCGCAAGGGATGCCACATAGGTCATAGCCGCCGCACTGAGCACCTTTCTTGCGCCTTTCAATTCTTCCTCACTGCGGAGAAGTCCTGTTTCGTCGATTACTGCCAATGCTCTGCGGCTTGCGTTGAACTCAACAGGCAGAGTCGCAAGCTGAAACACGGCAATTGCGGAGTAAAGCCCCAATCCGATGTATATAAGCATATCAAAGCCCATAAAATAACCTAAAAGAGCAAGGGGAATACCTGCGTAAGAGCCGATATTGCATATGGGAATTATTGAATTTCTGATTTTAATGGGGACGTAATTCTGTGCGTGCTGAGCGGCGTGTCCCGCTTCGTGACAGGCTATACCCACCGATGCAATACTTGAACCGTAATAAACATCTCTCGACAGCCTTATTACGTTTGATTTAGGGTCGTAATGGTCGGACAGCTTGCCGTTTGTTTCTTCAATACGCACGTTCATTATGCCGTAATGACGAAGCACTGCCGCAGCTGCCTGTGCGCCCGTATAGCCGCTTGTGTTACGCACCTTTGACATTTTTGCATAAGCGGATTTTACCTTTGCCTGTGCAACCAATGAAAGGATAAACGCCGGCACTACAAGCAGGATATAAAGCCACGTGCCCGAATAAGAATAAAAATAATATGCCAAATCCATAATTACTTTCCAATCGTATCAATTTTATGTCCGAGAAGAAAGCTCTTTGCATCCATACGCTTTGAGCCTTCAAGCTGAACAGATGTGAGAGAAAGAAGCATTCCGTCACCGCAGGCAACAAGAATTGAATCCTTATCCTCTTTTACTTTACCCACTTGGAGGGTCGTTTTTTCATTCGTAAGGCAAGAGGAATAAATTTTCAGTTTTTTACCGTCAAGACAGGTATATGCAACAGGCCAGGGGGACATACCTCTTACAAGGTTATGAATGTGGAGCGCAGATCTACTCCAGTCAATAACAGCCTCATCCTTTGAAAGCATTGCCGCATAGGTTGAGTCTGCATCGTTCTGCTTTTCGGGAATTATTTCGCCCTTTGTATACATTTCAATTGTTTTCATAAGCAGATCGGGAGCTGATTGTGCAAGAGCATCGAAAACCTCGCCTGCAGTTGCGTTTATATCAATTTCATACTCCGATTTCAAAAGCATATCGCCTGTATCAAGGCCCTCATTCATAAGCATAGTTGTAATGCCTGTGACCTTATCACCTGCAAGCACACTGCGCTGAATGGGTGCCGCACCTCTGTACTTGGGAAGAAGTGAGCCGTGAACGTTGATGCAGGCATATTTCGGAAGGTCAAGAATATTCTTCGGGAGAATTTTTCCGTAAGCGGCAACAATGATATAATCAGGCTCGAATTTGCTTAAATAGTCATATGCTTCCTGCGTTCTGAGAGTTGAGGGCTGATAAACCTCAAGCCCCAGCGCAAGAGCCTTTACCTTGACATCTGAGGGAGCAAGCTCCTGTTTTCTGCCCTTAGGTTTGTCCGGCTGAGTGACAACACACACAACGTCAAAATTCTCTTTTACAAGTCTCTCAAGACAGGGAACGGCAAAATCGGGAGTTCCCATATAAATAACTTTCATAAAATCACTTAATCCTTATATACTCTTTCGCCCTCAGCAAGTCTTTGAGTAAAGACTATACCGTCAAGGTGGTCAAGCTCGTGGCAGACGCATCTTGCAAAAAGACCTTCGCCCTCTGCCTCGTACCATTTGCCCGTTCTGTCCTGCGCTCTGAATTTAACCCACATAGGGCGCTGTGTCACACCCCATTTTTTAGGCAGGGAAAGACAGCCTTCGTTTTCACGCTGTTCACCTCTGCGCTCAATGATTTCGGGGTTGATAAGCTCCATAAAGCCGTGAGAATCACCCACATCTATAATAACAACGCGTCTTAAAATACCGATCTGCACAGCCGCAAGACCTACGCCCTCTGCCTTTGCAAGGGTATCCTTCATATCGCCTAAAAGAATCTGCAGCTTTGCATCAAAATTCACTACAGGTTTACTGATTTTTTTAAGAACTTCATCTTCCTCAGTTCTGATTTTTCTTAATGCCATTTTTATCATCCTTACCTAAAACATACTTTCCGGATTCATATCTGCATAGGCAGTAATTTTGCCGTACAGTTTAAGTTTTGAGAACTCCTTAAGACATTCGGCAACGAGCTGCCTAAATGAGGGAGAATTTTTACATTTTATTATAAGCCGTTCTCTGTAATTATTGCTGATTTTTGCAATTTTCGGAGCAACAGGACCGAGAACGACAACTTTTTCGTTACTGTATTTTTCTGTAAGCTTTGCTTTGAAAAGTCTGAAAAATTCACGGGAGCCGTTACGGACAACAACTTCACCCTGTCCCACAAAATTAATAACGCATATATCGCAATAGGGCGGATAAATCATTCCCTTACGAATCATTATTTCCGTATCGTAAAAGGATTTGTAATCCTGCTGAGCCGCAAGCTCAATAACGGTATTTTCGGGAACGAGCGTCTGTATAACTGCTCTGCCGGACTTTTCACCTCTGCCCGACCTGCCCACGACCTGAGTAAGCAGATCAAAGGCTCGCTCGGTGCTTTTGTAATCGTCGTTATAAAGCTGTTGGTCCACAGAAATTACACCCACAAGCGTAACATTGGGGAAATCAAGACCCTTAGCCACCATCTGTGTGCCGACCATTATATCATAATCGCCATCGGCAAACTGCTTGAACAGCTTTTCGTGGGAATTTTTTGCGGTGGTGGTATCTGCATCCATTCTGAGAATTCTTGCATCGGGAAACAGTATATTCAGCTCCTGCTCCACTTTTTGCGTGCCGAAGCCGGAAAAACGGACTGTATCGGCTCCGCAATCGGGACAAGAGGTTTTAACAGGCTCTGAATAGCCGCAGTAATGACACATCAGTCTGTCATTTGCGGAATGATAAGTCATTGAAATACTGCAATTGGGACACATCATTACGCTTTTGCATTTTGTACAGGCTACAAAGGTATTAAAACCGCGCCTGTTTATAAGCAGAATTGTCTGCTGTGAATTTTCAAGATTTTTGCCTATTTCCTCCGCAAGAGCTGTACTTATTGTCTGCATACCGCCCATATTCTCTTTCTGAGAAATGTCAACGACTTTGACCTCTGGCAAGCCCGACTTTGAATAGCGCTCGGTAAGCTCGGTAAGAGTATATCTGCCTGCAAGAGCCGATGCATAGGTATCAACCGACGGTGTGGCAGATGCAAGCACAAGCAGGGCGTTATTATAGGCACATCTGAAGCGTGCAACATCCCTTGCGTGGTATCGGGGCGTCATTTCGGATTTGTAGGTACTCTCCTGCTCTTCGTCAATTATCATAAGTGAAAGATTTTGTACAGGTGCAAAGGATGCACTTCTTGTGCCGATTACGATATTAGCTTCTCCTCTGCGGATGCGCTTCCACTCATCGGTTCTTTCACCTACTGACAGACCGCTGTGCATAACGGCAACCTTTTCGCCGTAGCGCGCGTAAAACATCTCCATAAGCTGAGGAGTCAAAGAAATTTCAGGCACAAGGACTATCACGCCCTTATTATCCTTTGCGGCATCGTCGATAAGACGCATATATACCTTGGTTTTGCCGCTGCCCGTTACACCGAAAAGCAAGGCGGCTGCGGCTTTCTGAGAATTATACAGGTCGCTTAATTTATTATAAGCCTCCTGCTGCATTCCCGTAAGATTTATGGGAGCAACATTGCGCGGTGTCTGCCGCATTTTTATGGGAGTGCGGTAAACCTCCACATCATCATACCCCACAATGCCTTTGCGGTAAAGATTTTCGATTACCGACGCGGAAACACCTGTATAATAAGCCACTTCACGGCTTGTGCCGCTGCCGATATTACGGAGCAGATCAATAACAGCCGTCTGCTTCGAGGTAGGCTTGAAGGGCAACGTGTTATCCTGTAAATATTCGGGCATAAGATAAACGGTTTTTACAACGGCATCGTTTACTCTGCGGTTTGTATCCACATTTTTAATAAGATACCCCTTGCCGTAAAGCCCCGCTATTATTTTTGCCTCAGCCGTAAAGCCTAAATCTTTATATATTTTATTCTGTGGGACAAAGCTGTCTTTTCTTTGGAGATATTCCATTATCTGCAATTCATCAGCAGAAAGATCTTCGGGCATCTGTACAGTACATTCATATGTGACACGGTAGCTCTCGACCACATTAAGGCACAATCCCGACGGAAGCAAAGCCTTCGCCGCATCAAAAAGTGTGCAGAAGGTGGTATCTGCAAGCCTTGTTGCAAGGGTAATCATTTCCTGTGTAAGCAGAGGCTCCGGATCCTCCACGCTGAGAATTGATTTGAGCTTAACACCCTCGGGCACCGTATCGGAGAGCGCGAAAACAAATCCCTGCCTTTTTTTACTTCCTGTACCAAAACTGACTAAAACCCTACACCCTACGCTGATGCAATCGGTCAGGCTGTCGGGTATAAGGTAGTCAAACAGCTTATCAAAGCTATACGCCGTATTTTCAACGGCTATGGAAGCTGTCACAGGGACGTTCAATCAAAATCACCCCAATGAGAATCAGTCTTCATCGTGAACGATAGACCATTTGCCCTCTTCAAGCTCTTCAACAGCAACGCTTACGGGTTTATCAACAACGGGTACTTTATCGGGAGTGTTGTCTACGATCATTCTTGCTCTTTTTGCTGTTGCGGCAACAAGCTCATAGCGGCTTTCGCCGTTTTTAAGTAACTTCTGGATATCAACATTAAGCATAATTTACTACTTCCTTTATTATTTTCTGTTATCGCA
The DNA here is from genome assembly GCA_017465825.1 of Clostridia bacterium. GTDB lineage: Bacteria > Bacillota > Clostridia > Oscillospirales > Acutalibacteraceae > UBA1081. The sequence continues at coordinate 23,406 of JAFTVI010000009.1, forward strand.
TATTATGTTGTACACTTTATCAACGGCGGACTGTAAATCGTCATTGACAACCGTAAAATCATAGTCTGCGCTTTTTTCAATTTCTGTTTTTGCAATGCACATACGCTTTGCAATGGTTTCTTCGTCCTCAGTCTGCCTTGCACGCAATCTGTTTTCGAGAATCTCCTCCGACGGGGGCATAATGAATACGGAAAGTGCCTCGGGATAGAGCTTTTTAACGCCCTCTGCACCCTTTACCTCTATAACAAGGATAACAATTTTGCCGCTGTCTATTCTTTTTTGTACGTCCTCTTTGAGAGTGCCGTAATAATTTGAGCCGTAGCGTGCAAATTCAATAAAATCGCCCTGTTCGGATTTTTCAAGAAATTCTTTTGCGGAAATAAAATAATATTCCACACCGTTCTGCTCATTGCCTCTGGGTGCTCTTGATGTAGCGGAAACAGACAAGGAAAGACTGCTGTCCCTTTTGAGAAGCTCATTTACGATTGTATCTTTTCCTGCACCGGAAGGACCTGAAACTATAACAAGCTTTGAAGCGATATCAGACATCCACAACTTCCTCCCCGTTTTCGGCTGCCACTTCATTGAAGCGTTCACCCAGCTTTTCAGTCTGTAAATAAGACAGTATAATATGGTCGCTGTCGGAAAGAAGAACTGCTCTTGTTTTTCTGCCGTGAGTGGCGTCAATGAGCATTCCCTTTTCCTTGGCGTCAACAATCATTCTCTTTATAGGTGCGGACTCGGGACTTACAATAGCAATAACACGCTGAGCGTTTATCATATTGCCGAATCCTATATTTACAAGCTTCATTCAGTATTCACCTTATTCTATGTTCTGCACCTGTTCGCGGATCTTCTCCACTTCGGATTTGATTTCAATTACAATTCGTGCAATTTCAATATCGTTTGCCTTTGAGCCGATAGTGTTTGCCTCACGGTTGATCTCCTGTACAAGGAAATCAAGCTTTCTGCCGATAGGCTCTTCGGCTTTTGCAATTTCGTGCAGCTGAGCGATATGACTGCGAAGTCTTACCGTTTCTTCTGCAACTGCGATTTTATCTGCGAAAATTGCCGCCTCGGTAAGGAGCCTTTGCTCGTCAACAGATGCATCGCCCAGCAGATCTCTCATTCTTGAAAGAAGCTTGTCGTTGTACTCTCTGATTGTTTCGGGAGAGCGTTTTTCAACAGCCTCTACGTATGAAATAATAAGGTCACCTCTTGAAAGAATGTCTTCAATAAGCTTGGTACCCTCTGTTTCACGCATTGAAACGAATGCGTCAGCGGCTTCTTTAAGAGTTTCGTAAACACAGCTCCATATTTTGTCTTCATCTGCGGGAGCTTTTCTTACAAGAAAAATATCGTTATGAGATGCAAGGTCAGACACCTTGAAGTCATTTTCGAGACCGTATTTTTCCGCAAGTGAGTTTATTGCGTTAACATAGCCTGCGGCGAGAGATTCATTAACCTGAACGATAACGTCATCGGTCTGTGTTGCATCGATCTGAACACTGCACTCGACCTTACCCCTTGATATGATACCTCTTACTGCGGATTTGAGCTTGTCCTCAATAAAAGAATAGTTTTTATATACTCTTGAGGAGAACTCAAAATACCTGCTGTTTACGCTTTTAAGCTCAACTGTTACGGTAAGGCCCTCAAACTCCTTCTGAGCTCTGCCGTAGCCGGTCATACTTTTAACCATAGCTGTTACCTCTTTTTATTTATTATTATATTATAGTATAATCAGCTGATGTTGTCAACATTTCAGCGTCGGTTTTTGCCCTTACTACGCTTATTCTCATTAGCTGATTTTGCTTTCTGCGCGGAACGTTTGAGAGCCGCAACCTCTTCCTTGCGAAGCTCTCTGTACTCGCCCGCTGAAAGAGAACCTAACTTGAGCGAGCCTATTGAAATTCTTTTAAGTCGCACGGTTTCAAGACCTACCGCCTCGCACATTTTGCGTATCTGCCTGTTTCTGCCCTCGTGAATGGTAATCTGCAGAACGCTTCTGCCGTCACCCTCGGACATAACCTGAACAGACGCAGGCATAGTCTTTTTGCCGTCGATAACCACACCCGATGAAAGCTCAACAAGCTGAGCCTCGTCCGCCATAGGCTTTACGCTGACACGGTATGTTTTGGACACGTGCATTGAAGGATGTGTGAGCATATTTGCGAACTCACCGTCATTTGTAAAAAGCAGTAAGCCTTCGGAATCCTTATCAAGCCTGCCTACGGGATAAATACGTTCGGGAATATCTGAAACAAGCTCCGCCACGCATTTTCTGCCCATTTCGTCGCTCATAGTCGTAACATAGCCTCTGGGCTTGTTTATCATTATGTAAATATTTTCACTTTTCTGTGCAGGAACGATTTTTTCACCCGAAACCGTAACAAGGTCGTATCGGGGGTCAACCTTATCACCCAATGTTGCAGGATGACCGTTAACTCTTACCTTTCCTCTTTCTATAAGCTCCTCGGATTTGCGTCTTGATGCAACGCCGTTTTCTGCAAGGAACTTCTGCAAACGAATTTTGTTATCCGCCATTTTTCCACCATCTGTCAAGCAGACTTAAAAGTCTGTCTGTAAAATTTATTTTTTCTTCTTTTATTATATCAGCCTGTCTGTCTGCCGTAAGAGGCACACTCGCAAGCAATTTTTCACCGATATAATACTCCGCCATGCCTATTATATCGCCCTCGGCAACGGGAGCATACAAAAATTTTTGAAGATATATTTTTCTTGTAATACCTGCCTGATTTTCTTCTGATACGGCAAGTGCGATATCTGCACATTCAATGCCGACCTGTGATACATCCGAGCCGATTACGGGCACGCTGTACTGAGAAAAATCCGTATCAGCCGAAACCGTATCAACACATTCAAAGCCGTAATCGAGCATTTTTCTGTGGTCGTTCCAATCGTCACCGGCGTTGAGAGTTACGGCAATGAGCGTAACGCCGTCCCTTTCCGCCGCGCTTACAAGGCATCTTCCGCTTTTTTTTGTAAAGCCTGTTTTAACGCCGAAGCATCCCTCATACTCCTTGATAAGCCTGTTATGATTGGAAAGCGTAACGGTTTTTCCGGAACTTATAAAATCTGCGTTATACGTGCTTTGTGAGCATATGTTTACGAAATCGGGATTTTCAAGGGCATAAGCTGTAAGCAGTGCCATATCATAAGCCGTTGTGTAATGATTATCATCGTCAAGCCCCGACGGAGTGACAAAAGAGGTATTTTCCATACCGATTTCCTTTGCCTTTTTGTTCATCATATCAGCAAAAGCCTCAAAACTGCCGCCTATGGCAAGTGCAACGGCATTTGCCGCGTCGTTGCCCGATTCAAGCAGCATACAGTAAACCAGATTTTCAAGAGTTATTCTGTCGCCTGCTTCAAGCCCTGAGGAAGTGCCTTCAACATCCGCCATTTCTTCGGTTATTTCAACCACTCTGTGAGGTGTGTTACATTCAAGAGCTATGAGTGACGTCATTATCTTGGTTGTGCTTGCCATTGAACGGACGTCATCAGCGTTCTTTTCAAAAATCACTTCGCCTGTCTGGGTACAATAGACGACCGCGCTCAGTGCGGACAGCTCCTCTGCATCAAGAGCCGCACAGTCAATAGAGAAGATTACAAGAAATGCCAAAATATTTATAACACAAATTAACTTTTTAAACATACCAACCACCGCCTACATAAAAATTATGTAAGCGGCGGCAAAATAATGACTTCGTTATTCGGTTTCAACAACAACATCAATTTCGGTTTCGGTCTTTTTCTGCTTTTCCATAAAGCCTGTTACCTTATCAAACATTTCGGGAATAAGGTTAACTGCACGCTCTGCCGCATTGTCGGAAGCTGTGATGTGCTTGATTGTAACCTCCCCCTTATTGCAGACAAGGAAAGCAACGGGATTGATAGTGATACCTGCTCCGCCGCCGCCGCCGAAAAGCTCAACGCTGTTTCTTGAGGGGAAGTCAGAACCGCCTGATGCAAAGCCGTAAGTAACCTTTGAAATGGGGATAATGGTAATATCTGCATTTACATTGATAGGCTCACCTACGATAGTGCTTACGTCTACAAGATCACGTACTCTTTCGATTGTTGTTGCAAGAATTTTTTCTGCTGATTGGTTTTTCATAATTTATGCACCGCTCTCTGATATATTTTGATTTTCATTATTTGTGTTTTTCTGTGCCGTCTGAGCTGTTTCGGGCTGTTTTGTCATACTCTTGAACACCCGTATACCGACCTTGAAAACAGCTGCAAAAGCAAACAGCAATACTGCGTTTATAAGCTTTCTCGGATTGAGTGAAAGCTCCATAACAAAGGCGTACTTGTTAAAGCTGCCGCCTATGTAATCGGGATTGATGTTAACGGCATATTTTTTGACGTTACAGTTTGCGCACACAGCTCCCGTAACGGGAAAAACTCTGTAACACATTTTGCCGTATTCCTCTGCGGTCTGCGCCGCATCACTTTTTGAAACGATAATGTCAAGTATCATTTCATCAATAACAAAAGAATTTACAAACCGTCTGCCGAATCTGCCTGTGATTGCAAGCAGTTTTTTAAGAATCTGAATAATACCCTCGATTCTTTCATTTTCATAAAAGTTTTTTAAGGGATTGGGACCCTTCGGCTTAGGCTCTTTGGGAGCTGACTGCTCTTTTGCAGGTGTTTCCTGCTTTGCGGGCGCAGGCTTTTTTTCCTTAGACTGTTTTTCGGGTGCAGGAATCAGGGGAATTTTTATAAACGCCCAGGATGCGTATGCAGTCAGTTCATCCGCCTCGTACTGAATATGAATGTGCGCCCTGATACTGAGTATCAATGCAAACAGAATTATTATGCCTGCTATTATAGGTAACGCTGTCAAGCCTTCGCCTCCTTCACATAAATTTTTATTTTAATTAAATCAAGGACATTTGTCCGTCAAAATCCTCTTCATCCTCTTTATCGGAGGGCAGAGGCTCATCCCTTGCGGGAAGCTCGGGAAGCTCGTCCAACGAAGACATTTCAAAGCATCTTAAAAAGTTATCCGTAGTACAGTATAACAGAGGTCTGCCGGGTAAGTCAAGCCTTCCGTTTTCCCTTATAAGATTGCGCTGACAAAGTGTTGCGATAACACCCGAACAGTCAACGCCGCGCACCTGCTCTATAAATGCCTTTGTAACAGGCTGATTATAGGCAACTATTGCAAGCACCTCAAATGCCGCCGCAGACAGCGGAGTATTTTTCTTTATGCTCAGCACGGCTCTTATCTGTGGCGCGTACTCCTCTTTTGTGGCAAACTGATATTTGCCGTTAAGATTGAGTAGCTCAATTCCGTGCTCATCGCCTTTATACTTTTCCTGAAGAGCAACAAGACATTCTTCAAGACTTTCTTTATCGACAAGCAGAATTTTTGCTGTTTTTTCAACATCAATCGGCTCACCCGATGCAAAAAGCACGGCTTCGGCAACCGCCTGTAAGCTTTTACTGTCCGTTTTCTTCATCCCCTCTCTGTGTCAGATCAAGCTCGACACTCAGATTCTCGTTTTCGCCCGACAAAAACACCTTTCCGTTCTTAGCCATTTCAAGAATTGCAAGAAACGTTGCAACAAGCTCCGAACGGCTTTTTGCCATTGAAAACACGTCAAAAACCTTCATTTTGCCCGCTCTAGACAAAACGGAGTAAATATTATCAATTTTTACAGATACGGAAACCACCGCTTTTTCAACTATTTCCTTGAAAGAATCCTCGGGGACAGGCAGCTTGCGCAGCTTTTTGCCTGCGGCGTTTATGTAAGCGGAATAAAGCTCAAGGGCATCGTGCAGACGGGAATAGGTCATATCTGCCTCAATTTCCATAGGGTCTCGGATTAATTTATCCGTACCGCCCGACTGCTTTGAGAGCTTTTCTGCCATCAACTTGCAGTCACGGTACTCCATAAGCTCGCCCGTAAGCTCTTTTTTCAGCTGTTCCGCCTCTTCATAAACAGGCAGAAGCGAAACGGTTTTTATATAAACAAGCCTTGCCGCCATTTCGAGAAATTCGCTGGCAATTTCCATATTCTCGTCCTGCATACGCTGAACATATGCAATATACTGCTCCACAAGCTCAAAAATGGGAATATCGTTGATATTCAGCTTGTGCTTTGATATAAGATGCAGTAACAAATCAAGAGGTCCTTCAAAAACCTCGGTTTTATATTGTATCTTTTCCATATTTTATAAAATTCCCGTAAGAGTAAAGGGCAAGCTTGCAACCCAGTTAAGTCCGCTGTAAACGATGTCTGACAGCCACATAAGAGGTTTTGAAAGAACACCTATCCACAAAAGAACGAACAATGCAAGACGGATGTATCTTTCATATCTCATTACTGTGTAATAATATTTTTCGGGGAGTATAAGGTTAAAAATTCTTGAGCCGTCAAGGGGCGGAATTGGAAGAAGATTGAACACAGCAAGTGAAATATTGATTGACGCCGCATAAATAAAGAAGTACGCAAGAACCGTATAAACTGCAACGGGAATGCCTGCTTTTACAAAAAGCACATCAACCACTGTTTTGCAAACAAGGAAGATAAATGCCATTATGAGGTTGGATACAGGACCTGCAAGAGCAACGAGAGCAAAGCTCTTTCTGCCGTTTTTAAGATTGTGCATATTGACAGATACGGGTCTTGCATAGCCGAAGCCTACAAGAAAAATCATTATTGCGCCTATGGGGTCGATATGTGCCATAGGTCTTAATGTAAGTCTGCCTGCAAGTCGGGGTGTATCGTCGCCCAATCTTACAGCCATCCAAGCGTGTGCATACTCGTGCACGGGAAGAGTGCAGAATATTACAAACAGAATAGACGCCGCCTGAATAAATATCATCTCATACTGACCGGATGATATATAATCCATAATATCAAATAACATAATATTACTCCTTAGTACCCGACACAAAACGGTCAACGCCGTACAGATCGGGCTGAATTTCAAAGGAAAAGCCTTTGATGTCTTCTATAATACTGCAAATGCTCTCAGGCTGACCTTCGCCGCTTTCAAGCATATAAAAGCCGCCGTTTTTAAGCTTGGGAAGCCATTTTTCACATATGGCTCTGTAAAAGCAAAGTCCGTCCCCCTCGGCTACGATAGCCTCTTTCGGCTCAAAGAAAATTTCACGCTGTAAAGAAACAAATTCCTCTTCGGTAACGTAAGGGGGATTGCTCAGAATCACATCGGGCAAGGGCAGATTGCCGTTGAATCCGCTGAAAATATCACAGTCAAGAACCGTAACGTTTTCAAGCGACAGCAATGCCGTATTCTCCCGACTGCAATCAAGTGCCGCAGGTGAAATATCAAAAAGATACACCTTACATTGGGGATTATTGGCGGCAACGCTCAAGCCTATACAGCCGGAGCCTGTGCACAGGTCAAACACAACCGCATTTTTCTTATTTTTTAAGAATTTATTAGCTTCGTAAACAATCTGTTCGGTTTCGGGACGGGGAATAAGAACTCCCTCATTAACCTTGAATGTATAGCCGTAAAAATCCCATTCACCGATTATATACTGCAAGGGATAGCCGCCTGCGCGCTTTTCAACAAGTGCGTCGAACCGATTCAGCTTGTTTTTATCCAATTCTCTTTCGGGTGAAATAAGAATATCGTTTTTAGAAAGCCCGAAAACATATTTCACAAGCTCGTATGCATCCGTTTCGGGAGCATCGGAGCAAATCAGCTTATCAGCAGTATTTTTTATAAGATTTTTTATGTTTGTCATTCTGCGGATTCACCGTTTTCGGGTGTTTCCTCTGTCTTTAAATACTCGCTGACAGAGTCCGTACCCTCAACAACAGCCTTCAACGCAACGATACCTACTTCAATCATAGAATCGTCGGGTTCAACAGTGGTGAGTCTTTGCATCCACAGACCGGGCGCGGTAAGGGCACGGATAATTTTATTATCGTGCTTGCCCGAATATTTAAGAAGCTCATAGCTGATACCCATTATGAGCGGCATAATAAGTATTTTGATAATTGACCACGCCCAGGAAACATCAAGGATGTGAACGCCGCCGATTGTAAGTGACGGGAACTGATGAAGAATAAATGAAAGCAAGGATGATGCAAGAATACTCATTATAAGTATTATAAATATAAAGCTCGTGCCGCAACGGGGATGAAAACGCTTGTATTTTTTAACGTTTTCAACGGTAAGCTCCTCGCCTGCTTCGTAGCAGAAGATAGTTTTATGCTCAGCGCCGTGATACATAAACGTGCGCTTGATGTCCTTCATTTTTGACACAGCCGCAAGGTAGGCTATGAATATAACAACTCTGATAATACCTTCAAACAGCGGTCTTAATGCGTGACTGAGCAAAAACTCACTGAAAAGATACTGGTCAATAAGTCTTATAACGAATGAGGGAAGATACACAAACAGACCGAATGCAAGGGCAACGCCCAGCACCATAGCAACGGTTGTGATAACAGCCATCATTTTGGGTCCGAAGTGGTCACTGAGCCATTTGTCGAGCTTGGACATTTCCTCTTCAGTTTCCTCAAGCTCAAGCTGACCTGAAAGCTCGGCTGATTCCATAAGGCTCTTGTAGCCGAGAATCATAGATTCAATATAATTGACAATTCCCCTGAGAACGGGGATTTTAAACACGGGAATCTTATCCCTTATGTGCTTGTTCTCCTTTGGAACAACAGTAATCGTGCCGTCTGTTTTTCTTACGGCAATAGCCGCACCCTCGGGGCCGTTCATCATAATACCCTCAATAAGTGCCTGACCGCCTGCTTTGCCGAGGCGTTCATTTTTCTGTGCATTTTTATATGCCATTTTATTCTCCTCCTTTATCTATGGGCAAGGTAATGGAAACAACAGTTCCTCTGCCCGGTGTGCTTGCAAAGTCGATAGTGCCGTTATGTAATGAAATAATTTCATCAACGACTGCAAGTCCTATACCCGAACCTCTTACGGACACATTGGCTTTGTAGAATTTTTCGGTAATATGGGGTAAATCCTCTTTTGAAATACCGCAGCCCGTGTCTGCAATGGATATAAAGACTTTATCATCATTTGTAAGCTCCGCAAAAACGGCTACCCTGCCGCCCTGCGAATTATATTTGAACGCATTGTCAAGAATGTTTGCAAAAACCTGTTTCATCAGATTTTTGTCCGCCGACATAGGAGCAGATATATCGGGACGACTGTACACAATGGTAATGCCCTCACGCTTTGCTCTGTCGTTGAAAACATTGACTGCGCTGTCAAGCTCTTTTATAAGGTCGATAGGCTCTGCCCTTTTGACCATTCTGCCACTCTGCATTTTGGAAAAGTCAAGCAGATCCTCAACAAGGCTGTAAAGTCTGTCAGACTCGCTGATGATAACGTCAATACCCTTTTCGGTAAGCTCTGCATCAGTGCCGCCTATGTCACGGATAGTTTCCGCCCAGCCTTTTATAGCGGTAAGTGGCGTTCTCAGCTCGTGCGAAACAGTGGAAATAAAGTCATTTTTCACCGCATCTGCACGGGCAATCTCCTCGGACATATAGTTGACCGTTTCACACAGCTCGCTTATTTCGTCATTATTGCCGCTGTGATCCACTCTTGCATTGAAATCGCCCTGAGCGATAAGCTTTGCTGTTTCGTTTATCTGCCCTACGGGGCGTACGATTGAACGGATGAAATATGCGCCCGACACGGCAACCATTGAAAGTGCGGCAAGGCTGAGAATTACTATAAGCAAGGTAAACATTATGTGCTGAGTGTCAAGGTCCTCCAAAGAAACAATAAGCCTTACAACGCCGGCAACCGAACCGTCCGTATTGGTTATGGCAAGTGATTTTGCCATTATCTTTTCGCCGTTGCTGTTTCTGCCCGTCCAAATTTCAGTGCCTGATTCACTTGTAAGCGCAGCGGTATAGTCGGGCATATCTGCCGAATCGCTGACAGAAAAGCCTGCAGAAGTGACAATCAGATTGCCTGAACCGTCAACGACCCATACGTCCATAAGATAGCTGTAACCGAAATTTTCAACAAAATCTCTTGCGCCCTCTTCAAACATATAGTCGGTTGAATCAACATAGTTTTTGAAAAATGTCTGCACGGCGGATTTCTGTACCTTTGAATCAATGGTGCTTTCCGCCATAGCATAGTAATAATCTTTAAGTGCCAGAGATGCGCTGACATCAACGATAACAAGCATAAGTATAATTACAGTCAACGTATTGAGTATCCAGCGCTTGGTAATACCGCCTGTTTTCATTGATAACAACTCCGAATTATAATTAAGTAACTAAGAATGGCGATATGTTGCTGACGCAACGCGATATATTTGTCGCGTCGCTCAAATGCGATATGATATAAATCCGCGTGCCGACAGGCACATATCGTATACGAATGTATATATCGCACCGTCAGGTATATCGCAAATCCGTTTACGGATTTATATCGCTGAAATAATTTACCTGCGGTAAATTATTTCTACGGTATCCATTTATATCCACAGCCCCACACGGTTGCGAGATGCTCGGGGCTTGAGGAATCCTCCTCTATTTTCATACGCAATCTTCTTATATTTACATCAACGACCTTTTCATCGCCGTAATATGTATCGCCCCATACGTGGGTGAGAATATCGTTTCTTGAAAGAGGAACCCCCGTATTGCTCATAAAATACTCCATTATCTGGAATTCAACCTGAGTAAGCTCAACCGGCTCACCGTCCTTGAGCAAGGTTCTCGTGCGCATATTAAGAGCAAATTTGCCGCTTGTAATGATTTCACCTGCAGATTTATTCTTGTCCGCAAGCTCCTTATTGACGGATACACGGCGGTAAATTGCATCAATTCTCGCCATAAGCTCTGAGGGGGAAAACGGCTTTATAACATAGTCGTCAGCACCCACAAGCAGACCTGTGACCTTATCCATTTCCTGCGATTTTGCGGTGAGCATAACAATGCCTATCGTACTGCTCTGCTCTCTTAAATATTTACAGACTGAAAGACCGTCAAGCTCAGGCATCATAATATCCAGCAGGGCAATATCAAAATCGCCGCCGCATTCATTGTATTTATCAATGGCAACTCTGCCGTTTTCGGCTTCAACCACTTCATAGCCGCTTCGTTTGAGATTTATTACAATAAAATCTCTTATAGAGGTTTCATCCTCTGCAACCAAAATTCGTTTCATCAATAATCACCTTAATTCACAACAGAAAACAAAGCTGAAATAAAGCCTTTTGTTATGCCCATTTCCTCGCCCTCTGCCGTTATCTGATAGGTATACATATACTCCGTGCCGGATGCAAGATAGGTGTTGATATTCACATCGGATTCAATATCCTGCACCGAAATCGTAAACATAAGCACGGATTCCTCTGCCACGTCGGGGTCGTCCGATTCTCTTACAACAAAGAATTGTGAAACTCCGTCGTCGGGATAGAAAACTATGCTCCAATCCTTCATTTTTTCTTCGTCATATTCGATTCTGAACTTATTTTCGGTGTTTTCGATATAACTGCTGACGGTTGAAAACTCACCCTCGTTATAGCTGAGCCAATTTATGATATACATATTCTCGTTAAGACTTTTGTTATCCGTACCGTCTGCATTTTTGCGGACAATATAACCGGCGGGGAAAAGCGCTGTTGAAGGAATCTCTTTTTCGCCGTCGGAATTGATATCCTTACAGACAATATCAAGTGATCTGCTTGTAGGACAGTCTGCAATAGAAAGCACATCGGTTTCGACAGGTGCTTCAAGAGTGCCCGTTTCACTGTTCCAGTAAAGAAGCTCAGTAAGGTAGGCGTCACCTGCAATTTCATCAATGTAGATATAAGTTCTTCCGTTTGCATAGCCTGAAGATATTGATGAAAACGCCGTGATCTCAGAATAAAGATTAATATGCCCTACTGCGGAAATCTGCAAGCCGGACGCTGAACTGCCCGACATTTTAAGCAGTTTTGCCTGTGTGGTGTAGGTATCAGATGTGGAATTTATAAGCGCAATAAGCAATTCCTGCTGAGAATCACCGTCAATATCCACCGTGTGCATACTTGTATAGGTTTCGATAATCAGCACTCTGTAATCAAGTTCAGCGCCGCTTTTCTGTGAGCAGTAAACGGAAAGCTTTTTGTTGCTTTTTGCATCAAGCGAGCTCCAGCCCACGAGAATCTCTGCTATACCGTCATTGTTAAGGTCTGAAAACTCAATTGAATAAACATCGCTGCCCTCACCGTTGAAGTTGTCAACAGGTATCCATTCGCCGTCAGCGAAGTCCAGCATATACATATGCACCGACATTTCTTCTGTTTTGAGTGAATAGAAAACAAAGGCTTCGTCACTGCCGTCACCGTCGCAATCGTACCTTACGAAAGCTGAACGGTAATCGCCTGCAGAGGGATATTTGAGCACATACTCCCCCGTTGCGCCTACAGCCGTTTCAAATGCCGCCTGCAATTGGCCGTCATTACCCGAAAGCTTGGGCGGACGGACAAGATTTTCGGCGGAGCTGAAAGAAAAAGCATCACAACCGCTGAAAAGTACGCTTACTGCAAGCAATAATGCGACAAGAGCCGTTATTCTTGTTTTCATTCAATCCGCCTCCTTTAATATTGTTACGATACTGTCACTGTTACTTCAACAGTATCAATTTCATCGGTAACCGTTACCCCTGAAGGAAGAACATCTGCAAGCTTCACCCTGTATTTATGCTCTCCTGCTTCAATCGCCTGATAATCAAGAGTCAAAAGGGTAAGCTTATCTGCAACGGGCTCATATTCCGTGTCTATTTTTACCCCTATCTGCTCCACATCATACTCAACGATCACATCGTTCATCTTATTACCTGTAAATGCAACATCAGGTACAAGCTGAGCAGTTCTTGAAATATTGACCTTAACAAAATAGTCAACTTCGTCAACCTTGTTAACATACTCATTCACAGAAACGGTATCAGCCGCAGAAGCGCCTTCAAGACTTAAATCGACCTCTAAGGTCTGCGTTGCATACATAAGCTCCGCAGGAAATTTGGGATTTGCAACAACACTTACAATCTTATTGATTTCCGTTTCGGGCCCCTTGAGAGCAACGGTGGAAACCGTAAGCTCTGCGCTTTCAAAATCATAATCCTGTGCTATATGCTCGGGAATCTGATTTGAATCAATTACAATATCAAACTCTTTTTCGCTTTCAACGTCAAAATACACCTCAATAGTGGTTTTTGACATCTCGGATATTGTAATTTCAGTGCTGTTTTCTTTAAGCGACACTTTAAGGTCAAGCTCTGAAATACCTGCGGAATCAACTGTGTTAAGGTTTGCCGAAACAAGCAGGTCGTCTGCAGTCAAGGCTGTTACGAGATATCTCGGACCTGTAACCGTAACATCGATTTTTTCATCACTCTGCCAGAAATTAGTGTAGCCCTTCTGTGAAACAATGCTGTTTTCTGTAGAAATGGTAATGGGAACATTATATATTGTATAGGATTCCTCGGGACTTTTGTACATAGCCACCGCAACCCATATAAAAAACGCAATAATAAGGGAAATAAGGAAAACAAACTTATTGTTATCCATAAGCTTACGGAAGGAAAATCCCTTGCGAGCTTCTTTTTTTTCGGGAGAATTACTCATTTTGACTTATCCCCCTTTTGTTTTTTTGAAAATATTTTTTTCTTTTTTGAGTTGTCGTCTTCGGAAGTATCAACCAGCAGCTCAACAAGCATTGAACGCAGCTGAGCATCGGTAAGACCTCTCCTGAGCTGACCGTCACAGGCAACTGAAATTATGCCCGTTTCCTCACTTGTAACGACTGCAACCGCATCGGAGCGAAGGCTCACTTCAAGAGCGGCTCTGTGTCGGGTACCAACGTGTTCCGTTACCTCTTTCTCATTTTTGAGAGGTACAACACATCTTGCGGCAACGATTCTGCCGTCTTTTATAACGATTGCGCCATCGTGCAGGGCAGCCTTCGGGAAGAAAATACTAAGGAGCATTTCCGTTGTGACACAGGAATCAATAGGCACGCTCTGCCTTGTGATATTGCCGAGCATTGACTTACGCTGGAATACAATAAGCGAACCGATTTTGTCCTCACTCATTTCAGCACAGGCTCTGCACACGCTGTTGATAACGTCATAAGTGGCGTCGTCATTCTTTTTAGGACTGAACAGCTGTGCCCAGAAATTGTTTTTCTGACCGAATTTTTCAAGCGCCTGCCTTATTTCGCCGCTAAAAATAATAACGAGAATAACCAACAGGTTGCTGAAAACTATGCTGAACATATATTTACTTGCGTTCATTTCAAACAAGTTAACTGCAAGATATATCAGCGCAATGAATAAAATTCCCGTTATAACCTGCACAGACTGAGTTTTACGTATCTGCATTATAACAGAATAAACAACAACCGCAACAAGAAGTATGTCGAGAATATCTGTAACTGAATTAACGCTCATTACCGCGCCGGAGAATTTTTCCCAGGTTGAAGCAAGAGTTTCCGAAACGGACAATAATCCTAATGAATTCATTAAAATCACCTTCCTGTTAAAGTGCTTCTATAAGACATACGGCGTGTGCCGATATGCCTTCCAATCTGCCTGTAAAACCGAGTTTTTCCTCGGTGGTTGCTTTTACGTTTACCGCTGAAGCATCAATACCGCAGACTTTTGCAATATTTTCAGCCATCTGTCGGGTGAATCTGCCGATTTTCGGCTGCTGAGCTATAACGGTAGCGTCAATATTGCCCACACGGTAGCCTTTTTCGTCTAAAAGCTCAACAACGTGATTAAGGAGTATCATACTGTCGATACCCTTGTATCTGTCGTCGCTGTCGGGAAAATGTGTGCCGATATCGCCCAGTGCCGCCGCACCCAGAAGCGCATCAGAAACGGAGTGGAGCAATACGTCTGCATCGGAATGCCCGAGCAACCCAAGCTCGTAATCTATTTTTACACCGCCGAGAATCAGCTCTCTGTTTTCGGCAAAGCGGTGTACATCATAGCCGTGACCTATTCTTATCATAACAATGCCTTTGCCGCCGCAAGCTTAACTGCGATGCAAAGAAGCTCTGCAGATGCCTTCAGATCCTCTACACTCGGGTAGGAGGGCGCAATTCTGATATTTCTGTCATCGGGATCATTCTTATAGGGGAAGGTTGCACCTACGCCCGTAAGGGTAAGACCCGCCTCCTTGCAAAGCTGACCTGCATACTTTGCACTGCCCGTATCAACGTTAAGGCTGATAAAATATCCGCCGTTGGGCTTGTGCCAGGATGCAATCCCCAGACCGCCAAGCTCTGCTTCAAGAACTTCAAGAACAGCATCGAACTTGGGTCTTAATACGTCTGCGTGCTTTTTCATAACAGCCTTAAGTGAATCAACATCGGGGAAAACGCAGCTGTGACGGAGCTGATTCATCTTATCGTAGCTGATGATCTGCACGGTAAGTCTTGAAAGAATCTCTTTGATATTGTTGTCTGATGCCGCAAGTGCAGAAACACCCGAGCCGGGGAATGTGATTTTTGAGGTTGAGCAGAACTCAACGAAGTTATCCTCCGTGCCGTATTTCTTTGCCGCATCAAAAATATTAACAAGCTCATCGGATGTGTCGTAAAGGTCGTGGATGATATATGCATTATCCCAGATAACTCTGAAATCCTTTGCGGCAGGCTGCATTTTTGCAAGCCTTTCAACTGTTTCAGCAGAATATGTAAATCCGTCGGGATTTGAATATTTGGGAACGCAGAACATACCCTTTACAGATTCGTCTTTGATAAGCTCCTCAACCATATCCATATCGGGGCCTGTTTCGCTGATGGGAACATTGACCATCTTAATACCGAAATACTCTGCAATGGCAAAATGACGGTCATAACCGGGAACAACCGCGATAAACTTAACCTTGTCAAGCTTTGACCAGGGAGTACAGCCTGCGATACCGTGTGAACAGCACTGACTGATAAAGCTGAACATAAGCTCAAGACTTGCGTTACCGCCGATAACGATATTTTTGGGTTCAACGCCTAAAAGTGAAGCAAAAAGCTCTTTTGACTCTGCAATACCGTCAAGCATACCGTAGTTGCGGCAGTCAAAGCCTGTCTTGCTCCTGTAATCTGTAAGCTCAAAAGCCTTTGCAAATTCAGCCTGAGCAACATCAAGCTGTTCCGGACCCGGCTTGCCTCTTGACATATCTATCGTAAGACCTCTTGCCTTGAATTCATCATATCTTGACTGTGTATCGTTATAAAATTCAAGCAGTTCTTCTTTTGTAAATTCACATAATTTTTTCATTAATGTACCACCTATAAGTAAAATTAATATAATAATGCTATTATAAATCATCTTATTATAGCACAGCAAAAAAAGATGTACAAGAGTTTTTGATAAAGTTTTTTTATTTATATATAATATAAAAATACCAAAATCCCGCCGACATACGACAGGATTTGAAAAATTTTATTTATGCATCCGTTCCGGTCTGATTTTAACAACAGCAATGCCGAAAGCAACGGCAATCATAATCACTCCCAGACATAAATAACCTAACCTGTCAAGTTGCATCTGAACCTGAGCATAGTCAAAATCAAGAAAAATCTTTTCATCCGTCCTCAGTTCCATAATATATCCACTTTTTCATCAAAAAGCATATATACAGTCGTTCCGCATTCGAGGGCGAGTAAACATTCTTCAAGCTCACTGCTCATACACGCGCCGTCAATCAGTTTGCTTTCAATATCAGCAAATACAGTTTTGCGTGTTTTGCCTTTGTATGAGGATATTCCATAAACTCAAAATGAGCGATCAATTCTGTTGTGTCTTCCCTGTTTACTGAAGAATTCCAATTAAAATTTGTTATGACAAAAACACTGCCCAAAACAATACACAGAACAATAGAAACAATTGCTTCGTTTCTGTTCATTTGAAATTTTATTTTGCTCATATAACCACCTTCTTTTTTACTATAACATAACTGTAAAAAAATGTAAAATAAAAGCGTAAAACAAAAAAATTAAAAAATTTTAAAAAAACTCTTGACAGAATCAGTTTTATGTGATATATTATGCCTTGCGTTGAGAGTTGCTGGTGTAGCTCAGTTGGTAGAGCAGCTGATTTGTAATCAGCAGGTCGGGGGTTCGAGTCCGTCCACCAGCTCCATTTTTTTATTCTCAAAGCAAAAATTTAATAAACGGAAGAGTTCCCGAGTGGCCAAAGGGGGCAGACTGTAAATCTGTTGTCAACGACTTCGGTGGTTCGAATCCACCCTCTTCCACCAAGTGTTGCGGTCTAAAAAGATGCCGCATAGAAAAGCCTTGAGAAATCAAGGCTTTTCGCATTTTTTACCCCCAATTTTTAAGTTGCAATTTCATAGATGCCAACGACCTACAAGGTGGATTCGAACCACCGAAGTCGTTGACAACAGATTTACAGTCTGCCCCCTTTGGCCA